>CAZOOE010000176.1:0-11763 GCA_964581275.1 uncultured Clostridia bacterium
ATCGGACTGGTCTACGGATCTAACTTCAGCGTCGGCGTAAACCTGATGTTCAAGATCACCCAGTACACCGCCGAGTTGTTCAGCCGCTTTTCCTCTTACGATCCGTTTATCGAAGAGGCGCATCATAAGTTCAAGAAGGACGCGCCGTCGGGCACCGCGGTTTTTCTGAAGCGTATAGTCGAGTCGCAATACAATCGCGAAGTGCCGACGTCGAGCACACGGGCCGGCTACATACCGGGCAGGCACGTAGTTGGGTTTGACTCCGAGGCTGACACGCTGATACTCGCTCACACCGCACGGAGCCGCGCTGGGTTCGTGGAGGGCGCGCTCCTCGCTTCAAAATGGATCTATCAGCGCAAGGGGTTTTACGAGTTCTCGGAGATCATCGAAGAGCGCTTGCGCAGCGAACCGTAAGCGATCAGACCCGATTCAAGGTGCCGGCGTTGCAGTTCTGAGTCAGAGAGTGTACGGACGAAGAAAGCTGTGCTCATTGCGCTTGAGGCAGAATGGCTGACATTTCAAGCTTGAGAGGTTGCGGGACGGCGTTGGTCACGCCGTTTCGAGAAGATCTGTCGCTCGACGAAGGCGCGCTGCGCCGGTTCGTGGAGTTTCAGATCACCGCCGGGATTGAGTTTCTGGTGCCGTGCGGCACCACTGGCGAGAGCGTGACTCTCAGCGATGACGAGCAGCGCCGGGTAGTACAGATAGTCCTCGAAGAAGCGCGCGGCCGAGTGCCGGTGATAGCTGGAGCTGGCGGCAACAACACCGCGCACGTCATCAAGCTCGCGCGCGACTGGGAGCAACTCGGCGTCGACGGTTTGCTCTCGGTCACGCCGTATTACAACAAACCAACTCAAGAAGGGCTCCATCAACATTTCAAAGCAGTAGCCGAATCTACCCGGCTGCCGATAATCCTCTACAACGTACCGTCGCGAACCAATGTCAACATCCTGCCGGACACAATAGTGCGACTGGCAAAGATATCGAATATTATCGGGGTGAAGGAAGCGTCGGGCGACATCTCGCAGATCGCCGAGATCATCACCCGCGTGCCTGCGCAGTTCAAAGTGCTGTCAGGTGATGACTCGATGACTCTTCCTCTGATAGCGGTTGGGGGAGTGGGATTGATCTCGGTTGCGGCGAACGAAATACCAGGCAAGATGACTGCGCTTACCCGAGCGTGTCTGGAGAACAACTGGGACGAAGCGCGACTCTTGAACCGCGAGCTGTTTCCATTGATGAAAGCCAACTTCATCGAGACAAGCCCCGGTCCGGTGAAAGCGGCTCTTGCGATGATGGGCAAGATCAAAGAGCTGTACCGCTTGCCAATGGTGCCGGTGAAGGCTGAGACGAAGGAGAAGCTGCGCGAAGTGCTGATTGAGCTGAAGCTGATCTAGTCCGGAAGCTGTACACAAACGAACGAACAGACCAAAGCCAGTGGATATTCCATGTTATTTCGTGTCTTGGTGGTGAGGTCCCCTGCTTATGGAGTTGGCGGAAAAAATTCAAGGGCTCTTTGAGAATCCTCCCGCTGAATTCACCGACGAACACCGCGAATTGTTTGGTGAGTTCAAATCGAAGCTCAACTCCGGTGAGGTGCGCGCTGCCGATAAGATCGACGGCCACTGGAGGGTCAACTCGTGGGTGAAACGGGGCATCCTCCTCGGCTTCAGGTTGGGACGGATCGAAAACTTTTCAATCAACAATCAGTTTCGGTTCTATGACAAGGACACCTACCCCCTTCGCCGGTTGGTGGCCACCGACGGTGTGCGAATCGTACCCGGCGGCTCTTCGATTCGGGACGGCTGTTACATCGGGAGGGGCGTCACTTGCATGCCGCCAATGTTCGTCAATGTGGGCGCATACGTCGATGACGGAACAATGATCGATTCACACGCGCTTGTCGGCTCCTGTGCACAGATCGGCAAACGAGTTCATCTGTCCGCGGCTGCTCAGATCGGCGGCGTGCTCGAACCAATCGGCCAGCTGCCCGTTATCATCGAAGACGATGTGCTGGTAGGCGGCAATTGCGGTGTGTACGAAGGCACTATCGTTCGCGAACGGGTGGTGCTTGCATCCGGGACAATCTTGACCGGCGGCACGCCGGTTTACGATCTGGTGAATGATCGGTTTTATCGCAAGACTGAGGACGCGCCGCTCGAGATTCCTGCAGGAGCGGTTGTCGTCGCCGGTTCGCGTGCGATCACTAAAGGCCGGGGTCCCGAGCTGGGCCTCTCGATTTACATGCCGATCATTGTGAAATACAGGGATGAGAAGACGGATGCCTCGGTGAGGCTTGAGGATTATTTGCGATAGGTGCGGCAGAAGAACTGGCGTGCCCCAGTGTGATTGGTTCAGCATAGGCACAAGAGCAGAGGCAAGTCCTTCTTCCAAACCTGTGACCCTGCTTTGTGTTCCAGACTTTTGATCCTTGATTCCTTGCATATGTTCACACCTGCAGAACGCCTAAAACACATTCGCAAGAGCGCCACTCGGGTGCTCTACGACAGTGCGCCTTCCGGCTCTATCAATCTAGGCCTTGGTGAGCCGGATTTTCCGACGCCGCAAGTTGTCCGCCGCGAAGCCATTCGAGTCATTCAGGAAGAACGAATCGGTTACACAACCAACGCGGGTATTCAACCACTACGTGAGAAGATCGCCGAGTATCACAGCGACGGAGTAGCGTCGCCGTACGCCTTTGAGTCTGTCTGCGTTACGACCGGTGCGGAAGAAGCCCTGTACGCGGTGATGATGACGATTCTCGGACCGGATGATGACGCGCTGTTGCCCGATCCGGGCTACATCGCTTATCCGGCGATCGCGGAGATTGCGGGCGCCGAGGTGCACTATTACGCGACCCCGGCACGTGGTCGGTTCGTGTTCGATCGCGACAGTTTTGAGCGAGCGGTAACCGGCAAGACAAAGCTGGTGGTCATCAACTCGCCCTCGAATCCGACCAGCCGGGTGATCTCGCGAAATGATCTGCGATTCATCGCCGACCGGCTCGTGCGGACAAACGCGTACGTGCTGGCCGATGAGATCTATCGCGACCTTTACGTCGGCGAGCCGCCAGCGACGATCTCGGAGTTCTACGAGAGAACGATCATCGTTTCGGGCCTCTCAAAAATGATGAGCATGACCGGATGGCGGTTAGGCTGGGCGGTTGGACCAGAAGACGTGATTCGACACGTGACGGTTATGCATCAATATGTCTCGACCTGCGCCTCGGCGGTGACGCAAAAAGCGTCGCTTGCTGCATTCGGCGAGGAAGGCCGCCGCGAAACCGCCGCGATGCGTGACGAGCTGAACCGGCGCGGTGAAGTAATGGCGCGAGCGATAGACAGCGAGCTCCAGCTTCCGTATGTGCAGGGAGAGGGTGCGTACTACATCATGCTCGACGTGTCGCGCTACGGTCCGTCGATGGACACGGCGATGTCGTTACTCGCCGAGCGAGTAATAACGGTGCCCGGCTCCGCGTTCGGCGCAGAAGGGGAGGGTTTCTTGAGATTGTCATTTTCAATTGAAACGTCGCTGATCGAAGAGGGGATACGACGCATCGCCGGGGGCCTCGCAAATAGAACGCGCGCTTTGTAATTTGTCCCTACTATCAAGCGTTTCACCGTGGGCGGCTCGTTTGCTTCATCGAATCAGGAAGCGGTTTCCCAGGATAAGTAGTCAGTTCGATAGGGCGAAGCTCAGGGCTAACCGAGTGCAGGCCCGAATAGCCACAAAGTTTGACGGCGCCAAATTGAAAGCTCGCAAAGTTCACGCTCACGTTTTCAAAAGGAAGCCTCGGCCGTCCGAAAAATGATCAATAGCGCTTCGGGCAAACGCAACGCGGGAACTCGGAGGGCGATTCGACGTTAGAAGATTTCATAACGCGGTGCTTGATGACGGCCCTTTGCCGCTCGATTTGCTGGAGAGCCGGATCAATGCCTGGATCGCAGAACAAAAGAGGAAGGAATAGAATGAACAGTCAAGGTTCGCTAAGCGCCAGCATTGGCCGAGGACTAGCGGTTTTGGTTGCGCTCACGCTAATCGGATGCTCGAGTGACACTGATTCGAGCGTGGCGGACAGCAATCACCCTTCGAACAATAACGCAGTTATGAGCGACCAAGACAAGAAACTACTCAGCGATAGCATCGATAGCCGCCTTGTTTCGGCCAACACGCGATTCGGCTTCAAGCTATTCGCACAAGTCGCGAAACAGGATGCCCGTAAGAACATCTTTATCTCACCGGCGAGCGTTGGGCTAGCATTGGCGATGACTTACATCGGCGCGGTAGGCGAGACCAAACAGGGTATGGAAGAGGCGCTCGAAGTCAAGGGGATGAGTCACTCGGAGCTGAATCGCGCCTACGCCGAGCTAAAAGCTGCTCTCGAGAGTTCGGACCCTAAAGTTCAGCTCAGCATTGCGAACTCGTTGTGGGCCAGGAAGGGCATAACCTTCAACCCGGACTTCATTCAGAGGAACAAACAGTTCTACGGTGCAGAAGTTACCGCACTCGACTTCGGAGACCCTGGCGCTCCGGCGACGATCAACTCGTGGGTGGCCCAGAAGACCAAAGGTAAGATCGACAAGATCGTCGACCAAATCGACGCGCAGCCGATTCTCTTCCTGATCAACGCGATTTACTTCAAGGGAGCGTGGACGGCCGAGTTCGACAAGTCGAAGACCACGGAAGATCCGTTCACAACTGGGGCGGGCAACCAGAAGCGTCACCCGACGATGCATCAGTCGGGCACGTACAGCTATTACGAAGGCAAGAACTTTCAGGCAGCGAGTCTGCCTTACGGAGGCGGGCGCGTAAGCATGTACATCTTCCTGCCGGCGCAGAGCGCCAGCCTCGATGGGTTTCAACCGACGCTGACCGCGGCTAACTGGGATTCGTGGATGGGACAGTTCACCGAAACAAAAGGCGAGATTGCCTTGCCTCGATTCAAAATTGAATACGAAATCGGGCTCAACGACGTACTGAAGACTCTCGGAATGAGAGTCGCCTTTGATCCGGACCGGGCTGACTTTAGCGGAATTACGTCGAAACCCCAGAGCGCATTTATCAGCCGGGTCAAACATAAGACCTTTGCCGAAGTGAACGAAGAGGGAACCGAAGCCGCTGCGGTTACCTCTGTTGAGATGCGGGCAACCTCAGCGATGCGACCGCAGAAGACTTTTCGAATGATCGTCGATCATCCGTTCTTCTGTGCGATCAGGGACAACAAGACGGGAACATTGCTGTTTATGGGTTCGATCACCGACCCGATGTAGAGACCGCAGGACTCAATGGCTTTTTCGTATCTCCGAGGGTCGCTCGGTAGCAGAGATCGCGGCTTAGTCGCATCACCATCGGTCCTTCGAATACAAATCCTCATAAGTCTCACGCCGGCGAATGACCTTGACCTCGTTTGATTCTGTCACCATCACAACCGCCGGTATAGGGCGGCCATTGTATTGCGAAGCCTGATCCAGCGCGTATGCTCCGGTGTTCAACAGCGCAAGCACATCACCCACCGCCGTGCCATCAGGGAGCAATCGATAACTTGGAAGCCTGGTTCCTCGCTCGAGATCAAAGTAAACATCGCCAGAGTCGCATAAGGGCCCGGCGGCCTTGTAAGCGGTTGCATGATCAGCATCCGGGCGCGAGGCCGAAATCAGATGGTAGTACCATTTGTACATCGCCATCGAAAGCGCCAACGAGTAGCCTGCGTCAGTCAGAAGCCAGGTGTCGCCGGTCTCTGGACGTTCTTTCATATTGCAGACACGCGTAAGCAAGAGCCCCGAGTCGCCAACGATTCGGCGTCCCGGCTCGAACACTATCGTCAACCCTTCGAGCAATCCCGCGTCATCCTCTACTCGAGCCTCCGCGAGAGCCGCCTTCAGGACTTGTTGCGGGTCCAATTCCGCCCGGAGCATCTGCCGCTCGCGCTCCTCGATGTCCAGGGCCATGGGCGTGTCCGATAGATAGTTCACTGGCAGCCCGCCTCCGATGTTTATGTGACTGAGCCGATGACCGGTTCTCTTGTAAAGCCCGGCAAGGAACTTCCACATCTCAGCAAATGCGAGAGAAAACGGGTGAGAGTCCGGCGTCTGTGAGCCTACGTGGATATGGACGCCCGCGAGGTTGATCTGGTCCTGGGCTGCAAGCGCGCGCTTGAAAGCTTCATCGATCTGCGAAGGCGAGAGGCCGAACTTCGAGGAGAGCAATCCGGTCTGAAGCCCGATGTGTGAGCGAGTGATGATCTCGGGCACAATGCGAACTGCAACGTTGGCTCGGCTGCCCGTCGACCCCGCAACTCGCTTGACTTGATCCAGTTCGTAAAGCGAGTCGATGTTGATGGCGAGTATCCCGTAGTCGATTGCGTCGCGAATCTCTTGATCGGTCTTCGAGACTCCGTTAAACACTATTTGATCGGGTCGGAACCCAATCTGCTCAGCCTTGAACAGCTCGCCCCCTGAGTTGACTTCGATATCGCCTCCCGCACGACGCACCGCATCCAGAACCGCCATGTTCGAGTTGGCTTTTGAGGCGTAGCATATCTTGACTTGCGAGTGTACCGACTCAACGGCGCCGCGCAGTTTCCGGATGTTGTCAGCGATCCGCTTCTCGGAGAACACATAGAGGGGCGTGCCGTGTCGCTCGGCAAGGGTCACCGCGTCAACGCCGTCGATGGTCAAGCGTCCGTTCTGACTTTCCAGAAAGCCGGGCACTCGCCACGTCCCCGGGCTGCGTTGTTCTGCCATCAACCACTCCTTCCGAGTATCACCTTCTGCGGTGGTCGGATCGATGATCGGCTTTATCTCTGAGACGCGACAGTCGAATTGTGTTAAGCACGACCAATTCTTAAACCACAGTCCAATGTTGGAACGCAAGCATGGTGCATCCGAACGTTCGACCAGAAGGAGGAAGGGGTCGGCAATTGGACGGCTCTGATAAGGTGGGGCGGTTCGGCGTTAATTGTCGACGGACGAGAAGCCGAGTCCTGGTTCGAGGAAGGCTAGTCAACGCATGCGAAGCGCCGGCGATCGAGATGCGGTATTTCCCGAACTCACAATTTGACAAAACTCACACTTGACTGTTGACAAGCCTCACCCGAGTTAATACAATCGCGGCCACTGCAAGCAAGTACCTGCTTACGTTCGTTCCGGAGGGAGCAGAGACAATGTCGAGAAGGGCACCGAAACGCGTGCGGACAGTGGGCAGCGTTGGTAAGGTGGCCGAGACTGCGCCCGGCGGCGAGATACGCCAGCAGATTCTCAAGACCGCGATACGCCTATTTGCGCAAAAAGGTTTTCGAGGAACCACCACAAGAGAGATCGCGCTTGCCGCGGGAGTCAACGAAGTTACAATCTTCCGACATTTTGCCAGCAAGCAGGAGCTATACGCGGCTATCCTGGAGGTCAAGTCGAACGAGGCCGGAATCACCAGTTGGTTAGTTGAACTCGCCGAGTTTGCTGACCGGCGCGACGACGCCGGGCTCTTTCTATTCACCGCCAGGAACATTCTCGCGCACTACGAACGAGATTCTGATTTCTTATCTCTGAGGCTTTATTCTTCCCTCGAAGGTCATGAGCTTGCGCAAAAATATCGTGAGTCGCAGCTTTGCCCGCTCTTCAGATTTCTCCGCAACTACATAAAAACGCGGCAACGCGAGCGAGCCTTTAATCGTTGTGACCCTGATATCGCGGTGCTAGCTTTCCTCGGTTCAGTCTATCACCATGCCGTTTGCCTGCACTTTTCCGAAGTGGACTTCATAACGCTTACCCAGGAGGAAACAGCAAAGGAGTTCACTGAGATATTCTTGCGAGGCATGCGACGTACGGCAGTATCAAAGCGTCGAACCTGACGGGCGGCGCCTTGCGGCGGAGTTGTTGAGCAGTGACACGCGATTGGAATACATGCCTTCGGGCTGTTCATAGCTGGCATACCTAAAAGCCAGAATTCAATCTGGCAGGTTTATGCGTTAGCGCAGAAGATCCTACGGGTCAGACAGACGTTCATCGAGAACGGTTCGAGCAACAGGAAGGAAAGAGGAGGCGGCAGAGATCGGGACTCGGTCTTGACTGATTCCGGAGTCCTGTTTGCGGCCCATCTTAGTTCCAGGCCAGGCTCGTTTCGCTCAACTGTCGAAGCGCGCTCAGAGAGTCACATGATCAAGAAGCCGGGCAGTTCCAGATCGCCTGTCGAGCTGGTTCTCGCGCGACCAACGAACACTGATCAACTTTCCGGAGGCTACTTATGAAAAAGACCATTCTGCTTATGGGTTTCAGTATCGCGTTCGCTTTCGCCGGGAGCCTTTCAACGCTCGGGCAGGTGGACGTTTCATCGGCGACAATCAAGGGAACAGTCACCGATCCGAACAGCGCGGCTATTCCTGGGGCGACCGTCACGGTCACCAGCACTGACAAGGGTATAAGCAAAATCGCGAGAACGGGCGCTGACGGAACGTTTCGGATTCCGCTTCTTCAACCTGGCGACTACCAGGTTCAGGTAGAGGCGCAGGGGTTTGCCAAGAGTGTTGCCAACGTCGAGTTGACAGTAGGTCAGAGTCTTGTCTACGACTTCAGTCTCCAGGTTGGCGCCATTACCAACGTGGTAGACATTACGACCGAAGCGCCTTTGATTCAGGTCGAACAGACTCAACAGGCAAACACAATAAATCAGGCGCAGGTAGAGAATCTGCCCAATATAAACCGCAACATGACGGCGGCGGTTTTCTCGCTGCCCGGTGTAACTAACGCGGAGGCCACACGCTCGCAACAACCTGGGTTCACCGGCTTCGCCACCACCGGGTTTTCGATCGGGGGCAGCAACGGGCGCAATAACCTGTCCACGATCGATGGCGGCGAGAATGAGTACGGTTCCGGGCAGTACAGGGTTTTCATACCTGTAGATTCCATTCAAGAGTTCCAGGTAAACCGAAATGCTTTCGCCGCCGAGTATGGATTCACGGTAGGGAGCTCTGTCAACATCGTCACCAAGAGTGGCACAAACAAGCTTCATGGAAGCGCCTACGGGTACTTCAGAGACAAGTTTACCCAGGCAAATAACTTCATAGATCAGCTCAGAGACGGTAAAGAGCTGTACCAACAAAACCTTA
Organism: uncultured Clostridia bacterium; assembly: GCA_964581275.1. Lineage (GTDB taxonomy): Bacteria > Acidobacteriota > Blastocatellia > UBA7656 > UBA7656 > Onstottus_A. The sequence goes on from CAZOOE010000176.1 coordinate 9,101, forward strand.
TTACCGGAGGCACGATTGGCGGGCCTATCATGAAGAATAAACTCTTTTTCTTCACCTCGTATGAGTATGTGAAGTCCGATTTAGGGGCATTCAATTTCCTTCTGAACAGCCCTTCGGCGCTGGGGATCAACGCAAGCACCTCAACGGCTCTGGCACAACAGTCATACCTAAACCAGTTAGCTAGTTCTGGCAGTGCGACGCTAGTGAATGCCGCACAGCAGTTGAGACAGTCGCTCGTGCCGCAAAACGATCCGAACTTGCTCAAGCTAATGCAGCGCGACGACGGAGCGTACGACAATCTAACTAAGACTCACACCCTGGTGAGCCGGGTTGACTATCAGCCAAACGCCAGCAATTCGCTGAATTTTCGGTTTGAGCTTTCTCACGGTCTGTTCGGGGCGCAAAGTTTTGTTGACGGAGCGAGTCTCGTCACCCGGGACTACAGCATTCTGACGAGCTGGGCGCACACTTACAGCCCGTCACTGATCAATCAGCTTCGGGTTCAGATCGTACCGTTCAATAGGGCTGACAATGTTCCGAACCAGGACACCGGGTCAATAGCAACCCCTAGCGCCGATCTCCGACCAGCCATAACGATCGATGGATTCGCGATTGGGGGATTTATTCCTCAATTCAATTTCGGCAGCCCGGCGGCCATCCCTTACCTAGCGCACCAGAGACGTTACCAATTCGATGACACTGTCTCCTGGACGAAGGGAAGCCATAACGTCAAGTTTGGAGCGTCGTACCGACCGGTGGCCTACAACGTGGAGGACGACCTGTATTTTGCCGGGCAGTTCAACTTCGCAGACAACACATACCCGATTCTGTTTGCAGCGGATCCGTCAATTCAGAGCATTCTTGCGCTCTTAGGGGGACATCCGACAGCTAAACAGCTACCGTTTATAATTTTCAACACCACGCACGGGCCGTTGGGAGCGGGTTGCGGCCCTGCCGTCCCCAATAACCCTTGTTTCGGGACAACCGGTCCGACCGGTGCGAACCTCACTGGCGCTCAATCTTTTGTCTTTGGGTTACCGAATTTCCTCCATCAGGGATTCAACAATCCTGCGTGGAGCGGATGGGCTAATTATTTTGGAGCCTTCGCCCAGGATTCGTGGAAGGTCTCTCCCAGACTCACCTTGGACTTTGGAGGCCGGTTCGATCTTGATGCCGAGCCGTCCCCGCTCCATCGCAACTCCTACTTCTCCCCTCGCCTCGGGTTCGCCTGGACACCTTGGGGTGACCAGAAGACGGTGGTCCGTGGGGGGGCCGGAATATTTGAGGGACCGGTCGACGTGCTTATTCCGTCGTATACCTCTCTTCTTGACGATAGCGGAAGATACATCAACCAGATACTCCCCACCGGCCTGAGCGCGACGGGGATGTACCAGGCTGCTGTGGCGGCCGGCTTGCTGCCATTCGCGCATGTACCTGCTTCTTTTTACAACTCGCTTGGCCAGGCTACGGGACGGGGCGCGAATAACAGGGTCGTCTTTCTAGCCAATCCTGACTACAAGAACCCCTACTCGGTTCAAGCAAGCTTGAGCATTCAGAGGGAGCTGGTTCGCAACATGTCTCTCGAAGTAGGATACCTCATGTACCACGGTCTCCATCTTCAAATGCCGGTTGAACTCAATTACAAAGAGACGGGCGTGGTAGATCCCTTCATCGGTCCCAAGTACGCCGTGATAGATCCAACCATCCTCGCCAAGATAGGATATGACTCGAGAGGCAAGTCTATCTATCATGCGATGACAGTCTCGCTAAACAAGCGTTACAGTAGCGGTCTGCAGTTTGGGGTTAATTACACCTTTAGCAAGACGCTAGATGATGTCATTGACTTCAGCAGCAGCCAGGTGTGGTTCAGACCGACTAGGCTGAACTTGTATCGAGCGATCTCCGTGTTCGACTTCCCGCACGTGTTCGTGGCAAACGCCGTGTACAACACGCCGTTCAAGCCTGGTGCCGGTCACAACTTCATTTCCAGGGCGTTTGCGGATATCGCCATCGCCCCAATCCTGACTATGCGGAGCGGGATCCCGTTTTCGATCCGGATGCCATCCCTTGTCAGCGGCATCGCTTCGACAGACCGGAGCTTTGCCTTCCCGTTCAACGCCAGCCGTGATTCGTCCCGGGGTGCTGGCTACTACACTCTGGACCTCAGGGTGCAGAAGTCATTATTCATCTCCAGGGAACGAAGGCTGAAGCTAGACCTCGTGGCAGAAGGGACGAACATCCTGAACAAGGTGAACTTCAACAAGGTTTGGGACCAGTTCCTTAGCCCTTATCCGACTGCTGGCTGCCTTGACCCTGCTACCGGCAAGTGCGACGCCTCAAAGGGTGTCGTTACCTTTGCAAATGGTTCGACCGCGAATCTGTTGACGGGTCCGTACAACCTGAAGCCTTTCAAACCTACCAGCAATAAACAGCTTCAAGGTGTTCCGCTGGCCTTCGTCGGCGCGGATAATCCTCGGCGACTACAGTTCGCACTGAAAGTAGTGTTTTGAACTCTACGCAGAAATCACTGAACGTAAAAAGAGGGCGCCGAACGGCGCCGTCACCCTTTGGTATGCCGAGCATGTTTGAAGACGGGCGGGGGAGAATCAGCCGCCCCACACGGGGTGAGGTGAGAGTTCGCCGAGCGTGAGTGCGTATCAGTT
>CAZOOE010000177.1:0-11744 GCA_964581275.1 uncultured Clostridia bacterium
GCGTTGCCACGAACGCCTGCCTCGAAAGTATGTCTGTGGTGTGGTTCCCAGCATCGTCAAACATTTCAATGAAGGCACCCGGGGGAAATGTTGTGGTGTTGAACGGGCCCGATGGCAAAATCTTGGGGCAAGGGCTTTTTCACGGGCGATGTTTTTGTGCAGATGGTGTATTCTACGCTGTGAGTCGTGATACTCAGCGGTGCAAAGACACAGTCGTTCTGCGGTACGCCGACTGTCGCTGATGCAGGTGAGGCTCCTATGAACGGCTACTCGCAATACTTTGTGAGCATCCTACGTCGAACTCTGATGAGTGCGGCGCGAAAGAGGGGTCAGGACAATTCAATGAGAAATGTAATCTACGCAATCAACATTAGCCTGGATGGCTGCTGTGACCACACCAAGCTAGTTGCCAACGACGAAACACATGAATACTTTATGCAGCTCCTGCGAGATGCCGACCTGTTCGTCTATGGGCGCAAGACTTATCAACTGATGGTTCCTTATTGGCCAGATGTCGCAAAAGACCCGTCTGCAAGCAAAGCGGACCGCGATTTTGCTCAGGCATTCGAATCCGCCAACAAAGTTGTTTTTTCGCAATCGTTAGACGATGCGGAAGCTAAGAAAGGCGACAAAAATGCGAGGGTTGTCCGCACAAATCTTCGCGACGAAATACTCAAGCTGAAGCAAGAGCCGGGCAAAAATATTCTCGCCGGCGGTGTGGATATTCCTTCACAACTTATAAAGCTTGGCCTGGTGGACGAATGTCGTTTTGTCGTTCAGCCAATCCTTGCCGGAGAAGGAAGACGGTTGCTGGAGGGCGTAAACCTGCCCGAGAAAGTGCAATTGAAACTGGTTGAGATAAAGCCTTTTGAGTCAGGATGTGTTGCGCTTCGTTACTTGAAACAGTGAGAGAGAACTCTGCAAGGCTCTGCTGCTGGCTCCCGGCAAAAAAGAGCCACGACGAATGATCGATGTTGCTTGCGACAACTATTTCGCTAGTGGCGGGTCCGATCTGGTCCGACAAGCTGCCAGCTTGTCGGGCCCAGCTTGTCGGGCCCAGCTTGTCGGGCATGGCCCGAGGCACCGCAAAACTGCGCTCCAGAAAGCTGGATTCGATCCGGGGTTTGAACAGCCTACGTTGCAAAGAAACCAAAGGGGATGACGCCGCCCCCGTGGCCTCATCCCCTTCAGCTTATTGTTACTTTGTCTGTCGCTTCTCTCAGTCTTGCGATGACCGGCGGAGCCCCCGTTCCCCCAACCACCGCGTAACTCTTTAAAGCTACATCAGTCATATTGGCAATGCTTGTGCCAGTCGGTCTGGCCCGCGCAGGTAGCCGTAAACTATGTGATTGAATGAAAGCGAGTCAAACGTCTTGTTGTCGCTGCCAAATCCTGTCAACTTGGGAGTGACGAATCGCGTGACGAAGACGGGTCATTTGTCTTTTGTCATTGGTCACTTGTCGTTGGTCATTGAGTCATCTGTCGGTCATTATTGGTGATTTATTTGTTACAAAATAACAAATGACAAATGGCCAATGGCCAATGACAAATGACTTTGCTCTTTGCCCTCCGCCGCCTATAATGGACCCGGTCAGGGCTGAGCCCCTTGACACGACTGGCAGCCATTTCGGATCGCGACCGGATCAGGTCTTTTTCCGATTATTGCCTGCGAGGCGGGATTCCCGAGACTGGACGCTTCATATTCTTTCAGGGTCCAGGAAGCCAGCAGGGTTCAGCGGAGCAGCTCTATTCAACCATTTCCTGTCCGTTGACCCTGCAACCGGTGCTCCAGTCGTACTCGCGTGCCTACGGACGCGAATTGATCTTTCACAACTCAGCTTAACTATTCGCAGCGTCGTAAAGCAGGAACGGCTCAAGCGATAGATAAGACGTACGGAGGATATATGCAAGCCGATGTTACTCTGATTCGTATCGTCTTCGTCGCGGCGCTCGTGAGTGCAGGTTACTTCCTGAGGCCTTTCCCGACACCAAGTTCGGGAAAACCGCTTATCTCAGCGATCATAGGGGGAGTACTTGCAGTCTCGATAATCTACTTTGAGACCCGGATTCGCAAAGCCACTCTTAAGACTCTTATTGGCGGAGCAGTCGGGTCGATACTCGGAATCGCAGGGGCTACATTAATCTGCTGGATCATAGCCGCGCAGCATGCGATCTCCGACGAGTTCAAATCTTTCCTAACACTCACGCTGACGATGTTCATGGGGTATGTAGGATTGATAGTCGGCGCGGTCAAGGGCGATTATCTCGACTTGACAGCGCTCGGAGGAATCTTCGTAGAAAAGGGAGCAGCCAAGTCTCATTCACTGATTTTGGACACTTCGGTCATCATCGATGGCCGGGTTGCCGACATCGCCGAGACAGGTTTTTTGGCAGGTATGCTGGTGATTCCCCAGTTCGTTTTGCGCGAGCTTCAACAGATAGCCGACAGTGCCGACTCGATCAAACGCAACCGTGGCCGCCGCGGGCTGGATATACTTCAACGGATCCAAAAGAAGAAAGGCAGCAGCTACGAAATAGTCATCAGCGAGGCCGATTTCCCGGACGTGCGCGAAGTCGACCACAAGCTGATCGAGCTGGCCAAGCAGATCGAAGCCAAGATCGTCACTAACGACTTTAACCTCAACAAAGTCGCACAACTCAGAGGCGTTTCGGTCATGAACATCAATGAGCTGGCCAATGCGTTGAAGCCGGTCGTGCTGCCCGGCGAGATCATGCGTGTGTTCGTGCTGAAAGAGGGCAAGGAATACAACCAGGGTGTGGCCTATCTCGATGACGGGACGATGGTGGTGGTCGACAATGCGCGGCGCATGATCGGCAAGAACGTCGACGTATCGGTCACCAGCGTCTTACAAACCACAGCGGGCAAGATGATCTTCGGCCGCTTCAGCGAGGACGGGCGCACAAGTGGCCCGCGACACAACAACGCAGCCTCGCAGTGACCGAACGCAAACTCAACACTGCTATTATTCCCGCGGCCGGCATCGGCGCGCGAATGCACGCCGACCGCGCCAAGCAAATGCTCGAGCTGGATGGCGTGCCCGTGCTGGTGCGCACGCTTCAACGATTCCAGCAGTGCGACGCGGTTGACCAAATAATCCTGGCCTTGCAACCGAACCTCACTACCGAAGTGCTCGGGCTGATTTCTCGATACAACTTGACGAAGGTAGCCCGGGTGGTGGGCGGAGGCGCCGAGCGGCAGGACTCAGTCTATCGAGGGCTGCAGGTCGTGACCGAAGAAACTGCGGGCGTCATAGTCATTCACGATGCCGTTCGCCCGTTCGTCAGACCAGATGAGATACGTGCGGTGATTGAACGCGCCGCCAGCACCGGCGCTGCGCTGATGGCTCTGGCGGCGACGGACACGATCAAGCAAGTGAAGTCAGGCCGCGTACAGCGCACACTCGATCGTCGGCGAATCTACTACGCGCAGACTCCGCAGGCGTTTCGCTTCTCGATCATTCGTGACGCATTCGAACGCGCCTACGCGGACAGCTTCATGGGCACTGATGAATCGCAGCTTGTGGAGCGACTTGGACATCGCGTTTCGGTGGTGGAAGGCTCGCCGATTAACATCAAGATCACCCGGCCGTTTGATTTGCGGCTGGCCGAGGCCATACAACAAGACTTCTTTGACTGAACTTTCAGAGCCGTTTGATTTCTATGATTCTGATCATTGCTGAAGTCCTAGATAAAGAACCTGTCATCCTCGATATATGGCTGCCAGTGGCGTTTCCGATTGTTGGAGCGATAATCAATTTCAGAAAGAGACACCGGGCCATCGGTCACTAGTTTAATGACCCTATCGAGTCGCATCGGCATAGGCTACGACATACACCGGCTGGTCGAAGGGCGTCAGCTCGTGCTGGGAGGAGTTGAGATCCCTTTCGATAAGGGTCTGTTAGGCCATTCGGACTCGGACGTCCTCACCCACGCGATCTGCGACGCGCTGTTGGGGGCTGCGGCCCTAGGAGACATCGGAACCCACTTTCCCGATAGTGACCCTCGATGGGCGGGCGCTTCGAGTTTGGAGTTCCTGGCACGCGTCGTTGAACTGGTAAACGAACAAGGTTATCGAGTTGTGAACGTCGATGCGACGGTTGTGGCCGAGCGACCCAAGCTGCGGCCGCACATCGATGCAATTCGCGAGCGATTGGCCTCGGTGATGGGCGTTCATTCCAACCAGGTCAGCGTTAAGGCGAAGACAAACGAGGGGCTCGAATCAATCGGCCGCAATGAATCCATGGCTGTTCAGGCCGTTGCGCTCATACACCGAAAAGTCGCCGATGACGCAGAGGAGGCGCAGAGATGAATAAGCTGGTATCCGCCGAAGAATTCCAAATCTCGCCGGGTGATTCTCTGCGTAATCTCTGCGACCTCGGCGTGTCTATGCGGTGAGATTGACAGATTTACGCTTGCTGTGAGCGGCGGGCCACTGGTCAGGTTAGGATGACAACCAAGTGCTTTGTTTGTGTTGCGAACCTCTTCAGCCGGTCAATTCGTGCCGGCGTATTAACTCCGTGCGGCGCGCCGCCTCACCCTGCGCCTTCGCGTGAACAAGCCGAAAAGGCAATCCGCGCATCAACCTACGAAATGATGCAGGCGTTTCTCACCCAGGACGTCAACAATTTTAAGCGTCATTCGGCGAAGCGAACTCTGGATCTTGTGAGCCTGGCATACGAGGCGGCGCGCCAGGACCCTCGCTATCAGCAAGAGCTGCAAAACGCGCATATCACAAATGCCGACCAGTTCCTCGGTTATTTCATGCTGGGGATGGCGACTCAGTATCTCCAAGCGGCGCCGCTTTCTCCCGAAGCAGCGGCCAGACGAGTGGCGAACGACTCAAAAGTTTCTTTTAACAGCGGGACAGAGGCCAGCATCATCGTAGGCCCTTCAGAATTCGCCAAAGCAAGGCTTGTCGCGAGGACGTGGAAGATTGATGTGACGGATTCGCTAAAGAAGGCCGTGCTGAAAGAAGTCAAAGACCCGGAATTGCGAGCCAGAATAAAGAGCCTGTGATATGCGAACTGTCGACATCATAGCCAAGAAGCGCGATGGACACGAGCTGACTCGTGACGAAATCGGTTTCATCATTCGCGGGTACACCAAAGGCGAAGTGGCCGACTATCAGATGTCAGCGCTTTTGATGGCTGTCTACCTCCGCGGAATGAGTACCGAGGAAACGCTTGCGCTCACCGAAGCGATGCTGCACTCCGGCGAGGTCGTAGACTTCTCGGACCTTGGCCGGCCGCGGGTTGATAAGCACTCAACAGGCGGAGTGGGTGACAAGACCTCGCTGGTGATCGCGCCGGTGGTGGCAGCAGCAGGGGTGCTCGTGCCTATGATCTCGGGCCGGGCGCTTGCGCATTCGGGCGGCACACTGGACAAGCTCGAGTCGATTCCGGGATTCAGAACCGATCTCACGCTCGCGGAATTTCGCGCGACTCTGAAAAAAGTCGGCGCGGCGCTTATCGGCCAGACCGCCGAGATCGCGCCCGCGGACAAGAAGCTGTACGCCTTGCGGGACGTGACCGCGACCGTCGCCTGCCGACCGCTGATGGCTGCCTCGATCATGAGCAAGAAGATGGCCGAGGGCGCTAGCGGTCTGGTGCTGGACGTAAAAACCGGCAGCGGAGCCTTCCTGAAGAAGGAAGACGACGCACGCGAACTCGCCCAAATAATGATCTCGATCGCTCGAGGGCTCGACAAGGAGTGCTTGGTGCTGATCACCGATATGAACCAGCCCCTGGGCTGGGCAGTCGGCAATTCCCTCGAGCTTATCGAGGCATTTGAGACTTTGAAAGGTCGAGGTCCGGATGACTTCAACACTCTGTGCCGGGAGCTTTCAGCGGAGATGCTGGTAATGGGGAGCGTCGTGAGCGACGCAGATCGAGGTCGTGAGCGTTTTGACCAGTTAATCGGGTCCGGCGTCGCAGTGGAGAAAATGCGCGAAATCATTGGAGCGCAGGGGGGTGAACAGCGAGTAGTAGATGACTACGGTCTGCTACCCTGCGCAGCGCATCGGCAAGAGCTGCTCACGCCACAGGCGGGATACGTTCAAGCTATCGATACCGAGGCAATTGGGCACGCATCTATGCTGTTGGGTGCTGGACGCGCCAGGCTCGATACAGCGATCGATCTCGGCGTGGGTCTGACGGTGCATGCGAGGATAGGCGATAAGCTCGACCGAGACTCTCCTCTCGCAACCATTCACTTCAACGATCCGGCCCGTGCCGAAGAGGCTGCCGGCGACATTAGCAGCGCGTACACGATAGGGTCGGAACGAGTCGCGCCGCCTCAACTGATAAAAGCCGTCCTGCGTTGATTTACAAAAAATTCCTGAGTCGTTAGAATCGTGCCCGCTGGAGCTAAAGCTTGAACTCAGAACCGAGTTTTGCGTTCAGCCTTCAGGCTGCGTGTTTTAAGTTCACAAAGAAGCAAGCTGAAGGCTTGAACTAACCACCTTGTGAGGTGGTTCCGGACCCTGGACTCATCATCCGCGGGAGGTCACTCAATGAAAATCAAAGTAACTCGTCGAGACTTCTTTCGTACCGGCGCGGTCGCGGGGCTGGGCGCGCGGCTGTTCGGCGGCAAATTGCCCGTAGCGTTTGCCCAATCAAGAGGCTCCCGACCGCTTGTCATCTCGAGCGCCAATGGGCTGCGTGCCACTGCGAAGGCGATGGAAATGATTCGGGCAGGCGCGGACACTCTCGATGCGGTGGTTGCCGGTGTTGCCATCGTCGAGGACGACCCCAAGGATATGAGCGTCGGCTACGGCGGCCTGCCCAATGAAGACGGCGTGGTCGAGCTGGACGCAAGCGTAATGCACGGTCCGACCAAACGGGCGGGCGCGGTCGCTTCGATTCAAAGGATCAAGAACCCGGCGCAGGTTGCGAAACTGGTGATGGAACGAACCGATCACGTGCTGCTTGTTGGGCCTGGGGCGCTGCGGTTCGCCCTCGCACACGGGTTAAAAGACCAGGAGTTGCTGACAGACGAAGCCCGAATCGTATGGCTGCGATGGAAAGAGCGCATGAGCGATGATGATGGGTGGGGACCGGGACTCGGCGCACCTCCGGATACGAAGCAGAGCAGACTCTATGACGGCTCTCCGATTCGAGCCGAGTTGCTTGCGCTTGCCGATGAATACATCGCGCACCCGCCGACCGGAACGATCAACTGCATCGCGATAAACGAGCGCGGAGACATCTCCGGCACCACAACGACCAGTGGAATGTTTCACAAGCTCGCCGGGCGCGTCGGCGATTCGCCGTTGATCGGCTGCGGCCTGTTCGTCGACAACCAGGTGGGCGCCGCAGGGTCAACCGGACGAGGCGAAGAGTGCATCAAAATCAACGGCGCGCACACCGTGGTGGAGATGATGCGCAAAGGCATGGCTCCGACCGACGCCGCGATCGAGGCTTGCAAGCGCGTTGCCGCGAACTACGACAACGATCGTGCAAAGCTCAAGAAGTTCAACATCACCTTCTACGCCCTGAACAAGAATGGCGAGCACGGCGCCGCGAACCTTTGGGGCTATTCGGTGGACACCCACGGGGAGCGCAAGCCGATCCAGTATGCGGTGCATGACGGGAAAGAGAACAAGCTGCACGATGCGGCGTATATTTACGAATCCCCTGACAAATAGGGAAAAACAAATGAATAGACATAGAATCAACCTGATCGCAACGACTGCTTTTACTGCGGTTGCACTCCTGCAACTCGCATCTGCCCAATCAAAGCCTCGCGCGCGCGATCTTGGCGTTCCGTTTGACGGCTCGCCCGGAGCGCTTAACGCGATCACCGATGTGAAGGGAGTCGAAATCGGTCATACCACCCTCATCTCTGGTGAAGGGAAGCTGCAGGTCGGCGTCGGGCCGGTTCGAACAGGTGTCACTGCGATTCTCCCGCGTGGCAAACAGTCATCAAACGATTCGGTGTTCGGCGGGTGGTTCTCGCTCAACGGAAACGGTGAGATGACCGGCACCACCTGGCTCGAAGAGTCGGGCTTTCTCGAAGGCCCGATCATGATCACCAATACTCATAGCGTCGGCGTCGTGCGAGATGCTGTTATCGCGTGGCGAGTGAAGCGCGGCGCGCCGGACCCATCAGGCTACTGGTGGTCGCTACCGATTGTCGCAGAGACCTACGACGGCTATTTGAACGATACCAATGGATTTCACGTAAAGGCGAATCACGCGTTCGAAGCTCTGGACAACGCGAAGGCTGGGCCGGTGATTGAAGGCAACGTTGGCGGCGGCACTGGAATGGTCTGCTACGGCTTCAAAGGCGGGATCGGCACGGCGTCCAGGAAGCTCGATCAGAGCGCTGGAGGGTACACGGTGGGGGTGCTGGTACAGGCAAACTTCGGGCGCCGCAATCAACTTCGAATCGCAGGCGTTCCGGTCGGAACTGAGATCACTGAAGGCCGTCTTTCATCGATCGACGGCGCGCCTCGCGATGATGTGGGTTCGATCATCATCGTCGTAGCAACGGACGCCCCCTTGCTTTCGAATCAGCTGAAGAGACTGGCTCGGCGTGCGGCGCTCGGAGTCGCTCGCACCGGCAGCAGTTCGGGCAATGGGTCGGGAGACATCTTCGTCGCATTCTCGACTGCGAACCCGGGAGCCTCGAAGCCGGAAGGAACGATTCAGTTGACGATGCTGCCAAACGATAGAATGAACCCTGTCTTTGAGGCTACGGTTCAAGCGACGGAAGAGGCGATCATTAATTCGCTGATCGCGGCGGAGACGATGACCGGTGTCGATGGTCACAAGGTTATAGCACTACCGCATGATCGATTGAAAGAGGTAATGAAGAAGTACAATCGATTTGAATCGAAGGACAAGTGATCGGAGACCGCCACCAGCTGTCTATGAAGCCAATTGGGTAAGAAACAAATCATCGCCCTCGGCGGGTTGCCATGGTTTGTTTGCCGGGTTTGCATACGCGCTATTTCTTGATTTCATTCGCGTACCAACCGGGGCAATGAGGAATACGCTGAGGAGATCAAGAGTGACAGCAAGCTGCGTCTCGTTTATGATTCCGATAAAGATGGTCGGCGCGACGACGATCAGTATTTCGTGCTACTAACATTAAATGAAACGAATCGCATTAGTCCTTTTAGTGGTCCTGGCGCTCGTCTTTCCAGCTTGCACCAGCGTGCTTGGCAAACGCGACGAGTCGGGCGGCAAGCTTCGCGTCGGAATAGTCTTCGACATCGGCGGTAAGGACGACAAGTCCTTCAATGCCGCTGCGTGGGAAGGCGTCAAACGCGCGAAAGAACAACTCGGCATCTTTCTTCGCGATGTCGAGCCCGGCGATCCAACTTCGATCGAGCCTTCGATGCGGGCGTTCGCCGAGCGGGGATATGACCTGATCATCGGGGTTGGCTTTGCTCAGGCGCCAATCATGGACGACGTTGCTCACGACTATCCAACCTTGAAGTTCGCGATCATCGACGGAGTGATCGATCTGCCCAACGTCGCGTCACTGATCTTCAAAGAGCACGAGGGTTCCTTTCTGGTCGGGATGATCGCCGCCCGAGCGACCAAGACCGGCAAGGTCGGATTCGTCGGCGGCATGGACATACCGCTCATCCACAAGTTCGAAACAGGCTATGCCGAAGGCGCGCGATACGCGAACCCAAAGATCGAAGTGTACGAGAACTACGTTGGGGTGACGGACGCCGCGTGGAACAATCCGGGCAAAGGTAAAGAGCTCGCGAAGGCGCAGATCGAGCGCGGCGCCGACGTAATCTTTCAGGCGGCCGGCAACTCAGGCCTCGGAGTGTTTGACGCAGCCGAAGACACGCACAAGCTGGCGATAGGTGTAGACTCGAATCAGAACTGGGTGAAGCCCGGATACATACTGACCAGCATGATCAAACGGGTTGACGTGTCGGTGTTCAACAGCGTGAAGGATCTTGTCGAGGGCCGCTTCAGGGGAGGCATTCACGAGTTGGGTTTGGAGAATGATGGGATAGGCTACGCTCTTGATGACTACAATCGGAACTTGATCCCCCAGCCGGTGCTTGAGGAGGTCGAGCGGGCCAAACAGGACATCATTGCAGGCCGGATCAAAGTTACGGACGCGATGGCGGAAAAATAGGAAGTCAGAGGGCAATCGACGAGCGCAAAGACCTAAGATTTAGAGCACAGCGCAAAACGCACCACCGACGGAAGTACGGTAATACGGGCCGGAGTATAACCCACCATCTCGCCATCCAGATCGATGGGCATCGGCACTACGCTATGTATCGAAACACTGCGAGCACGCTTCTCGGTTACTTTTGGATTCTTCAAGAGCCCCCCTCGCTGGATGCGGGGCAGTTCCTTTATGACATCCAACCGCGTCGCCCCATGCGTTACGATCACATCGAGCAGCCCGTCATCCAGTTCCGCGTGCGGCGCAAGCATCATCCCACCTCCCGCGAATTTGCCGTTAGCCACGACGATCAGATTGCTGTGGATCTTCATGTCAAGTTCGTCGAGCCGGAGCGAAACTGCGACGTTCTTGTAGCGACCAAGCGCTACCAGGGAGGCCGCAGTAAATCTAGCACTCCCGCCGATCCATTTCGGTAAACTACCGCGCCATTGATTCACCAGCCCTGAAACATCACCCCCAAGCCCGAATGAGGCAACGTTTATGAACGTTCTCGAAACGATCGAACCATCTCTATCGTGAAGTTCGGTCCGCGCGGCATCGAGTAATCTGGTTTCTGAGCTGATCAGCGTTCGCAAAGCATCGGTGCGACTGGTCAATCCGAGCGAGCGGCGAAAATCCGACCCGGTCCCGCTCGGGAGCAGCCCTATCGACGCGGCGCCATTGACGACATGGCCGGTCTCATCGAAGTAGCCGTTTACGATTTCACCGAGAGTGCCGTCACCACCCACTGCGACGATCCGGTTTATCCCTCGGGTCAGAGCTTCGCGGGTGATCTGCGTAGCCTCACCTTCGCACGTCGTCAGGTGTTCGGCGAACTCAACGCCACAGTTGATTATTTCCTTACGGGCGTCGGCCCAGGTTCGCAGCGTATCCCCGCGAGCCGACGCTGGATTGACGATGAACAAGAGTTGTTTCAATCAAGCACTAGCCGGTGTTTCTTCCTTGACCTTCTCGACCCGGATCTCGACTATCCGATTGCGCGCCGTCGATTGAACCGTCAGTTTCAGACTGTTGTACTCGACGCCCTCGCCGCGCTTCAGCAGCCTGCCGGCTCGCGCCATCATGAATCCGGCTATCGTGTGATAGGTGTCTGACTCGGGCAGATCCCACGCGAGCCTCTTGTTCGCATCCCTGATCGAGAGATTCCCTCGAACATTGTAGGCACCATCGGGCTGCTCGATGATTTGACGCGAGGCTGCCTCGTCGTGCTCGTCGCGAATATCCCCTACAAGTTCTTCGAGCAGGTCTTCAAGCGTGACCAATCCCTCAACGCCCCCGTGTTCATCAACGACCAGAGCCATGTGCTCGCTTGAGCGCCGCAACATGCGAAGCGCATCGTTGAGCTTCACGTTTGTCGGAATAAACACCGGAGAACGAATAATCTCTTCCAGACTCAACGCGCCACCCCGCCGGACCACGCGGCTCAGGTCCTTCTGAAGCACTATGCCGATGATGTTGTCCATCGAGTCGCGTTAAATCGGCATCGGTGATTACCCGGTCTCCTCGAATATCTCGAGCATCTCAACAGGACTGAGGTCGGCGTACAGAGCTTCGATCTC
>CAZOOE010000178.1:0-11737 GCA_964581275.1 uncultured Clostridia bacterium
AGCCGCACCGACTTTAGCACCTGGTCGTAGTTCAGCAGCGGCTCGCCCATCCCCATCATCACGATGTTCGTTCGATGTGGGACACCGGCCCCTTGGCCGTAGACCTGATTCAACACAACAACCACCTGCGAGACAATCTCACCAGCAGTCATGTTGCGTTTCAGCCCGATCACCCCGGTCATGCAGAAGCTGCAAGCAAGCGGACATCCCACCTGACTCGATATGCAGATCGTGTCTCGACGTTCTTCGGGCATGAATACCGACTCGACCTCCGACCCATCGCCAAGCCTCAGAAGGAATCGCCGGGTCCCGTCCGATGATAGGAACACGTTGTGAACCTGGGTGTTAGTAACGATGGCCCGCTCCGCGAGAAGTCGCCGCAGAGTCTTCGGTAAATCCGTCATCGAGTCATAGCCGGTAGTTCGCCGCCGGTAGATCGCCTCGTAGAGTTGCCTTGCACGATAAGGCTTCTCGCCCATCGCGACCATGAACTCGCGAATTTCGTCCTGGGTGAGGCCGATTAGTTCCGTTCTCTCTTCGGTAGTGACCTCGGTCATCGAGATGATTATATGAACCGCCGCAGGTACCCCGCAAGAAAGTCGGTCTTTTAGTCGTGAGAACAAGTGTTCATCAAGCTCAGCTTGATCGATAGAGGGGCTTCGGAGTGGTGACTAGCAGATCTGCGCCGCCTCTTCGTCCTTGAGGCGGAGCAGGTCGAGCATCAGCGACATATTGCTCGACGCGTGGATCGTAGAAGCGTAATGGGTGAAAGATCTCTTGAATTCGAATGAGCCTTCGCCTACATCCAGAAACCTCTTGAGCGCGTCGACGCCGATTAGTGAACCGGAGCGTGCACCCACGATGTGGCCGTCATTGAAGTGAATCTCTCCGTTAGTTGTAGTGGACATCACTGAGAGTCCGCCGCTGAGCCGGTTATTCTCGATTATCTGGATGACGTCGAACATGCTCACAACCGCGAAGTTCCCGAGCAATATATCGGGCGTACTCCAGCCATTCGACTCGCCCTTCTGAGACGTTTCGGGATCTGTCACCGGTCGAATCAGGGGTTTGCCTTCGATAAGACTCTCGAGTACAGCCAGGTGATCAGGCTTCAAGTCCAGGAAGTGTACGCCCATGCCCATTTGTGGCATGCTATATATGACTTCGGCGTTCGTTTCAATCAAGACGTCTTTGATGTGAAACCTGAGCTTTAGATTGGTGCCCGGCGCATAGCACGTCAGCGAATCAATGAACGCGCCGGCTAAGCTCAGATCGTTGAGCCGGGTTGCCAGACGGCTGAGGCCGGCACCCTCGCACTCGACCTCACACAGGTAGCTTATTCGCTTTGTCGCCCGTCTGTCTTTGCCGTACCTCATCAACTACCCGCTTCAAATCGCCGACTGGGTTCGGAAGTTCCAAGCCGGTGTGTACAAATCCGTACTCTTTGAGGGCTCTCCTGGATCTCGAAATCCAGTTCCCGAGTCTTCACGCGTTCACACCGAAGTCGAAGGCGAGCCGCTCAGGTTATCGAACTTTAAGTTTTGCGCGTCCCGTTCGTTTGCACCAGTCTCGGGTTCGAGGTCTGAAATAAATGTCCTCAGATCATCAAGCATCTCTGAGAAGGTGGCGGTCGACTTCCCATTGGCGTCCGTAGCGGTGGGCTGATCCGCTATAGTGACGGAGTTAGCCAAGGGCATACTCGCTTCCGAGTCGTGCGCCGGCGGAGCCTGGTTAAACTCGACCTGTTCATCCGAGGGCCCTTTGGAGCTCTGGGGCTCCAACAACGAAAGCCCCCGTGAGGGATCGACTCGAATACTCTGATCCGGGATAGCGTGCGACTTTTCAAAGACAATTTGCCGGATTACGCGATCTTGGCTCTCTTTCACCTCGAACCTAAAAGACTCCTTGACCAGGGGCATCAAGTTTTCCACCGCGTCAGAATGATCTCCGCTTGCGATGAGCAACACCGTCGCTCCGAATGACCTGGCCCAGACCGCAAATTCGGTCGCTCGCGCCGAAAGCTCTTCTTTCTTGCCAGCCAGGAGCTTGGTTACCGGATCGAAGACGAGCCGCTCGGGCCCGGTCTCAGCCAGGAGTGATTCGAGGTCGCGCAAGACGGGCGCCAGCTCACGCAGCTGGAGTATCTGGTCACCTATGTCGTCGGGGTACTTGAATATTATTAGACGATTGCTGTAGAGGTCCTCCAGGCAGTCATAGCCAAGGCGCGCAAACCGGCGTATCGCATCTTCCGGAGAATAGGAGATGATAAGCCCCGCTTTTTGGCCGCGCTTCAAACCCTCGACGACAAACTCCATCCCAAAGAGGGACTTGCCCGAAGCGTCACCGTGAGCCAGATATAGATGTCCGGGGTACAAACCTCCAAGCAGTTTGTCGACGGGTTCTACACCGCTCGGCATAACTTTTCGGCCCAATGGTCCGGTGTCCTCGCGGCCGGTCTCGCCCAGGCCCTCGACCAGACCCTCGATGGCCGCGCGATACTCGGGCTTCAAATCCCAAAACCGGACGCCCATTCCTATCAGTGGCATGCTGTAACAAATCTCGCCAACTGCCTCAACCTGAGTCGAGCCAATCGAGAAACGGAGGGTCAAGATCGAGCCTGCGTCGCAGCATACCTTTGAGTGGACGAACACGCCGCTTGTGCTGATATCGGCAGTTCGCGCGTTAAAGCGAACCCTATCGCCTTCGCACTCCACGTCAGAAACGTAGGCTACTCGCACTGCACTTCGTTTCTCCTGGTCTCTCATCGTCGAAGCCTCTACTGTAATCTAGTCTCCCACTCTTTCCTGGTGATTGATCTCGCGCTGACTAAGGTCAATCAAGGTAGGCAGTTCTTTCCTCTAAGTGGCGTCACTCGTCTTCGGTGTTCCTCTTGAGGGTTCGCAGCTTTTTATTTATCAAGTCAAACTCGAATCCAAGCCTCGCGAGGTGATCGAACAACCTTCTCTGAGCCGCACGCTCGACTGGCGGCCCGTGGGTGCGCACTCGGCGCACGATCGCCCGATCGATCAGGGTCTCTTCGGTCACCTCGCCGAAAACAAGATCCAACGCCACGTCAATGCTCTTTCGTGATACTTTCCTGACAGCCAACTCGCGCGCGAGCCTGGCTCGTCCAATAGGCTTTAAACCAGCTCGATAGCTCGCGTAGCTCTGGGCGAACTGATCATCATTAACATAGCCCAGCTCTTTGAGCCTTCTGATGCAGTCCTCAATCAGACCTGCCTCGGCCCAGGCCTTTGTGCTGAGCCGGTCGCGCAATTGGCCCTCGCTGCAGGAACGGGTCGCAAGTATTTTGAGCGCTGCCTTCATCACTCTCTTGGGGGCATCCTGGCCGCTGCGCTCGCCATCTCCGGTTGCCATCGGCCCGCGAGCGGGACGTTCTTTGACCTCACGGCCGCCGGCGGCCTTTATCTTGTTACCTGTTCTGTTCCTTCTAAGAGCCAATTGACGAACTGTTTGGTCTCGGGCTTGGTTGCGTCGAGCGAGCCGGTGCGCCTTCGGGAGCGCTCCATTTCTTCGCGAGCCTGGTCCGACACCGACCTGACACCTGACACGCGCAATCTGAATTCATCTGCGTTGGTCGCTCCGTTCAACGCTTCTTCGTATGTTATCAACCCGCGAGAGTACAGATCAAACAGCGACTGGTCGAAGGTCTGCATACCGTATTGTGAAGTGCCCTGCGCTATCGCCTCGCGAATCGTCGCGGTTTTTTCGGGGTGGACGATGCAATCTCGTATGTACGGAGTCACCATCATGACTTCGACCGCAGGCACACGTCCTTGTATCGCCTCAGCGGCGCGGACAAGCCGCATCGAGATCACCGCCTTGAGCACACTTGCGAGCTGCAGGCGAATCGCCCGCTGCTGGTGGGGAGGAAAGACCGATACTATGCGATTGAGCGTCTCGGTCGCATCGAGCGTGTGCAACGTCGATAGGACCAGATGTCCGGTCTCGGCAGCCGTGATGGCTGTCTCAATGGTCTCGTAGTCGCGCATCTCACCTACCAGTATGACATCGGGGTCCTGTCGAAGAGCGCCGCGCAACGCTTCAGAAAAGCTCCGGGTGTCCACATCGACCTCGCGTTGGTTCACATAGGACTTCTTGTCCCGGTGCAGGAACTCGATCGGGTCCTCGATGGTCACAATGTGGCCGGTGCGAGTGCGATTCATGTAGTCGATCATCGCCGCGAGCGTTGTCGACTTTCCGGATCCGGTCGAGCCCGTGACCAGCACAAGTCCGCGGTTCTCGTCGGCGATCTTCTCGATTACTGACGGCAAGCGCAGCTCTTCAGTGGTGCGCACGGTTGTTGGAATGACTCGAAGAACCATGCCGACGGTGCCGCGTTGCTGAAAGATGTTGCAACGGAACCGGCCAAGCCCTGATACGCCGTAGGCGATGTCGATTTCGGAATTCTCGTTGAACCGCTGCTTCTGGCGGTTGTTCATTATCGAGAACGCCATGTTGAGCGAGTCCTCGCCGGCCAGTCGCTGTGCCTCCACCATAGGCTGAAGCTCGCCGTTGATGCGCATGAACGGAAAGCTGCCGGCCTTGATGTGCAGATCGGAAGCGCCTTTGCTGCACGCGATGGTCAGCAGTTGATCGATACTCGGTGACATTGTCTTTGCCTCGCAAAGCGGTCTGGCTTGAACCGGAGACGCATGGGACCAGATTCCGGGAGCGTTGGTGGCAGACGAGCTGACCCGATCAGGAGCCTGATGATTGTCGTCGGAATCAGGAGAAAAGGGGCATGCTGGAGCCGCAGACCGCCGGCCAACTACGGCCCAGGCGGTAAGCTTTAACATTATAGGTTCAACCCCTTGATGGGGCAACAGTAATGATTTTTGATTTTGGGTAGTGGGTCAGCTGAGTTCAAGTTCAAAGTACAGCTTTTAGCTTGCTTGTGGATCATTAAGAGCAAGCTAAGGCTGGTACTCTGAACCTAGACTGACCCACCACGCGATTGTTGGGAGCGAATCTGGTTCTGCGACTTTACGGAAGGCTTGTTTTGAACCAAGGGTTGACCATCGGGTTCGGCGTGGAGCCAAGCGAATCATTGTGGCGGATTGGCAGGCTGTGCGAGCCAGGCTCGCATCATCTCCGCCGCTTTGGCGCGAGGTACCAGAAGGTCGGTATCCACAAACTTGTCGCGGCTCGTTACCCGAATCAGCTTTAGCAACTGCCCTAATTCGGGGCTCTTTTCCTTCATGCGCATTGCCCAAAAGAGTGCGTTCAACAGGCCCGCTTTTTCCTTGGCAATGTCTGGCGTTGGCGCGAACGCCGTGATTCGGAGCCGCGCCATATCATCGGTGACATCGAGGCTAATAGTCGGCGACGACAATACAGCGACCGGGCCCAGCGCGTGCGACTCGCCGATGTTCGACAGTATCTCGAGCGCGTTCCTGTCGATGATCTTCGATCCGGACGATTTGATGATTCGAATGTTCTCAAACGATCCGTCGGGCTTGACCTTGAAACCGGCCATCACCGAGAACTTCATCTCCGGAATATCGAGCCCACCCGCTTCGAACAGCTTGTACAAATTGCCGACAGTGTCTCTTATTGGAGCTACGTTGACCTCTGAGAAGGTAGTAGCCGTAGATGTCTTGTTCTGCTGGGCAACCTTCGCCGCTTCTTCGGCAGCCTTGCGCTCGGCCTCTTCTTTCGCTTTCTTTTCCTGCTCCGCCTTTTCCCTGGCCAGCTCCATTTCGCGCTTACGCTTTTCTGCGCGGGCTCGAATTTCTTCGAGCGTCATCGCCTGACCCTTTGGCGCAAGCCGCAACATCTGCGGAGGATAGTAAAGCTTCTCCATTGCCTTTTCCGGATCGAATTTGTTGTATGCCTTATCGACTACGCGCAGATGGGCGAACGGTGAGAAGAAGGCCAGATAAGCAAGATAAGCCATCAGCACGCCGTGGAGTCCGGCAGACACGGTGAGTATCGCGAGGAGTCGGGGTCGGCGCCTGAGCTCTATTGCATCGGCGGCGGTCGCGCCCTGCAGAGCTTCAATCGGGTGCGCGACTGACATTGCAATTAGCTTGATCAGCCGGAACCAGAACCATTCTGCGATGCGATCAGGCAGAAAAGCTACGCGCAGATATGACAGAGGCCCGCTACCGATTTCTCTTGCCGTATCCGCCAGAGCGTGTGCAAGACGGGCCGTGAGTCCCGGCCACGGCATAGTCCAGATTATTCGATCCGGATTCGGTTGATTCCATTTGCGTGTGAGAGCAGCGCTTTTCATGACCAGACTCTACCAGTCGAACTCTGGCTCCAATTGTACATTACGCAGCGTCCAATTGAGAAAGTGCAAAGTCGAAGTAAGTCCCAAGAGTAATGATAAGGACTTGAGCGGCAATAGCTTATACCACTCGATTCGTGATTTCAATCATCGGCGTTAGGATGTGCTCTCAAGTCTCTTCGCTAGAAAACATGCTAAAGAATTCCTCAACCGAGGCTGGTGGTACGGCAGCCACGCCCATATTCTCATCGACGTGCGTGCGCTGGCTCATCCCTACCAGTGCGGTTGTGACCCCCGGGGTCGAACGCACGAACTGAATCGCGCGCTGAGCATCGGTGGTTAGGCCTTTCAGTGCTTCAGCGACGAACGGCGGTAGGTTTTGACTGAGCCTGGCTTGCGACATCGATGCACTGCACATGACCGTGATCCCAAGCCGAGCGGCCGCCATCAAAGGTGAGAGGGATTCACCATCAACCGGTTGATTGGCGCCGGTGAGCGCTTCGGGCATTGCAAGATTGTGCGGCAACTGAATAACCCTGAAGCGGTGACCCTCGCCCCCGACTTCGCGCGCGATTGTTGCCACGTCGGCAAGCGACAAATAGCCGCCCGAGCCTGGTTGCTGACGATACCCGTTCCAGGTCGCCGTTCCATAGCAACCGATGCGCCCGTCTGCGGCCGCTACCTCGAGCCATTCAAAGGCGGCTTTCAAGCGCCGGTCGAACTCATCACCGCTGACTGCTTCCAGTTGACTCTCCGGGTTGTGCAGGTAGTAGACGTCGATCGTCTCGAGCCCGAGGTTCTCCAGGCTGCGCGACAATTGGTCCTCCAGGTAAGCGGGCGTCATGCAATGACTGCCGCCGGCAATCTCGTCGGGTCGCGCAAGCCCTCTGGCGATGACGTTCTCCACTATCCAACCTCGCGCATCGCGAGGTGGCTCGTCTTCAAAAGGGAAAAAGCCCGCCTTGGTTGCGACGATGATCTCATCGCGCTGAACCTTGCTATCTGCGAACAGTTGCTTGAGCGCAGAGCCTATCGCTCGCTCGCTGCGCTGAAAGCGGTAATTGATAGCCGAATCGATGACGTTGCAACCCAGCTCGACCGCGCGCTTGATCGCCTCTTGATAGTGTCGGTCCGTGTGCTCATCCCAATGGCCAAGATAGGTCCCAAGCCCGATCGAAGACATCAGCAGCCCCTCTCCCTCGCGAAAGTGTCCTCGGGCGGTGGTCGCATTCATTCGTTGAGCGTATCGTCTGGTTCCTCCAGGAGTGGCACGGTTCATTTGATCGCCCCATCTTGTGCGCCCGAGATTCTAACAGATATCAACGCCTTTGCCTTCTCCATAATCCTCTTCTCGCTATCAAACGAAAGCATTTCGATTGCCTCGTCGATATCGAACCAGCGCGCCTCGTTCACTTCGCGATCGTGGTCGCGGACGTCGCCCGACTTGTAACCGAGCAGATAGAAGTAGACGTACTTGTGATAACGTATCCGGTGGCCCTGCTCGTTCGAGAAATACCAGTACTCGACCCTGTCAATGCGGTCGATCATCTGGGTGTCGACGCCCGCTTCTTCGCGGACTTCGCGAACTGCGGCCTCCTCGGATGATTCGCCCCTGTCAACAAGCCCTTTGGGCAACTGCCAGCGGTTATTGCTGCCGACAGCGATCAGCGCGACTTCAATTCGCGCGTCGTGCTTGCGAAAAGCCACGCCCCCCGCCGACACCTGCAGTTTGGTAGGAACTTTGCTCACAGGATCAGGAGAATACAGTGAGGGCTGCCCTATGCGGCTGACCTTCTTTCGAGATTGCTCACCTTTGAATGAGGGCAGCCTCAGAGAGTGCAGCCCCTACACTGTATCTATGATCATTTTCTCTTCAGCGGCGACGAGCGACGAGATTTCGAGCACGCTCGGGAGAGCGCCGCGCCAAATGAATTCAACATCGGCCACTCGCCGACTAATCACTCGCTCGCCGTTCAAGTCTATGTTGATGCGTTCGCCTTTTGTTCGGCCGATTACCGTCGCGCGGACGTCGAGCTCGTGAGCGCTGTTGAGGATCTGACCAACGTTACTGTCCACTGCCGAAAGCAAAATCCGCGAAGGCGTTTCGGCGAACAACGCCGCCGCCGCTGACAAGTCTCCGTCGATGTTCACTTCACAACCAACCGCGGTGCGACGATAGCTCGAGAAGCAGCTCTCGGCGATTGCTAACGCAAGGCCGCCGTCCGAACAGTCGTGAGCCGACTCGACCAGCCCCGCCTGAATGATCTTCAAACAAGCTTCTTGGACGCGCCGCTCAAGGTCGAGGTCAAGTTGAGGCACACTGCCCGCCAGCGCGCCAAGCATCGTGATCGCATATTCGCTAGCGCCCAGGTCGTTCTGTGTCGCTCCAAGCAGTATGATCGCGCGGTCATCGTGTTTGAACCATTGGGTCGTGATGTGCCGAGGGTCCTCGACTATGCCGACCATTCCGATCACCGGCGTCGGGTGAATCCCGCGGCCGTCGGTCTCGTTGTAGAAGCTGACGTTGCCTCCGGTGACCGGCGTGCCGAACACCTCGCAAGCTTCCGCCATCCCATCGATCACCTCGCTGAACTGCCACATAACCTCGGGCCGTTCTGGTGAGCCGAAATTCAAACAGTTCGTCAACGCTAACGGCCGTGCGCCGCTAACGACGAGGTTTCTGCAGGCTTCCGCGACGACGAGCCGCGCGCCGGCTCTTGGATCAACCTGGCAGTACCGCGCGTTCGAGTCGAGTGTCATCGCGAGCCCGCGCCGCTTTTCTTTTACACGTATTACTGCCGCGTCCGAGCCCGGCGTCACTACGGTATTCGTCCGCACCATGTGATCGTATTGGCGATAGACCCACTCATTCGACGCGAGTGTCGGCTGCGCGATGATGCGCATAAACGTCGATTCCAATTCCGCATTAGACGGCTCGAGCTGGCTGACATCGATTGGCGGGGAGCCGTCGGGTTTGCCAATCGGCCGGTGATAGACCGGGGCTTCGTCGGTGAGTGCGGAATTGGGAATGTCGGCTATGATCTGTCCGTTCTTCGCAACTCGCAGATGACCATCAGCAGTGACGTGTCCGATGACAACGGCATCAAGCTCCCACTTTTTGAAGATGTCGACGACTTCGCGCGCCCGGCCCTTTGCGGCGACTATCAGCATTCGCTCTTGTGACTCCGAGAGCATTATTTCGTAAGGCGTCATCCCTGTTTCGCGTTGTGGCACCAGGTCGATGTCGATCTCGACTCCATTCCCCGCACGCGAGCCCATCTCGCACGATGAGCTTGTCAACCCGGCGGCGCCCATGTCCTGGATGCCGACGATCGCTCCTGCGCGCATGGCCTCAAGACACGCTTCGAGCAACAGCTTCTCGAGAAACGGATCGCCGACTTGAACAGTCGGCCGCTTCGATTGAGCTTCCTCGCCGAATTCTTCTGAAGCCATCGTCGCGCCGTGTATACCATCGCGCCCGGTCTTTGCGCCGACGTAAATAACCGGGTTGCCGACCCCGGCCGCGCGCCCATAGAAGATCTGCTCCTTGCGCATGATCCCGAGGGTAAACGCGTTCACCAGCGGGTTGCGTGAGTAACATTCGCCAAAACGCACTTCGCCGCCAATGGTTGGAACGCCGAACGCGTTACCGTAGTCGCCTATGCCTTTCACCACACCGGCCATGATCGAGCGGTTGCGCGCGACCGTGACTCGCTGTTCATCGGAAGCGCCTTCGCCGGTTTCGACCGGGCCGAAGTGCAGCGAGTTCATTGCTGCCAGCGGGCGCGCTCCCATCGTGAATACGTCGCGCAGAATCCCGCCAACACCGGTTGCCGCACCTTGATAAGGCTCGATGAACGAAGGGTGATTGTGTGATTCGATCTTGGATGCCGCGGCGAGTCCGCCGCCTATGTCGACCACCCCGGCGTTTTCGCCCGGCCCTTGAAGCACACATTCGCCTTTGGTGGGCAAACGCCGCAGGTGCACCCTTGAGGATTTATACGAGCAGTGCTCGGACCACATGACCGAGAAGATGCCAAGCTCGGTGTAGCTGGGTTCGCGGCCGAGGAGTTCGACGATTCGGTTGTATTCTGCGTCGGTGAGTCCGTGCCTTCGAATGAGTTCGGGAGTCATAGCGGGTTCGTTCATATTGGTGCGTTGTCGCAAGAAGAACGCGTGGAAAAGATTGACCGATATGCTACCGGACGGAGTAAGGCTTATCAAGGAAGATGGCTGAACGATGACCTAGAATGATTGAAAATTAAGAGAGAGGATTGCGAACGAGGTGGGGCTCCGAGATTTGCAATTTGCAATTTTCAATTCTCGATTTTCAATTCCCCTTTTCCTTATTAATCATGCTCAAGAAGCTTTCGCTAGCTCGGCAAGCGTATCGGCCAGCGAGTAAAAAACAATCCGCCCGTCGCTGCTACCTAGGAGCTGCTCGCTTGCGCGCTCGGGATGCGGCATCATCCCCAACACGTTCCGCTCGCGATTGCATATTCCGGCGATGTTATCGAGCGAGCCGTTAGGATTTGCCTCAACGGCCTGATTCCCGTTCGCATCCGAGTAGCGGAAGATGATCCGATTCTCGCGCTGAAGCTCCGCTAGCGTATCCGCATCGCAAAAATAATTACCGTCACCGTGCGCGATTGGTACCGAGAGCACCTGTCCGCGCTGACATCGATTGGTGTACGGTGTGTCAGTCGCGTCAACGCGGATGTTGACGTGGTCACAAATGAACCTGAGATTCTTGTTTCTGAGCAGCGCGCCCGGCAACAGGCCGGCTTCACAGAGAATCTGAAACCCGTTGCAGATCCCCATCACCAGTCCACCGCGCGAGGCGAACTCCTTGACCGCGCCCATCACCGGGCTGAAGCGGGCGATTGCGCCGGTCCTGAGATAATCGCCGTAGGAGAACCCGCCCGGCAGTATCACCGCGTCGCAGTCGGCGACGGTGTTTTGGCGATGCCAGAGGAAATCAACAGGCTGGCCGATTACTTTGCTGATTACGTGGTAGGTGTCGTGATCGCAATTTGAACCCGGAAACATTACTACGCCGAATTTCATCTACTCCTCCGATTCTTTTCGTTTAGCGGGGTGGGAATGCCGCGTTGGGGGTTCGTAAGCGGCATTATCTCACGACTGGGAATCATAAATCTAGCTCTACGAGCGATTGGATTGGGCCCGCGTCAGAGGTCAGAAGTCAGAGGAATCAACAGATAGATTCGTTCTAAAGGCGCTCTTGCCTGGAATCAGATTGTAGCTCTTGCCTGCTTCTAATAGGTAGTCTCATCTAGTTCAACGCGGTAGTCCTCGATGATCGGGTTGGCGAGCACGTCCCTCGCCATCCGCTCAATCTCGTCGCGGATCTCGTCGGGCGAGAGTGAGCCGTCAATGGTGACCTCGAAATACTTACCCTGGCGAACGTCTTCAATTCCACGATAGCCGAATGTCTCGCCCGCGTTATGAATGGCCTTGACC
>CAZOOE010000179.1:0-11662 GCA_964581275.1 uncultured Clostridia bacterium
TAACTCGGCAGTTTTGGGGGGGAAAGGGTAGAGGCCCTGCGTTGGTTATGGTTAAACGGAGTCTTTTGATTTCCCGCCTTCACTTCGGCGAAGGTCCCGTTTAAGAGACTGGTCAAGGCGGCCGCCGGGCCCGGGAATTGGCTGACGTATTCCGGCAACTATCAGGCGCATCGGTTCTCACCGCTCAGGGAAATCAACCCGCAGAATGTTGCTCGATTGAAGCCGGTGTGGGTTTATCAGATCCAGGCGCGCAGCAGGTTTGAGACGTCGCCGGTCGTGGTTGATGGCGTGATGTATGTGACCGAGCCCCCGACTAAGGTGACCGCCCTTGATCTGCGCACCGGCCGCTCGCTGTGGACCTGGCAACGGACCATGCCGCTGGTTATCCGAACGATCGGGTTCGGTCCAACAAATCGCGGCGTGGCGATTCTCGACGACACTCTTTACGTTGGCACGCTCGATTGTCATCTGATCGCGCTGGACGCGAAATCGGGAGCCGTTCGGTGGGACACGAAAGTCGCTGACAACATGACCGGACATTCGATTACCGCCGCCCCGCTCGCGATTGATGGGAAGATCATAGTGGGCATAAGCGGTGGAGAAGCGGGCATACGCGGGTTCCTCGACGCTTACGATGCAAAGACCGGCAAGCTGACCTGGCGGTTGTGGACGATTCCCGGTCCGGGTGAGCCTGGACACGAAACATGGAGCGGCGACGCCTGGAAAACCGGTGGCGCTCCAACCTGGGTGACCGGTTCATACGATCCCGAACTGAACTTGATCTACTGGGGAACCGGAAATCCGGGACCCGATTGGAACGGAGACCCTCGTCCGGGCGACAACCTGTATTCGTGTTCACTTCTGGCCATCGACGCCGCCAGTGGAAAGCTCAAATGGCATTTTCAGTTCACTCCCCACGACGTGCATGATTGGGATGCGACTGAGATCCCGGTGCTGCTCGATGCCGAAGTGGGAGGGCGGCCCCGCAAGCTTGTTGCGATGGCGAACCGCAACGCATTCTATTACTTGTTTGATCGCGCAACCGGCGAATTCATTCTTGGGGCGCCTTACGCAAAGCAGACCTGGGCCAAGGGACTCGACTCGCGCGGCCGCCCCATTGTGCTGCCGGACACGGAGCCTACGGTCGAAGGGAATCTGGTGTGGCCCAGCCTGCAAGGCGCGACGAATTGGTTCAGCCCCTCTTACAGCCCCGCTAACAAGCTCTTCTATGTTTCGGTCCGTGAGATGGGTGCGTACTACTACAAAGGCGAAGCCGAGTACAATCCAGGTACCTTTTTCGCCGGGGGCGGCGAACGTTCGATCGCAGGCGATAAGGCGAGCGGGGCGATCCGCGCTCTTGAAGTCGGGACGGGAAAGTTGAAATGGGAGTTTCCACTTCAGTCGCCGCCCTGGGCGGGAGTCCTATCGACGGCAGGGGGAGTTGTGTTCGGCGGCTCGAACGAAGGAAACTTTTATGCGCTGGACGCTTTGAGTGGGAGACCGCTATGGGATTTTCAGACTGGCGGAGCGATCGCGGCGAACCCGATCAGCTTCTTGATCGACGGCAAACAACACATCGCGATCGCCGCAGGCCACTCGCTCTTCGTGTTCGGCCTGCAATAATGGACGAGCAAATTACAAGTGCTACAAAGCAGCAAGCGAGGTACAACATGAAACGCACGTCGTGGATCTGGGCAGCGACGATCTTGAGCGCCATTGTCATCGCGTTAGCCACTCATTCAATCTATAGCGAGCGCGCACGAGCGAACGACCAGGAAAGCGCCGGAGGAGGTTGGGAGTATCTGGTAGTGCAAGGCGGAACGGTGAATCTCTCGGGCGGCGACGGCGGGAGCCTGCGTAAAGCCGACGGGGCCTTTAGCCGCGAGTCGTACCCGTTGGAGAAGAATCTGGATAAGCTCGGCGTAAAGGGTTGGGAGCTGGTGACGGTGACTGGACCCCCTCAAGACCCAACCTACTATTTCAAGCGTAGAAAGTAGCGACGGCAATTAAGTAGGACGCGGCGCCATACCAGTTCCTGCTCTGCCACAGGGTGCTCCAGATTCTTGAGATCTTTGAGAATCCTTGCGCGCAAAAGGCTCTTGAGATATATGCATTGCGCAATAACAAAGCCGATTTATAATATCCTGTCCGTGTCCTCGTATTTGTGGCGTTCTAGAATTTCGGTTAACCTCATGTTCATCTTCTTTGGTCTAGCGGGTGGCGAGCGATTTATCAAATCAATTCTGCTTCTTGTCCTCATACTATTTGGCTCGTGCTGCGGAAGATCAACGGCTCTATCAAAGAGGGGTCGATGGGTTGCTGGACCGAACGTTGGAAGATTGGATCTCCTGTCGGTCGACTTCATCGACGCGCAAACCGGCTGGGTTGTGGGAGAAATTGATCCTGGCGGCGCCGGCGGCGTAATCTATCAAACGCCGGACGGTGGACGAAACTGGCGTGTCGTAGCGCGCTCGTCTGAGATTCTGACTTCAGTCCACTTCATAACTCCAAAGATTGGTTGGGTGGCCGGCCACTCCGGAAGAATCGAGCGCACCGATGACGGCGGTATGACGTGGAAGGCTCAGCGAGTTGAGCGCGAAGGCGAAGTGCTCAACTCCATATTCTTCGTTGATGAGTGGCGCGGTTGGGTGGTGGGCGGCAGCGGTATGGTCTTACGGACAATGAATGGGGGTGAAGCCTGGAAGTGGATTGGTGACCCGGGGATCGAAGACCGATGGTCAGTCGCCTTCTCTTCAACCGGGCGCGGATGGATTACTGGCGAAGACGGGCTCATCCTCTCAACCGCAGATGGCGGGAATACGTGGACCGCTCAGACCTCGGGAACGTCTCGAGCGCTTCTGGGATTGGCGGTTTTGCCGTCGATGACGGTTATCGCCGTAGGGGAGGCCGGAGCTATATTGAGGAGCCCGGATGGCTCCAACTGGAGCGCCGTGGAGTCGGCTACGACTGCGACGCTCAACTCTGTTGCGGCATCCGCCGAAATCATTTGCGCCGTCGGATCAAAGGGGACCTCCCTTGAATCAACCGACGACGGGAAAACTTGGACCGTGGTTTCTGCAGTTTCGTCGCGCGATTTGAACTCTATTCGACTGACGGACGCCACGCACGCGGTGGCGGTAGGCCAGCGCGGCGTTACACAAGTTCTTCAATAGCACCGATCCCGAGATTTCGAGTGCTCGGTTCAGGAAGATCCCGAGGAGAACGCTTTTATGTCAGTACGTCACGGAAAGCTCGTTTCACTAGCGTTCGCTGCACTCGCGGTGTTGCTTTCGCGTTACGCGATGGATGCACATCACGCGGTGCTGCGATTCAACCTGGAAGAAATGACGGCAACTGCAGACCGCATCTTCGTCGGGCGCTGCCTGGCCGTTGACGAAACCGAGGAGATGATCGCTCAAGGCATGATGCCCGTCACACGCTACTCTTTTGAAGTCGAGCGCGCAATCAAGGGGAATCTGCCAAGGCGAATCACCTTCCGCCAATTGGGTCATCCGGCGCACCGCGCACTTGGAAAGGGTGGCGAGATGACAATGCACGGTGAGGCAGTGACTCCGAGCGCTTTCATTCACGGCATGAGCGTTTACGGCGTCGGGGATCGATTGCTCCTTTTTCTGATTCCTGATTATCTCGGGGGCAAGGTGACTTATCCTGTGGGTCTTTATCAAGGAGCGTTTTTTGTATCGCGGATGCCTTCGGGCCGGGAACTTGCGCGCAACAGCATAAATAACCTGGGGCTGTTCACCGCGCCTTACAACGGAACCTCTATGCACGCATCGGCGGCAAAAACTATTTTCCCTGAGCAAGATAATCCGTTGCCTAATGTTCAGGGCGTACATTTCGAGAGTCAAAATCTCGCAAGCAAGCGCGGGGCGCTTCCGCTCGATTCATTGCTTGAGCTCGTTGATCAAATCAATGTGGTTCATGGCGGTGAACGAGGGGCAATTGTTTTGTCCGGGAAAGGGGGAGTCCTGCAATGACGAAGCATCGTTGGGGAGTTCGATGGAGCCTGATGTCCTTGGCGTTAGCGGTGTTGACGACGTTGGCTTGCTCGGGGGCTTATGCGGGCGGGCCGCTGATTGTTGTTGACGGGCATGCGGTTCGTTGGGCGCGGGCCGAAGTCAGAGGCGGCCTCCTCAACTCGCAGACTGTCGATCAATCGGGGCGCATCTTGTATCGAGTCGATTCGGGGCCCCTGGGACCATTGAATAATGCGCACGCAGCGGCGATAGTGGATCGAATCTTCAAGTTGTACACGGACATTCCGACTGCTGATATCGAGTTCCTCAACGGCGGCAGCATTCTGGATCCGGGCACCGGCAATCCTGTAGACGTCAATTCGAAGAACGTCGGCAAATTCCTCAGCGAAAAGAACCCGACATTTCAAAATCCGATCATCTTCGACAGCGACGGCTCAATTACCGGTCGCGGCGGGGTGCTTGGCTTCTTCGGTTTTCTGCAAGTTGATAATCCGTCAAGCCCCTCTGAACTAAGGGAAGGTTTCGTCGTGCTCAATGGAGCTCCGCTAACAACCGGTTCTCTGAGCACGACTTCCTTTCTCGGCGTCTTCACTCACGAATTCGGCCACTTCGCCGGGCCGCTTGATCACGCTCAGATCAACGGCAACATAGCGTCCAACGGGACCGAGTCGATCCTTCCTTCGGGGTTCACCAGCGCGCAGGCGTTTGATCTCTACGCGCCTTTCACAGAGACTCTTTACCCATTTTTTTTTCACGCTCCCGGAGATTCTCAGCTTGGCAACCAGTTCGAAGATTCGGGATTCTTTGTTGCGACACTCGATCTCGATACTCAAAACGCCCTATCCAATCTCTACCCCACACCTGATTACCTCGCTTCGCGCGGATCGATTGAGGGAAGAGTGGTGTTCAAGTCTGGGGCGAGTGAGATTCCGATTTCTGGAATCAACGTCATCGCACGCCGAATTGACCAGGGCGCGTATCCGCCGCCACCGGGAACGACAGCTTTCCCTTCTTCGCCGACAGTGGATAGCGATGGCGTTCCTCAACCTCCACCTGCCCAGGCCGCCACTGATTCGTTAGCCACGGTCGCGAGCGCGGTAACGGGTCTTGATTTCGGATCTGGCGTCTACCGGATTCAAGGCCTGCCAGCCGGTCAGTATCTTGTAGAGATTCAGCAAATCAACCCGAAAGCAACAGCGGGGTCGGGTATCGGTCCGCTTCGAATTCAATTCCAGATGCCTATAAAGGAAGAGTTTTTCAACGGCTCAGACAATTCATCAAACTCTTCGAGCGTCTTCTTACCTGTCACAGTGTCGACCGGTCAGCTAACAACCGGGATTGA
Organism: uncultured Clostridia bacterium; assembly: GCA_964581275.1. Lineage (GTDB taxonomy): Bacteria > Acidobacteriota > Blastocatellia > UBA7656 > UBA7656 > Onstottus_A. The sequence continues at coordinate 5,341 of CAZOOE010000179.1, forward strand.
CTTCATCATCAACGGCGTCAGCAACAGCCCGCCTATTCTCTTTAATGAGAGAGAGCCGAATGAGAAGACCAAGAAAGCGCAGAGGCTGGAGATTCCGGCCGAGGTTTCAGGCGGCGCAGCCGACACCGACGATTCTCTGTTGCGGATGAGTCTTCCTGACGGATCGATCGATCCGATCGAGGATCTGTACAGGATCACGGTGGATCAAACGCGCATCGTGTTCATAATCCTCGAGCCGACCTCCGGGTCTGGTGATCTCGATTTGTATTTATTCAATTCGAGTGTGAGCAAAAAGCGATCTTCTCTCGACGATCCCAATTTGCTCACTTTCAGCGCAGGTCCAACGGCCAATGAGTTCATCGGATTTCAGCTCGACCCTGGCGAGTACATCATCGGCGTGAGCGCGTTCTCAGGCAATCTGTCCTATAGACTGCGCATAGTTACGACCCAATAGGTGAAGGGTTTTTGGCGGACTAGCTGTCGCTCTAGGCAATTGTGCCTTCATATCTCTTCACGACCTCGAGCTCGAAATGAAGCTCCTTCCCGCGCATCACCGCGTTTAGATACTGCTCCCAGAACTTGCGAATGAACCGCATCGACGGGAAGCGATGATCGAGGTTTATCAAGAACTCGAACCCGGTCACCTTCCAGAGATTCAACAAAGTCACACGCGCGGTTCGTTGCCGGAATCGTACATCGGTATAGAACGGAAAGACCGCGCGCTCATCGGTGAGGTTCCGAAACGAGTAGCTGTTCAGATGATTGCGGTGAGTCAGATCAGTGGCGAAGTCAGGATTCGTCCAGTGAGGAGCGACGAGCTTTACGACGCCGCCGTTCCGGGTGATTCGGTGAAGCTCGCACATAACGGCCATCGGATCGCGAACGTGTTCGATAACGTGACGGCCGATGACTTCGTCGAATTCGTCATTGGCGAACGGATAGGGGAGGTCGTCGAGATCGTGGGTAACATCAGCGGCCGTCCGCGGATTGACGTCCATCCCGATCGCGCCTGCGACTTTGTTTGTGCCGCAACCGATGTCGAGTACTCTAGGCCCGCTGGATCTATGGGCGTCCTGATTAGGCGCTTGAATCTGAGAAACGTCGGTCTTCATTTAAGTGAGTAGGTTCGGCGTTTCTTGATCATCCGTAAGTCCCGGTGGATTTTTTTCTCGCGGCTCTTGCGTTTCAGATTCAACCGCTCGTCCATCCGCGAATCCAGATACTCGAGCTCCCGCTCCAGCTTTACGTAGCTCTCGTACCGGGCGGCATCAAGCGACCCGTCAGCCAGCGCCTCGCGCACCGCACAACCCGGTTCGTTCTGATGCCTGCAATCGGTGAAATAACAAGCCGCCGCAATAGACTCCACATCCGAAAACGCTTCGCTCAATGACCCGCCCGCATCCCACAATTGAAGCTCGCGCATGCCAGGCGTATCTATCAATAGCCCTCCGGTCTTCAGCACTAAAAGCTCCCGATGGGTAGTGGTGTGCCGACCTCGGCTGTCGTGTTTGCGAACCTCGGCTGTTTTCTGAACCTCTTCTCCGACGATTCTATTGATCAAAGTGGATTTGCCGGCGCCAGAAGAACCGAGGAACGCGACGGTCACTCCAGGCCGAACGTACCGATCTATTTCTTCCAACCCCGAACCGGTAACCGAGCTGATCGCGTGAACCGGCGTGCCGGGCGCAACGGACTCGGCCTCGAGGATCTTACTCTCCACGTCATTGCAGAGGTCAGCCTTGCTGAGTATGACAATTGGGGTCGCGTTGCTCTCGAAAGCGGCGACAAGATAGCGTTCGAGTCGCCGAAGATTGAAGTCGTGGTCGAGACCCTGAACCAGAAACACTGTGTCCACGTTTGCAGCGACGACCTGTTCTTCGCTGTTAGCGCCCGCCGCTTTTCGCGAAAACTTGCTGCGACGCGGCAAGACGGCGTGAATCTGGGCTAGCCCGTCTCGCTCACGCCTGAAGAGAGAAACCCAATCTCCGACCGCAGGAAAATCAGCCGCGCTCTCGCTGTCGAACCTCAGCTTGCCGCGAACCCGAGCACTCAGTTCGCCCTGTTCGGTGTAAAGCCGGTACGCCCCTCGCTCCTCAACAACGACTCTTCCTGCAAAGTGGCCTTGCTGGCGGTGCGGTTGAAACGCGCCTTCGAAAAACTCGCTCCAACCGAGTGACGTCAGGTCGTACATACGAGCTCACTTCTTCGAAGCCGTCTTGGAGGCACGCTTAGCAGCGCCTTCGCCGATGCGCGAGCCGACAAACGCCGAAAAGCCAGGGAACCTCGCGGCGGTTCCGAGTTCCTCTTCGATTCGAAGCAATTGGTTGTATTTCGCGACTCGGTCGGTGCGGCTCGCAGAGCCGGTCTTGATCTGGCCGGCGTTGGTGGCCACGGCGAGATCGGCGATGAACGTATCTTCGGTTTCACCCGAGCGATGCGAGATGACCGCAGTGTAACCGTGCGCCTTGGCCATCTCGATCGTATCGAGCGTCTCCGTAAGCGACCCGATTTGATTCAGCTTGATCAAAACGGAATTTGCAACTTTCTCGCGAATGCCGCGCGCGAGATACTGCGTGTTTGTTACGAACAAGTCGTCTCCAACCAGCTGAACCCGCCCGCCTAACTCTCGTGTTAGCGCCGCCCATCCCTCCCAATCAGACTCGGCAAGCCCGTCTTCGATGGAGATGATAGGGTACTGATCAACCCAGCTCGTGTAGAGCCCAACCATTTCATCCGAACTCATTCGCGCGCCCGTCGACTTCTTGAACACGTAAGCGCCCTTCTCGTAGAACTCGCTCGACGCCGGATCAAGAGCGAGAGCGATTTGCTCACCCGCTTTGTAGCCGGCTTGACTGATCGCTTCCAGTATCGACTCGATGGCTTCGTCGTTGGACTTCAAGTTTGGGGAGAATCCCCCCTCGTCGCCGACGGACGTTGAATGCCCTCGCTTCTTGAGCACCGCCTTCAACCAATGGAAGACCTCGGCCCCCGCCCGCAGCGAGTCGGCAAAGGACGGCAAGCCGCCGGGCACGATCATGAATTCCTGGAAGTCCACATTGTTGTCCGCGTGAGCGCCGCCGTTCAGGACATTCATCATCGGTACCGGCAAAGTACGCGCGCCAACACCGCCCAGATACGCGTAGAGCGGAATCCCCGATACATCGGCCGCGGCACGCGCGGTAGCAAGCGACACTGCCAGTATCGCGTTCGCCCCAAGCTTGCGTTTGTTCGTCGTTCCGTCAGCCGCCAGCATCGCCAAATCGATGTCGGCTTGCATGAGTGCATCGCGGCCCGCAAGGGCTTTGGCCAACACGGTGTTGACGTTTGCGACTGCCTTCAGGACACCCTTCCCGCCATATCGCTTCTTATCGTTGTCCCGCATTTCCAGCGCTTCGTTCTCGCCGGTAGACGCGCCCGATGGAACCGCCGCTCGTCCGATGATCCCGCTCGCCAGCGTGACCTCCGCTTCGATGGTTGGGTTGCCCCGCGAATCCAGAATCTCACGTGCGCTGACTCGCTCGATTAGTGTCATGCGGTCCATTGTTCCATAAATTGCCCAAGCCTCAAAGGCAAGAGATTGGCAGGTAGCCAAGGGCCTATCCCTTGCGCGGCACAATGGAAATGGCTACTTTCTGATCGGGAGGCGCTTAGAGCGAAGAGTTCCAATGGAAGATAGAGAGATAACACTCGGACATAGTCCGGACCCGGATGACGCTTTCATGTTTTACGCGCTGGCCGCTGATAAGATCAATACCGAGGGCTTAACCTTCAGCCACGTTATTCAAGACATCGAAACGCTCAACCGGCGCGCGATGAACGCCGAGCTTGACGTGACCGCAGTCTCGATTCACGCATATGCATACGTGCTCGACCAGTATGCGCTGCTGACGTCGGGAGCATCGATGGGTGATGACTACGGTCCGCTGGTGATCGCTCGCGAGCCAATGGGGTTCGATGAGCTTAGAGGCGTAACGATCGCCGTGCCGGGAATGATGACTACGGCCTATCTGGCGTTACGGCTGTGCGCGGGTGACGTGAAGACGGTTGTCGTTCCGTTCGATGAGATCATGGATGCAGTGGAGCGCGGCGATGTTGATGCCGGGTTGCTGATTCACGAAGGCCAGTTGACTTACTCCGCGCGCGGGTTGCACAAGGTAATCGATCTGGGCGAGTGGTGGATGTCGGAGACCGCTTTACCCCTCCCGCTCGGGGGCAACGCAATCAGGAAGTCGCTTGGACCGGAGCTTATCGCGAAGGTATCGAGGCTGCTGCGCGAATCTATCGAGTACGGCTTGGAGAATCGAGAGGTCGCGGTGCGGCATTCGATGAAGTACGGCCGGGGGATGGCAGAGTCTTTGACCGACAAGTTTGTTGGGATGTACGTAAACGATTACACCATCGACTATGGCGAGCGAGGCCGGCAGGCCGTAAGACTGTTGCTCGAGCGCGCTCACGAAGCTGGGATAATTCCACGGCCTGTAAACATCGTATTTGCCTAAGTCCTGGGCAAGGCATTCCTCACTGGACGCGCAAGGCCAGTGAACTTTTGTCGAAACCAATCATAATGCGCGTGGGTTACTGCGTGAACTTCTTCAGCAGCTCGCGAGCTATGATCATTCGTTGAATCTGATTGGTTCCTTCAACAATCTGTCCTATTTTAGCTTCGCGCATCAAAGACTGAACCGGGTAGTCCTCGCTGGTGCCGTACCCGCCGTAGATCTGCACCGCGTCAGTGGTAACTTTCATTGAGCAGTCGGTCGCCAGCAGTTTTGCCATCGAAGCTTCAATGTTAAACGGCAAGCCGCGGTCCCGCAGCCACGCCGCCTTGCGAGTCACCAGCCTCGCAGCTTCAATCGCCGCGGCCATGTCGGCGAGCATGAACTGAATGCCTTGAAAGCCGGATATCGCCTGACCAAACGCACGACGCTCGGTCGAGTATCGCAGCGCATGATCGAAGGCTTGCTGCGCAGTGCCGATCGAAGTGGCCGCAACCGTAATACGTCCCGAATCGAGCGCGGTCATTGCGACCTTGAAGCCTTCTCCTTCGCGGCCCATAAGGTTTCCTCGCGGGATCTCGCAGTCTTCAAAGAAAACTTCGCGGGTGTGATGCGGCAAGCCCATCGGCCGCTCTCGTTTGCCGAACGCAAGCCCCGCTGTCCCCTTCTCGACTATGAACGAGCTGACACCCTTGGAACCTTTGCCCTTCTCGGTCACCGCCATAACGATGTAGACATCGGCTTCGCCACCGTGAGTGATCCATATTTTCTGGCCGCGAAGGATATACTTGTCGCTCCGAAGCTCGGCTCGAGTGTTGATGTTCGCTGCGTCCGAGCCGGCGTGCGGTTCAGTTAACGCGAAAGCGCCCAACAGCTCGGCTCGTGCCATCGCCGGCAGGTACTTTTCCTTTTGAGCATTTGTCCCGAAATGGTTGATGATCAACTGCGGAAGGCCGTGCACTGAAAGCACGCTGCCGAGATGGCTGCCAAGCCGAGTGAGTTCTTCGAGCACAGTGATGTATGACGAATAATCCAGTCCGCCTCCGCCGTACTCAGCTGGAAACGGAATAGCCGCTAGGCCGAGCTCCCCTAGTTTTCGAAACAGCGGCCAGGGAAAGTCTTCATAACCGTGCTTGTCCCAGTAAGGCTTGACGTCACGGGTAACGAAGTCTTCGACCAGCCTGCGCAGCTGTTCCTGATCTTCGGTTAGGGTGTAGTCCATTTCGCCTCCTCATCGCTTCAACGGCTTCGATATCCCGATCGTCGCCAACAACTCGGCGGTGTGTTCGCCGAGCGCGGGGGCTCGCGACGCTTCGCGAGGCGGAGTATCGCTCAACTTATAAGCAAATCCGAGCTGCTTGAAGATCGAGTGCTCCGCTTCGCGAACCATCTCTCGCGCGCGAGTCTGCGAGTGCTCGAACGCTTCTGACATTGAGAGCACCGGCTCGCAGCAACAGTCGGCATCACCCATCAACTCAATCCATCCAGATCGTGTTCTCGACTTGAAGATCGCACGAACCTCTTCGAAAAGACTGTCACGTTGCACACCCGAATCGAACTGTCGTGCGACCAGGTCTTCGCGGCCAACCTTGCGGCAGAAGTTAGCCCAGAACTTCGGCTCGAGAGCGCCAAGCGTCATGAACTTGCCGTCATCTGTCTCGTAGACATTGTAGAAAGGATACGAACCCGACAACACATACTTGCCGCCAACCGGAATGGTGTTGCCCGCAAAATGATGCGCGGCCGGAATCGGCAACATCGAAAGCATCACGTCGAACATCGACACATCGACGTGCGTACCCTGACCAGTACGATCGCGTGCGACG
>CAZOOE010000180.1:0-11584 GCA_964581275.1 uncultured Clostridia bacterium
GGGCTGTTTCGAAATTTGAATCGACCTGCGGCAGCAGAATTCTCATTCCTATTAACCAGCGCGAGCCACTGTCTGCGAAGTTCTGAGGAAGCAGTCTATCATTTAGTACATAAAATTAGGATGAACTTGCGGGGTAAGGCGAAGCTATCGGCAACTCGGTCACCGACCCTCCGTTCATCGTACGTTCATCTTTGGGTATTATAATACTAAGGCATCCGCGAGAATCTTAGTTGACGATCGACTGGCGCACGGCAGTCACCGGACCGCAGCTCATATTCGAAAGGAAAAACAATGGTAACGATAAAGAGCATCCTGATGGTTTTGTCTGTTAGCATGATGTTGCAAGGCGCCACAGGTTACAGGGTGGCAGCTCGTTACCCTGTTCCAGGCAATGGTGGCTTCGACTACCTGATGATCGACAGCACCGCTCGCCGCCTCTATCTGTCACACGGGACGCAGGTAGACGTAGTAAATGCCGACGATGGAAAACTGGTGGGCACGATTCCTGACACGCCTGGAGTCCACGGGATCGCCGTCGCTCCCGAATTCAAACACGGATTCACAAGCAATGGCCGGGAAAACAAGGTTTCGATGTTCGATCCTGCCACGCTAAAACTCATCAATAAGATCGATGTCGGCAAGGGCCCGGACGGAATCTATTACGACTCGGCGTCGAGACGTATTTTCACAAACAATCATGGGTCGCACGATATCACCGCCATCGACGCAAAGACCGGCGAGGTTGTCGGCACCGTGAAAGCGGGAGGCGACGGCGAACAGGCAGTAATCGGCGATGACGGTTTAATCTATGTCAACAGCGAGGACACGTCGGAAGTAGTGGTGTTTGATCCCAAGGCGCTAGAGGTTAAGAAGCGGTTTCCCATCGGGGTAGCAAAGACGCCGACCGGGCTCGCATATGACGGCAAGACCAAACGACTGTTCATCGGATGCCGCGACGAACCAAAGATGGTGGTCATGGACGCAGCCTCGGGAAAAGTAATAAACAGCTTCCCAATCGGTAAGGGTGTCGACTACGCCGGTTTTGATGCGCAAGCCAAGCTGATCTTCTTTTCGTGCGGAGATGGGACCTTGAATATCTTTCACGAAAAGTCAGCCGACCAATACGAAGACGCCGGAGCGGTCAAGACTCAACCGAGCGCGAAGACAATGGCATTTGATCCGAAAACCAAGAAGATCTTTCTTTCGGCCGCGGAATACGTTGAGACTCCACCCACGCCTCCTGCGACTCGGCCACAGCGAAGCGTCAAGCCGGGCTCGTTTGTGGTGTTGGTGGTGAGCAAATAGGGACTATTGACCCGACTCGCGTGCTGGAATCCTCTGCCCCTGAGTTTGCCGACTGCAGAGAACATGTTGCATAATGATGTCCAATCCACCCGAAAACTTAATAGGTATTCGGAGTTTGAATCGAACAAGGAGTACTTTGAATGCGCATGAACCGATGTTTCTCTCACGTTCTTGCGACCGTGTCAGCTGTCTTCTGTGTGATGTCCGCATTAACCGTGACTTTGGCCGCTCAACGCGCCGACATTTCCAAAATCAGGATCAAAAACTTTGGCTGCATCAATGAAAACTTTTACCGCGGTGCTCAACCGCGGGAGAAAGATTATGCCGATCTCGCCGCAGCAGGGGTCAAGACGGTGATTGATCTCCAGCAGGATGGCGAGGCTAACGAGCAGCAACTGGTTGAAGGCGCCGGGTTGAAGTTCTATCGCATCGGCCTGCGGGACAATTCCTGGCCCACACCCGACAAGGCTGAGCAGTTCTTGAAGATCGTAAATGATCCTGCCAATCAACCGTTGTTCATCCATTGTCACGGCGGCAAACACCGCGCCGGCGTGATGACTGCCATTTACCGAATAACACACGACGGATGGAGCGCCGATCGCGCCTATGCCGAGATGAAGCAATACGACTTTGAGAGTGGCTTTGGGCACGGTGCGCTGAAGGCGTACGTCTATGATTACTACGCTCACAACAGCCAAAAGGGTGTTGTTGTTACAACCGACCGATAAATAAACGCCACGTTTTCTCAAGCAGCAAGCTAAATCACAAAGCGCCAGGTTGTAGCCTGGCGCTTTGTTTTGGCATTAAACGTCGTGGGCATCCGAGCCGAGATGGCACCAGCCGATTCAGGCTCGGACGATTCACTGCTGCGGCGACTAGAAGAACCTCACGGTGTAGGTAAGCCGCAGGCCGCGACCAATCTCAGGAGCGAACTCCTTGATGAACGAGAGATTGTTGCGATACAGGCGGTCACCGAGGTTGAATCCTGTAACCGTTATGATCTGCGCAAGATGTTGCTGCGCTATCGTATACGAGCCAGTGGCGTTGAACGTGGTGTAGCCGGCCGTTCGAGTCTCGGTTGGGAACACCAGATTCTGGTCCTTCGACATCACCGCCTCAGGTAAAAACCGAAAGCCTTTATAGTCAATTTCAAGGCCTATCCGCCCACGCAGAGGCGGGATGCGCGGCAGCGGAGTGTTTGTAGCCGTCAGCTTTGCGTTCACATAGTCCAGCTCCGATCGCAACCAGATGTTCCGGCGCAATCCCAAATCCAGCTTCGCCTCCGTGCCTGTATAGCGCGAATTTCCCTGCGCGTAGTTTGCAATCAGGAGTCCCGATCCAGCATCCACCGCTCCGGTCGGAGCCAGGAAGATGAAGTCCTTGATGTGATAGTAGAAGTAATTCCACTCGGCGCGTATCCGATTTGTGGAGTGGCGAAGAGACAGGTCAATCGCTTCGCTCTGCTCACGCTTCAGATTTGGGTCGCCTATCTCGAAGGTCGCGTTACCTCCGTGCGGACCCAGATTGTAGAGTTCTTCAAGCGCAGGGGCTCGATAGGAGTGCGAGAAGTTGACGACGAATGCTCCGCCTCTCCAGGTTGGAACGCGCATCCCAACGGCACCCGAAAACCCGTTGAAAGAGCGGTCCGGAGTCGGCCGATCCAGGATTGGATTGGGGTTATAGCCGTTGTGCTCGAATCGGCCGCCAAACTGAAACCCGATGTGCTCGAAATCAAGCTTCTCCAAAACGAACACCGCGGATGCGTTTTGCTTAGTCGGCGGCGCCAGCGCCTCCTCTCCGCTGGAGGTGTAATCGCGGTGCAGTCCCCAGAAGCCAAACGTCCCTGACCATTTTCCCGACTTCCGCTCATCGAACACACCGCGGTAGTTAAACGTCTTGTTGTTGAATTGGGTGTTGATCACGTTCTCCACCGCGTTAATTTCCTGGTGTTGGTAGTCGTTGTACTGCAAAGAAAACTGGGCCCCGGTGACAAAGGAATCGAGATCGCGCAGGCCGCCGTTTAGTCGAATGCTATGTCGTCGAGGGTTCAGGTACACGATCTCCGGATCGTCTTTGGCAGCGTCGAACGGGATGCCGTAGCGTCTTGTGTCAAATGTGTAATCAAGACTTAGAAATCCCTTCCGCGGATAGTAGCCCAGGCCCCCCGCTCCGTTCCCTTCCCGAGTATAGGAGTTGGTGACCCTCCCAATCGGCGTATCGTAGTCGCCGGCGCGTTGACCTCCGCCGCTGCCCCAGAACAGCCAATTCTTGATGCCGTATTCAACACCTGCGCTGCCTCCAGCCTGATAGTTATTGGTGCCGCCTATGCCGGTGAAGTACCCACGAAAACCGGGATGCGCGGACTCGTGACCGGTGATTGCGTTTACTACACCGCCGGTGGCGCTGCTACCGTAGAGCAAAGTGGCTGGGCCCTTCACCACCTCTAGCTTTTCAAGGTTCAGAACGTCTATCGGTTCCGCGTGATCTCCCGACTGAAAACCGAGCGATCCGATTCTATTCCCGTCCTGCAAGATCAGCACGCGCTCCCCATCGAACCCTCTCACCACAGGTCTGGACGTGCCTGGTCCGAAAGAGCGCTTTGCCACACCGAGCTCGTGGTCAAGCGCATCGCCGAGCGATTGCGGATTCTTCTCGGCCAGCTCAACGGCCGTAAGCGATGTGACTGACTGGATGGAGTTGAAAGAAGTTTGTCCCTCCCCGCTTGCGGTGACGGTGATCTGCTCTCCCACTACCCGCAACCGGATTTGGAAGTCGGAGGTGACCGGATTGCCGCCGGTGACTTGGACCGTTTGCACAACATCGGGAACGCGGTCCAGATGCGCCACAACATCGTAGGTGCCAGGCGGCACATTTTGAAATTCATACTGTCCATTGTCGTCGGTCTCAACGGACCGCTTCAATTGGATGATCGTCACGGCGACATTGTGCACCGGCTTGCCCGATGTCTCGAGCGTGACTGTTCCCTTCAACGTTCCGCTCGTTTGACTCAACCCAGCCGTGGGGAGCCCGCAGATACAGAAGGCCAGCATTAGTGTGACTGAGAACCACTTTCTCCCTCGCATAATCAAATCTCCATAGTGATCAAAGGTTGATGCCGGAGTCGCTCCCGCTATGCCTAGCGGGACGCCTCGCAACCCACGCGGCCGACCTGTCAGGCGCAGCATTCAAACCAAGGTACTCGTACCAATCCTGGGGAATGCGACGCTGTCAGACGACAGGCAGTGGTTGGTGATCAGGTCTTATGCCAAGGGAGGTCCGCGGCTGGAGAAGACGACGCAAGGCCCGAGAAAGTTAGGCGCATGCTGACAGATCTCGTGAATTGTAGCTTGCGGTCCGAGGTCGAACCATATCGAACAGGCTCGCAATACGGAATCAAAAGAACGTTGTAAGCTGCATGTCGCGCAGTTCGACGAATCGCTTGAGGATGGCTCGCGGTTTGATTTCTTTTCCTCGCCCGACGATATACCTGCAGCGGATGCCAGACGCACTATTCGGCCGTGATGGTGAGTGCTGCTGATGAGGGACGCGTGCACGACCAAGATAAGCAGAGCCAGCGCGACGTTCGAGCGCCGGCGGTCTCGCCTCGTGGTTTTTGTTCGCACTTTCAAAACTTTTCCCTGTTCGACTCTCAGTTACAAATCACTCCATTTATGGCGCCTAGTCCGCTGCTAGTTTTGCGGCGCGACGTTCGACCCATTCGTACACCATCGGCAGAATCACGATCTTGAGCGGACGGGTGACAAGCCCTCCGACCACGACGATCGCCAGCGGTTTCTCGATCTCTGCTCCTGTTCCCGATGACACGATGAACGGAATCAAGCTTATGCTGCCGATCAGGGCACTCAATAACTCGGCCCGCAGCCGGACAGTCGCACCGGTGACTACCGCATCGTGCAACTCGATTCCCTGGTCGCGCAGCTTATTTATGTACGACACCATCACCATGCCATTCTGAACCGCGACTCCGAAAACCGCAATGAACCCGACGATCGCGGGAACGCTGAGAGGGAACCCGGAGATCAGCAGAAAAGTAGTGCTTCCTACAAGCGCGATTGGGATGTTGAAGATAATCGTCAGCGTGTTCCGCAGAGAGTTGAAGCAAGCGAAGATGAGCACGAAAACGAGCAACAGCGAAATGGGAATTGCAATCAACAGTCGTCTGACAGCCTGTTGTTCGTTTTCGAATTGTCCGCCCCAGGTGATGAAGTATCCGGGTTCCATCTGAACTCGGGTTGCGACCGCGGCCTGAGCATCGTGAACAAAGCTGCCAATGTCACGGCCAGTCACGTTGCACATCACAACTACACGACGAAGCGAGTTCTCACGGCTTATGACTGAATCGCCGCTTGATAGCGTAAACGAAGCAAGCTGGCCGAGCGGCACGCTGCCCACCGCCGGAGCAGCGATGAGAATCGAGCCCAGCTTCTCGACCTGGTCCCGGAACGTTTCTTTCATTCGAACGAAGATGGCAAACCGGCGCTGGCCTTCGAGCACATCCGTCGCTTCGTCTCCGCCAATTGCAATCTTGATCGCCTGCAGCACGTCCGAAATGTTGAGTCCATAGCGCGCGATCCTGTCGCGATCCAGCGCAATTTCAAGGTGCTCTTCACCAGCGACCTGTTCGATAGCCAGGTCCTCGACCCCACGAACGCCGGACATTGAGGACCGGATCTCGTCGGTGAGCCTTCGTAGGATTTCCCGGTCCTCACCAAAAACCTTCACCGCTATTTGAGCGTTGATTCCCGAGATCAACTCGTCATTTCGGGTCTGAATGACCTGAGAGAAGTTGAATCGAACACCCGGAAAGCCCTCGATCCGATGCCGCATCGCATCAACCAGGTCATCTTTCGTTCTTGCGGTGGTCCACTGTCTCTTCGGCTTCAGCCGGACATATAGCTCGTCATTGCTCACGCTCTCCGGATCGCCGCCCAGTTCGGCGCGCCCGATCTTGGCGACAACGGTTTCGACTTCGGGAAATTCCTTAAACGCGCGCTCGATCTGAGTCGAGACATCGATCGCGCGATTGAGGGAGATGCTCGCGGGCATGGTCGCGCGCACAAGCAGATTGCCTTCGTCGATCGTTGGAAGGAATTCGCTGCCAAGAATGAAGACATCGGCGGCGCTCCATACGATAAGCAATATCGCGACGGTGATTGCGAGATATCGTCGTCTGATTGCCCACTCAAGCACAGGGACGTATACCGCCTTGACAAGCCGCATGATCGGATTCGGGCGGCGGTCGCCCTTCTTGAGTCGAAGCCAAAGCGCGCACAGCATCGGGGCGATACAAACTGCCATCATCATCGACCCAACCATCGAGAATGTGACAGCGTAGGCCAGCGGCTTGAAGAGCTTGCCCTCGATGCCTTGCAGCGTAAACACAGGCAAAAAGACCGCTATGATGATGAGAATGGCAAAGAATATGGGCCTGCCTATCTCCTGGGCAGCGACCAGTATCGCTTCGCGGACGGAAGTCTCCTGATGCTCCTCGAGATGACGATAGATGTTTTCAACCATCACCACTGTGGCGTCTACCATCATGCCGATGCTTATTGCGAGCCCGCCGAGCGAAGAAAGATTCGCCGAAAGCCCGTCGTACCACATCAGTATGAAAGCCACCAGCATGCAAAAAGGGATTGCTGCGGCGGTAATTAATGAGCTCCGGAGATCGCCGAGAAGCAAAACCAGAATCAGCAGGACAAGCAACTCGCCTTCGATAAGCGACTCGACTACGGTATGGATGCTGCTATCGACCAACTCACCTTGATCGTAGTAGTCGACGATCCTTACCCCAGGTGGGAGCGCCTTGTTGATCTCAGTGACCTTTGCCTGGATTCGCTTAATAACCTGCTCGGTGTTTTCATTGATCCTCTTAAGAACGATCCCGGTTACCACCTCGCCCTTGCCGTCCTTGGTGACCGCACCCTGGCGGATTTCGTTTCCGATCTCAACCGTCGCCACATCGCTAACTCGGAGAGGCGTGCCCTTCCGATTGTCGAGCACGACGTTCTTGATATCCGCCACGTCCTTGACCAACCCTATGCCTCTGACTATGTACTGGCTGTCGCCATGCTCGATGAAATTGGCGCCGGCGTTTTGATTGTTCGCCTGAACCGCATCAAACACCGCCTTCAGAGGAATGTGGTAGCTGACCAGCGCCTCCTGATTCACGATGACCTGATACTGCTTCACTTCGCCGCCAAAGCTGAGCACGTCCGCCACACCCGGAACTGTTCTCAGTTGAAGCTTGATGATCCAATCCTGAATCGTGCGCAGGTCCTGAGAACTTCTCCCGGCGCCGATGACTTCATATAGGTATATCTGTCCGGTTCCGGTGGTGATCGGGCCCATCTCCGGTTGGAATCCCTGAGGGATCCTGTCCTTCGCAAGTGAGAGTCTTTCAAAGACCTGCTGGCGTGCGAAGTAAATGTCTATGTCGTCATTGAAGTAGACCGTGACAACCGAGAGCCCGAACTTGGATATTGACTGTACTCTGACCACACCCGAGATTCCGTTCATTACGTTCTCGATCGGAAATGTTATTAGTTGTTCGACCTCCTGCGGTGCGAGACCTTGAGCCTCGGTGTCTATCTCAACCTGAACCGGAGTGACGTCAGGAAAGGCGTCGACGTTGAGCTGGCGCAGCGCGAGCACTCCACCGCCGACAATCAGCATCGAGACGACCGCTACAAGAAGCCGTTCTCTATAGAAGAATGCTATGAAGTTGTCGGTCATAACCGGACCATTCGTGCCTTGGAGCACAGGCATCCGTGCCTGCCTCTTCCCACCTAACTGGGAGCGGACAGGGATGCCTGCGCTCCCAGGATCTCGCCGCTACCGCGCGGCCTTACTCTGCTCGAGCAACAAGTAGTTTCCTTTCACCACAACCTTTTCGCCGGGTTTGACTCCGTCGCGAATCTCGATGCGGTCGCCACTCTGAATACCAACCGTTACCACGCGCCTCTCATATCCTCCAGCACCTTGAACGAAGAGGATGGATTGCCCGCCGTCGTTGAGAACTGCAGTTTGGGGCACGGAAATAGCGGAGCGTTCCGATTTGGTGATGATTTGCACGTTGGCGAACATATCCGGCTTTAGTCTGCCATCTCGATTCGAGACTTCCATGCGGACCTTGATTGTGCGTGTCTCCGGGTCGACCACGCTCGAGACAAAAATTACTTTGCCGGAATAGAGCGTGCCGGGGACGGCCGGCACTGACGCCGTAGCTCCCTGCCCAAACTTCACCCGCTCGAGATCTTTTTCAAAGACGTTTGCGTCGATCCACACGCTCGAGCTGTCAATAATCTTGAAGACACTCGCATCCGCCCCAACCGTAGCGCCGATGGTTGCACTGCGCTCAACGACGATTCCATCGATCGGCGATGTGAGCGCGAACAGCGCGCCGAGATCCTGTTCGCCTTTGAGGGCATCAATTTCCTGACGTGTCAGCCCGAGTATTAGCAATTTGCGTCGAGCGGCTGCCAGCGCGGCGGTGGTGGAGGCGACCGAACTCTCGCCGGAGGCTTTCGCGACTTCCAGATCGTGCTCTGCGGACTGAAAGGTCTTTTGCGCAGCGATGCTCTTCTCGTAGAGCAGTTTGGTGCGATCAAAATTGGTCTGGGCGAGCTTGATCTCCGCTTCGGTCGATCTTCGCGCATTCTGGTAGTCGGCGGCCGCCTTCAGGTAATCGGACTTCGCCTCGTCGATGTCGGCCGATTCAAGTTCCGCGAGCCTCTGTCCTTTGGTCACACGGCTGCCCTGACCTGCATATAAATGGACGATGCGGCCCTCATGAACCGGACCGATGACCGCCATATGATTCTCCGGAACCAGGATGGTACCGGTCGCCAGAATTGCACCATTCATTGCGGTTGGCTGGGCAATCTCAGTTTCCACACCCTCAGCCTGCGACGGCTGCGCAGGGCCTGACGATCCCTGAACCGTGGGCGAGTCGGCGCCTCTCCCGCAGGCCGCCAGGAAAATGAGTGGGCCGAGCAACGCTGCCTTGATCCATTTTGGAGATGACATCCTTGCTCCTTTGAAACTGTGGACAAACTTCAGTTTGTCGGGGTCTTTGATTCGGCGATCAGCCAACGACAAACTTCAGCTCGTCGGACATCGCCACCACCCGCGCTATTTCTGAAGAGGCGTAGCTGTCGCGAGCTCTAGATCCAACAGCGACGTCTGGTAGTCGAAGAGGGTCTGATAGTAGCTCGCGAGAGTTTCGCGGCGCGTTCTGATTGCATCCAGTAGGTCGAGGATCGTTCCCTCTCCGGCCTTGAATGAGAAGTCGGTGAGATCCTGGATCTCCTGGACCTTCGTAAGTACTCCGGTGCGATAGAGCTCAACCCGATTCTTCTGGCTTTCGAACGAGGCCAGAGCCTTTTCCACGTCGCTCAACACCAGGTTTGTGAGAACCTTCTGGTCGTTCTGGGCCCTCTTCTTTTGAATTAGTGCCTTCACGCGCTCGCCCTGATTGCGATCGAAAATGGGCAGCGTGATGCCCAGCCCGAAGCTATAGGTGTTATCGACAAGGATTCGTTTGATGCCGACGCCGACATTTAGATCCGGAATTCGCTGCGCATCTTGAAGCTTTATGCTGGAATCCGCCGCCAGCTCGCTGATCCGAGCCGCCCTCAAGTCCGGCCGCGACGCAAGAGATCTGTCCCTCAGGTCAGCATGCACGAACTGATAAGCGGTGTAATCCAGAGAACCGGCAACCGAGACATCCATCGATTTATAGTCACCGCCGAGCACCAGTCTGAAGTCACGAAGGGCGACCTCGTAATCGCGGCGCGAATTCGCCACGTCGGTATCGAACTTCAGCTTTTCAACCTCGAGCCGTCGAAGATCGAGCCCGGAGATCTCACCCAGCTTAAATTGCTCGGTGGTGTGCTTGAGTATGTCTTCGAAGGTCTTCTGGTTCTCTTCCGCCAGTTTTCGCAGATCGGCGGCCAGGACAACAGCGTAGAACTTTCGCTTTAGATCGTTCGTCAGCTGCCACATCGTCACCTGAAAATTCGCCCTCGCGAGTTCGGCATTAGCATTTGCTGCGTCGATGCGTTTTCGCCGCTTTCCGCCCAGCTCGATTGTTTGCGATAGGCCGTATGAGATCTCCTGCTCCTGAAAAAACGGACCGCTAAAGTCCAGAGGCAGGTCATCGAAGCTGGCGCTAAGTTCGGGATTGGGCCGCAGTCTCGCGGTGAGCTTTTCGGCGTCGGCGGTTTCGATGTCAAAACGCGCGGCGACAATTTCCAGGTTCTGTCGGAGAAACACATCGACGGCGTCCGCGAGGGTCAGATCCTTCTTCGCCAGTTTGGCGTCTTTCGGCGGTGACTGCGCCTGCTGCTGCGCTCTCACCAGATCCGACAGATAACTGTTTAATACCGGTAGAGACTTCCGCTCCTGAGAGGGCTGCTGCGCCGCAACCGACGAACCGGCCACTGAAAATAAAACAAGACACGCAAGGAATCTCATGAGAAGGCCCTCTTGCCGATGAACGCCTCGCACCACAGCCGAACGCCGGCACCTGATTTTGCTCCGATCGCCGCGAAAAGGCGGCAGACCCGCAATGAATAGATTCACAACCATCAAACAATCACGTGGGAAATCGGGATCGGTAGAATCGATCTCGCCTGCCTAATAACTTCCCTACGCTGGCTCACATCTTAGGGAAGTGCGGACGCGGGGGCTGGACAGCCATCACTGCGCCATCTCATGTGCCATTTCCACTCAATGGCTCAACAAAAATGATTGCCTTAAACCTGGGAATGAGGCTGCGGCTGCGCAGGAATCATCAAGCGGTTGGAGGTGCGCGGTTGGAGAAAATGACGCAAGAGCCCGGCGAGCACGGTTCCGACAACGTGGTCTCGCGGGGTAACGGCTCTTCGAGTTGTTGGACGGCAATGGAAGCGGGATGAACGTTTGAGCTGAAACTGCGCTGGAGGCGGCACGAGAGACAGTGAGCGTCGCTCGCGGATCCCGGGGCAGTGCCCGATCCTCCGGTGCCGTCTGCGGTCACGCTCGTTGTGGCCACGCGCGAGCGGCCCTGAACCGAATTGTGGTGATGAGTGACGCTGACAAAGAACGCGTGCGCCAAAAGGCAAAGCATCGCTATCGAAGTGATGCGCGACCTCGGTCTCTTTACCTTATCAAGCCTTCTCAACGGTTTCGCGGTCTCCGGTGAATTCTAGATTTCAATTTAACAACGGCGATACGCTATGTGTCAATGAAAGCCACGTCCCGGTAGTCGCTCAGT
>CAZOOE010000181.1:0-11572 GCA_964581275.1 uncultured Clostridia bacterium
GGGGGTAGGCGGGGGTCAGCGTGCGATGGCGAGTATTTAGCCGTCAGCGTAACCGAAAAAATGGGCCCTTATGCCTGCTGCCTTCTGCTTTCCGCCTTCAGCCTTCTGCCTTCAGCCTTCTGCCTTCTGCCTTCTTCTTCTGCCCCTGCCTCCTGCCTCCTGACTCCTGCCTTCTGCCTTCTGCCTTCTGCCTTCTGCCTTCTGCCTTCTGCCTTCCGCCTTCTGCGGGGTGACTCTAATCGTTCTTCCAACTTTGACTGCGGTTCCGTGTTCGTTGACTGCAATTACCACTGCCCTCTATCATCTCCATAGCAGTCAGCGAGGAGCTTGTAGTGCAATACTTGAAGCGTTTGATTTCAACGTTCTGCATCATCACTCTCGTAACAATGACCATAGCCGCTCCGGCTCTATCACAGAGCGGGCGAGGGAGACCAACTGTACCTAAGCCTTCTCCGTCAGCCTCTCAGCCACCACCGGTAATAAACGTTCCGGCAGCTTCCGCGGTCACCAGGCAGGAACAGATCGGCGGTACATCTCGTTTTGTGTTGCGCAACGGGATCACGGTCATCATCAGCGAACACCATTCAACCCCCATAGCGGCTGCTGTAGCCTATTTCAAGGCGGGTGCTCAAGACGAACCCTGGTCGCTGAGCGCCGGCGCGCGACTCGTGCAACGCATGGTGCTCAGGGGAACTGTCCTTCGCCCCGGCGAGCACGCAGTCGCCGATCTCCGCTCGCTCGGCGCATCGGTCCAAGCCGCTGCTTCGTATGCCGGCGCGTCATACTCCGTAGTCGCTCCCTCCGACAAACTGAAAGGGGCAATGGGCATTCAAGCCGACATGCTTCAGAACTCTGCGTTTGATGCTGAGGTCTTGCGACAGGAAACTCAGGCTTTGATCGAGGAACATAGGCGCGGCGGAGTGCTCGAACGCGAACTCGTGTCGCCTTCACACGCATTCTCTACTCGACCAGTCACCGCGGGCGGCGGCGAGCAAGCCCTCTCCCGCATCGACGATCCCAGCGCGTACTCGATGGCCCGGATGCTCAGCATCGCGTTCAGGGGTGGGCCGGCGCCGGAAATGGATGCGTTTCGGCCGCTTACTCGCGACCAGCTTTTGGAATTCTATCGAAGCCACTATCGCCCCGAGAATCTTATCATTTCGGTCGCCGGGGATGTGTCGACGTTCAACACGCTCGTCGAGGTTCAGCAGCTATACGGGGATTTTGGAGCAGCCCCGCCAAGGCCCGCGGCGCAGACTGGCGGGGCCAAGGAAGTAGTAAAACCGAAGCCCTCCTCAGGTCGCGCGTCCGCGACTGCACCCACTCAACAGCAACCGGTCACGCCAGAAGCCTCAAACCTGGAGAAGCCGTCGCCACCCAAGCCCTCATTTACGATCGAGCAGTCCCAGCTTCGCTACGCGGCTGATCGGGCTGATATCAGCCAGTCAATCGTGAGCGTCGGCTTTCACGTGCCGGGTGCCGAATCAAAGGATTGGCCGGCAATCGAAGTGCTGGCAGCTGTTGCTGGTCAGGGCCGGGCGTCGCGGTTTAACCGGTCTATCGTTGACGGCCAGTTGGTGGCGAACCGGGTCGAATCGACCTATCTGGGGTTCGCGGGCGACGGGTTGTTGACGACGCAGATGTGGTCAGCAAAGGACTCGCGCGAAGGGTCTTCGATCGACAAGGCTGAATCAGCGCTGTTCAAGGAACTGGACAGGATGCGACGCGAAATACCATCCGAAGGGGAGATGGCACGGGCAAAGAGCGTGCTGGAAAAACGCTACACTGATGACACCGCGCTGTACCTCGGACGCGCCTGTGCGTTTGCGCGCGCCGAAGCGGTTGGGGTCGGATTCCGCGCGGTGCTGGACTATCGTACTCGAATCCGTTCGGTTAGCCCGGACGACGTACGACGCGCCGCCGCCCGGTACTTTACGCTTGCCAACACATCTATTCACGAATACGAACCGTTCTCCGCTGAGGCGCGCACTTTCAATTCGGACTCGTTTGCGACAACTGTTACCGCGTGGGCGCCTGGTTTCCCTCAACCAGTTGAAAACGCCGCGGTACAAGCTGCCGACCCAACCGCATCGATTGCCCCCGTTTCGCAAGGCTCTGACCGCTCTCCGGAGCGCCAAGCGATGCTTGAATCCGTGCAGCCCCTCCCGATCAAAGATTTCTCAACGCTCAACGGGCCAAAGGCGTTTGTGCGCCAGGACCACTCTCAGCAAACCGTCACGATCGCGATACTATTTCAAGGGGGACGCCTCATCGAAGATGCTACGACCAGCGGCACCACCGAGCTGATGCTTCGCTCGATGCTGTACGGCACTCCGCGGCGGGCGTCCTCGCAGGTCACACAGGAGCTTGAGCAACTCGGAGCGGACGCCAGGATGGTGGTTGAACCGGACTTTTTCGGGTTCATCTTGAGCTCGCTCTCGCGCAACGGCGACCGCGCGCTAAAGCTATTGCGCGACATGATCGAAGATCCGGCGTTTAGAGATGATGATATCGCGCGAGCGCGGCTCGGGCAGATTGCCTCGATTCGCGAGGCGCGAGACTCGAGCGCGACCCGCTCGCAAGAATTGCTTCTTCAAGCGCTCTTTGCCGCCCATCCTTACTCGCTGCCCCCTCACGGTCGCGAGGAGGTCGTCGCGGCGCTCACCAGCGAAAAACTGCACGACTGGTATTCGCGCGCCGTAAACCGCCAGCTTCCGGTGGCGATCATCGTCGGTGATACCGACGGGTCGGCCCTGGTGTCATCTCAGATTGCTGAGGGGTTTAAGCGCAGAGAGGTTGACGCCGCCATTCAAGTGAGAATGCCACAGCCCGCGGCGGCCGCTGAAAAAACCGAGCAGCGCAGGAGCGAGCAGACGACTATTGCTATTGGGGCGGCAGGGCCGAAGGCGGAGAGTGGCGACCTAACGCCGGTCAGCTTATTCGAATCGGCGATGAATGGAGAAGGCGGGCGTTTGCAACGAGAGCTGCGCGACAAACAGAGCTTGATCTCGGCCGCTGTGTTCTGCGACGACGCTATGTTTGCCGGAGGAATGATCGGGGCTTATGCCGCCGCCTCTCCCGCAAATGAGCAGAGAGTGAGGACGGCCCTCCTCGCCGAGTTCGACCGAACGGCGCGTGGCGGTCTGCCAGCCGACGAGCTTGCGAGCGCGCGGGCGCTGGCGGCAACTTCGTACACAATGCTGCTCCAATCGCAGTCACGGCACGCTCTCCGGTATGCTCGAGCCATCTTCTATCGACGCCAAGCTGCGGACGTCGATTCCTTTGCCGAGCATGCGGCGATGGTTACTGTGGACGACATCAAGAGGGTCGCTGCGGCTTACCTCAAAGCGTCTGCGGTGTGCGCCGGCATAGTTCGCGGTAATTCACAGGCATCGGTCACTTCTCCTCCGAAGCAGGATTGATTGCTCATTACCTGGTGGCACAAGCGCCGCCGACACTTCTTTGGCTGCTGAGGATTGCGAGCCCTCGCCGCCGACGATTGCCTCGATGTTGGAGCCCTCGAGTGGTCGCGGATCGTGTCGTCTTCTACACCAGCCCAATGCGTTTAGAGAATCTGTGAAAACTCCTGGAATCCCATCAACTTGCGTTGGTCGGATTCCCAGGAATTTCACCGAGTCTCTAAAGCCGCTGGGCTAGTGAAAAAGAGCACCAAAAGAAACGCGGGGCGATCCGAAGGCCGCCCCGCTATGGGTCCGTGATGACTTCCCGGAGTTATTGATTCGCCGAAGCCGTGAGCGTTTCCGGGTGAAGTATCATCCCGACCGGCTCACCCGGCTTTTTCGCAGGAGCCCGGCGGCGACGAGGTACGCGACGCGCAGGCTTCTTGTCTACGGACGGCGCTGGTTCTTCAGTCGTGATGACCTGAGGCGTGGCGCCGCTGGCGCACTTCTTCAATGCGTCGATGTCAGAAGCGGCGCCATCCGCAGGCACGATCCAGAATTCGACCCGACGGTTCAGGTTTGGATCGCCGGAGTCGTGCGGACAGGTGTCGCCGAAGTTGCGCACCGTTATGCGAGCGGTGTCGACGCCCTTCTCGTTGACCAGATAGTCACGCGCGTTGTTGCCGCGAGTGAGCGAGATGCCTACCCGCTCAGACGAGTCGCGATGCCCATCGACAACGAGTGATGCTCTTGGATCTTGTTGCATCCTGAGCGCGATCTCGTCCAGACACGCCTTGTGCTCGTTGTTGATCCTCGCGGAGTTGAACGGGAAGAAGATCGGACCACAGGGCGAAATTGGCGGTGGTTTCGGAGGAATAACAGTCGAAGTGACCACTATCGAGGTGGAGCAGCTGCCACCGCCGCACGGTGTGTCGCAGCGAGTCCTGGTCGTGCCAACACTCAACGACACCGTCACCGTGCCGGCAGACATTCCCGTTGTGTCTAGCGACACTTCGGCGCCGGTGGTTGACGAGAGCGTTCCACCCGTCGTTGACCAGGTGTAGGTTGCACCGTCGGCACCTGATGAAGTGGCGCTGAGGGTAACCCGCTGGTTGACCTCGACCGAAGAGGCCGAAGCCCGTATGTCGCAAGTGACCGTCGGGCACGGCGGCTCGGTTATTTCGAATCCCGTCGTGCAAGTGGTCTGCCCTGTGGTCACGCAATCGCTCGGACAATCAACCGCCGGCACCGTAGCGGTCACGGTGGTCGTCACGGTATATCTGCCGCAAGCCAGGCTTCCGGTCGCTACGTCAACCCCAGCTCCAGTGCCGCTGACCGTAACCGGCCGGCCCTGCGCGTCGGCGACTTGCCAGCGATACTCGTAGGTGACGGTGCTCGACTCGTATCCTGGTGTGGTCGGTGTTGTGGTGAGAGTAAGCCGCTCGCCCTTGTTGACCGTCGCCGCGCTGGTCGCAAGCACGCAGGTTGGAGCCGGCGGCAGCGGACAGCGTCTACGAGTTCCGACCGACAACGAAGCCACGAATCCGTTTCCGGATTCGGAGTCAAGCGTTTGAGGTGTCGTGGAGAACAGCGGATTGATGATGAAGAACTGTGGAGACACCGTGTTGGACTGCGGTTTGACGCACGGTTGCCCGTTGGGACCTACACAGAAGGTTTTGGCGACGAAGACCGGGAGCGTTACCTTGTCGGCGTTGTTGAGATTCCTTCTGTAGCCGCCTCCGAACGAGATCGCACCATTCAAGAAGAAGAACCTCAACCCGACATTCAAATCGGTTGGACTCAGGTTCTCTCCTAAGAACGGAAGTAGATTTGGTGTGCGATGACCGACATACTGGGTGTGCGCTATCTCGGCAAGAAACTCTACGTGAGGATTGACTGCGACCGACATGCCGCCGTTTAACAGCAGCTTGTCGGGAAGATCTAGCAGTTTGATCCCGTCCTGGCTCGGGTCGGTCGTACGAATGTAGCCGACGTTCTCATAGAGCCGGAATCTTTTTCCGCCGCTCTCCTGACCGAACATCAGGATCGGCCCAAACTCATACTCGCCGCTGGTGCGTCCGCGCGCACGCGCCCCGTTGCCGCTCGAAATCGGTATTTTCAAATAACCGCCGAGCGCCATGCTGAACCAGTGATGGTTCGGGTCGATGAGATTGAACTTTGTGCCAAGGTACACATCGCCCGAGCCGTTGGAGGACTCTCGCGGTCCGAACACTGCGTTACCCGAACTATCAAAGCCTTGAAAGTCGAGTTCACCGAAGAAAGGCAACTCAGGATAATAGCTAGGCAAATTGACGGCAAACAGCGGCCCCAAACCTCGGACCTTCTTACCATTCCCTCCGGCCGGCGAAAAGTTGCTGTTGGGAAACCCTATTGGAGTGCCGAATCTTCCAACCGCCGGAAGGATTCCTCCTACATCCGCGCCGGTACCCGGGAAGAAAGCCGCCGCCTTGTCGCTTCCGCCCGAGGCAGGACCAAGCAAAACGAATGGATCGCCAAAGAAACGGGAGGCGCTCCACTGATATCCGCTAAGCAGAAACGGTTGCCGCGACGTGGTGTTGTTCCAGGTGACCCAATCGATCCACAGCTCCCACCTGTTGGTGATGCCAATGGTGAAGTTGAACGGGACCTGGTTGATACTCAGATCACCGGGATCGCGTGTGTAGTTGTTCCAAAACAGGGCAAAGTTGAACTCGCCTTTGCATAAGGTCCGAGTCGAGAAGGTGTTGAATAGCCCGGTGCCGCCCAGCACTGTGGGAGCCTTCTGCCGCTCGGCAAGATTACCATCTTGATGCTCCTGCGCGGAGACGACCCCCGCGAGGACCAAAAGCACCATTACAAGCGTGCTTATCTTTCTAGCCGCTTTCATTGTTTGCCTCCTGAAGTTTTCATCCACGGAATGTAGTTCGCTTTCAGGATCGCCTCCAAAAACTGAGAGAGGTGATTTTGTCTCCCCTTAAGAACCAAGGGGGCGGGATGCAATTTCTACTTGAGCGTCCAAACTGAGCCCGTCCTGCCGGACTCGGTATGAATATGACACTGCGAGCCGATGTTGCTAGCTCGAACCACGGCCCATTACAGGTATATCTATACTCGCAAACGGCATTGCGGTCAACATAAAAATTACTTTTTTCCAACAACGCTCGTGGTTTAGGAACTTCAAACCTTCTGACGCAATGACATTCTCAACCGCTATCCCGCCAAGGACATCGCTATGCGTAGATCCCACGCAACCGCGTATCATAAGCCACTCGATCGATCGCCAGCATGTAGGCCGCCAGACGGGTGTTGACTCGATACTTGTTCGCGAACCCAACTACGTCGTTGAAGCTGCTTACCATTATCTCGTGCAGCCGTGTGTTGACCGTATCCTCGTTCCAGAAGAAACCCATTCGATCCTGCACCCATTCGAAGTAACTCACGGTAACACCCCCGGCATTCGCCAGAATATCCGGAATTACGAAGATGCTCTTTGCTGAGACAATCTCATCGGCGTCGGCCGTCGTCGGACCGTTTGCGCCCTCCGCAAGAATCTTGCACCTGATTCGGTCAGCGTTGTGGCTGGTGATCTGGTTTTCGGTTGCTGCCGGCATGAGAATCTCGCATTCGAGTTCAAGCAGGTCGGCGGTGCGGATATGATCGGCCTCGGTGTATCCCTCGACAGTTCTATTCTCTTTCAAGTATTCGAGTACCCCCGGAATGTCGAGCCCGTTCCGGTTGTAAAGCGAGCCGGTTATGTCCGCCAGACCTATGACCTTGTAACCCTCTTTGTACATCAATAGCGCGGCAGTCCCGCCGACGTTCCCTGCACCTTGGACTACGACCCTGGTCTCGTCGATATTGAAACCAAACTTCTTGCACGCCTCGTTGCAGACAAACAGGAGCCCGCGTCCGGTTGCTTCCTTCCTGCCACGGGATCCGCCGATCTCGATCGGTTTGCCGGTCACCACCGCCGTAACCGTGTGCCGCGCGTGCATCGAATAGGTGTCCATCATCCAGGCCATGGTTTGCTCATTGGTGTTCATATCAGGAGCGGGCACGTCTCTCTCGGGACCGATGAAGTCAAGCAACTCGGCGGTATAACGCCTTGTCAATCGCTCGATCTCCGTCGGACTCATTTCGCGCGGGTCGCAGATGATTCCCCCCTTCGCCCCGCCGAACGGAATATTGACCACGGCGCATTTCCACGTCATCCACGCCGCAAGCGCGCGGACTTCATCCAAAGACACGTCCGGCGAGTACCGGACGCCGCCCTTCGCGGGCCCGCGCGCAAAGTTGTGCTGCACCCGATACGCGGTGAATACCTGGTAGTTTCCATCATCCATCATCACCGGAATGTAGATGGTGATCTCCCGATTCGGCCACCGCAGGATCTTGTAGATGTTTGGGTCAAGGTTGAGGCTGGTCGCAGCCTCATCGAACCTCTGCATCATCGACTCGAACGGATTCTCTTCTTTGATCTCTTTGGCGTCGTCAACATAAGCACTCGGCATTGACTTCCTCCAGCCAGGGGTGTTAATTGCAAAAGGCGAGCATCTTCGATTCGAAGCAAATCCAGAACGGATTACAAGACCTTTATTCGCTCGCAGCGCCGCGATTATACCCAACGTTCAAAGGTCAGGCAACGAGCGAAAACCCGGGCCCGGTGTTGACCAGAAGAAACCATCAACCAAGCGGGGTCATAGACGCTGCGATAAGCCAGATCGCATCGGACAAGACTTCCGGGGCGTCGGAGATCTTGCGACGCGCCCGGACCGTATTCTCTTTGCTCAACTCAGAGTCGCCGGAGCCGGAAGCAGTGAGCGTCGAGCGGGCCCGGCAGACCGTGATCGCAACTTGCAAGGCGATAGTTCTTGCGCAGCCCGACATGAGCTCTCTGCTCAGATTAGCCGGCGCCGTGCTCTCGTCTGCTCTAATTGCCACCAGCGCCGCAGAATCCCTGGAGTCCGCGGAGAACGCCGCCCAGGCCTTCGTTGAAATGGCAGAGCGCGGGGCTCGCGATTCTGCGCTTCACGCGGCCACGCTGATTCGCGACGGGGCAACCATGTTGACACATTCCCGAAGCTCTACTGTTCTCGCCGCTTTTGTCGAAGCAAGACGATGCGGACGAAACTTCTCGGTCTTCGCGACTGAGAGCCGCCCGATGCTGGAAGGCCGAACCTTAGCCGAGGCGCTCAGCCGCCATGGAATTAATGTTACTTTAATCGCCGACGCAGCAGCGTCGCTCGCAATGGACCGCGTCGATCTCATTCTGGTTGGCGCGGACAAAATCACCCCGGCCAATCTGGTGAATAAGATCGGCACCCGGATGATTGCACTCGCGGCGCGCGAGCGAGGCCTACCGGTGTACGCGCTTTGTGACACGTCGAAGTTTATTCGCGAGGACTTCGCCGGCAGTGGGCTTCGCCCCGAGCCCGCGAGCGAGCTGTGGCCAGAAGCGCCTCGAGGAGTGATGGTGGTTAATCGATATTTTGAACCGACGCCGCTTATCGGGTTCACCAGCGTCATAACTGAAGACGGCGTGCTCTCGATCGAGGAGGCTGCTCGCCGGGCAGAGGAAGCATCGATCAATGGAGCCTTGATCGGCGCTTTGGGTAGCTGGTCAGTTTGAGGTTCAGATGACCGCCAAGATCATGAACTGCGCTGAGAATCGATGGCCATCGGCGGTGTTACTGTAAAAGAGCAGTCCTTCGTCATTGCCAACTACCGAGGCATCGATCCAAACGATGTGTAGTACGCCGCGACTGTCCACAACCATCGCCGGACTGTGGGCGCGGCCTCGGCTGTTGACGGCGGATGAAACCTGTTCGGTCGGTTCGAAGCTCACTCCGGCATCGGTAGACTTTGTCAAAAACACTTGCCGGTTCTTGATACTCTCTTCCCCAAACAAATCACCGTTTTGAAATGCAACATAAACGGTGTTCTGGAAGGCCACCACGGTGGGCTTGTGAATGTTGCCGTTTGGAAACTTACTTACGTTGACGGGATCAGAGAAAGAGGCGCCGTCGTCGGTCGAGCGCGCATAATAGGCCTCGGCGTGCCCCTCGCTCTCATCCACCCAAGTGACGCTAATGCGGGAGCCGTCGGTCGCAATAGCCGCCTCGGTCGCATTGCCGGTCCCCGTAGAGACCTGCTTGGGCTCGGAAAAGCTCTGCCCACCATCGGTGGATCGGGAGAACATAATGACGCTGGTGCCGGGACCAGTGTCTTGCCAGGCCACGTTGATCGCGTCGCTCGAATCGATCGCGATTTCCGGGTCGAACGCAACACCCGCGGACCTCGAGACCTCAACCGGCTCGCTGAAGCTCAAGCCCAGATCGATTGACCTGATGAACAAGATCTTGCCGGAGCCGTCCTTCGTGTCCCCCCACACAATATTAACCGTTTCGCCGGAGTCAAGCGCGACACGAGGCGCGAACGATCCACCCGGGTACGGCGTTAGGTTGAGCGGGGCCCTGAACTTTGTCTTTTTCTTCGAGCTGATGAGATACGCCTGGGTGGTCCCGGTCGAGTTGTCGTGATAGGTGACATACACTCGCAATTTGCCGTTTCGGTTGACTGCCAATGAAGGTCCAAACGCTTCGCCGCGCGAGTTCGACAAGTTACGGGTCTGCGGCAGATTGTCCCAGTTGACTCCGGAGTCACGCGACATGGTGAAGAATATCTGGCTGTGCGGTGTGTGCGCGCTGGCTGGCGCCGTTGCCACCGACATCATCAAGTACAGGTTGTCATTGGCGTCGACATCGATGGCCGGAAAGCGTTGCGCTCCGAAGAAAACCCCTTGAGCACTTACTCTCTCGAACACCGGTGCTGACCCAGCCAGGACAAGCATCAACGCTGCAATCAACAAAACCAGTAAGATGCTTCTTCTATTCATACATAATCGCCGGGAGAGAAATTGGATTGAAGGCGTCCCGCCAACCGACAGGATGTTACAGGAGTGGGGTCCGATTTTTCAACCATCCCTCCCTTCGCGTAGTTTTTCGCTCGCGCACCCCAGCAGGGTGCCATGTGCTGGAGCGCTCTTCATGATATGAGATGGGACAATCAAACATGGTACCCCGCTGGGGTGCGGGATGTTGAGCGTTGCGCTTCTAGAAACAGGCCGCCCCTGACGAGAGTTGGGGAGTCGACCGTTTGCGTTTGAGTCAGGAGCCGACCTTCAGACAAGTCTCTTTTTATCACACCCGGTTTCAACCGTCGCCGGCCGCGAAGTTTGACACGCGAATGGCCGAACATCATACTCGAAACGCTTTTGGGTAGTGGTTCAGTTCGATGTCCAATAAGCTCTGAGCTTGTGGTTACCACTCGACGCTGAAGCTTGTCGGACTTTCATATTCCCTGGGGATGACGGATGACGGCGAAGATTCTTGATGGCGCGAGCGTGGCACAGTCGATAAGAGAGGAAGTCGCTCTCGAGGTGGCCGATTACTCAAAGCGCGGGCTGCGGCCGGGACTTGCGGCGGTCCTTGTTGGCAGCGATTCTGCATCGCAGATGTACGTTTCCGGCAAAGTGAGGGCGTGCGAGCAACTGGGCCTCTACTCGGAGAAGATAGAGCGAGCGGAGACTACGACGACCGAAGAGCTCCTCGCGCTGGTTCGCGATCTGAACTCGCGCGACGAAATAGACGGCATACTGGTTCAGCTGCCATTACCAACGCAGCTCGACGCCGCGCTGGTGCTCAATTCCGTCGACCCGGCCAAAGATGTGGATGGCTTTCATCCGGTTAACCTAGGAAGGCTCACACTGAACGAGCCGGGTCTTAGACCGTGCACTCCATCGGGAATCATCGAGTTGCTCGACCGCCACGAGATTCCAATGAACGGCGCCCGGGCAGTTGTTATGGGGCGGAGCAGGATCGTCGGACTACCGATCGCGTTGCTGCTCCTGCATCAGCATGCAACGGTAACGATCTGTCATTCGCGCACCAGGGACTTGGCTGCGGTTGCAAGTGAAGCAGACATCCTGATTGCGGCGATCGGAAGGATGGGAATGGTCGATAGCCGCTTCATCAGGCCGGGTGCGGCAGTGGTGGACGTAGGCACGAACAGGGTGACTACGCGAGCGGACCTCGACCGATTCTTCGGAGACGACCCGAAACGGCGCGCGGCCTTCGAAAAGAAAGGCTACACGGTGATCGGCGACGTGAATC
>CAZOOE010000182.1:0-2839 GCA_964581275.1 uncultured Clostridia bacterium
AAGAGGTAAGAACGTACGAACTCACGTTCTCGGAAGAATTATCAAAAATGCGACGAGAACTCCGGCGATCGCGCCTGAGGCTCCCAACGAAGGAATCGGAGAATTTGGGGCAACAAAAATCTGGGAGAACGATGCAGCTATGCCGCACACCAGATAGAAGATCAGAAACTTCCCGTGTCCGAAATTGTCTTCGATATTGTCGCCGAAGATCCAGAGGTAGAGCATGTTCCCGAGGATGTGCATCCAGCCGCCGTGCATGAACATCGAGGTGACTAGGGTAAGCCATACAAAACTCGGCCCGGGCTCCTGTGGGACCCCGCGAACGGGCACGAGCCCCGACGCAACCCGAGGATCCGCCTCGATACCTGGAGGCAGCGCACCGTGACCCGGCGGTACGACCTGAACATTGTGAGTGATCTTATATGGAACCGCAGCATATGCGAGCGTAAATCGGTCGTCGCCGAGCTGCATCAAGAATACGCCGGCGTTGATGGCGATGAGGATGTATACAACGTACGGCGTGGACAACCGTCCTTGATTGTCGTCTCCGATGGGTAGAAGCATCGTTACCTCATGGAAGCAGTTTGGACCTCAATCCGATTTAGCTCGTGCGTGTCAGTGACCCGTAGACTCTCAATTCCAGCTATCTGCCGCTCCATCTTAATTTGCTTCGCAGTATCTCGAAATAGTCGCGATCCTTCGCGCACACGGTGTTGAACGTCTTCGCGCTCTTGCGTATCTCGACTCGGTCACCGGCCATCAAAGGCAGTCCCGTCTGTCCGTCTGCGGTCAGCATGACCTCCTGCTCTCTGGTATTCATCTGAAGCTTGATTTCAACGTTGAACGGAAGGATCAGAGGCCGATTTGTCAGAGTGTGGGGACAAATCGGGCAAATGGAAATCACCTCGGCGCTGGGCGCAATGATCGGCCCGCCAGCCGCCAGGTTGTATGCAGTCGACCCGGTTGGCGTCGCGACAATCAAGCCGTCAGCTCGATAACCGGTAATGTAATGGGCGCCGACCCAGCAATCGATGTCTATTATCCGGGCCAGAGCTGATTTGTTGACTACCACATCGTTGAGAGCGGTACCCGCGCCTACCCTATCGCCGTCTCGCAAGACCCGCCAATCCAGCATCATCCGTTGAACGGTTTCGTACTCACCCCGGACCACGAACTCGAGCGCCGGTATCGCTTCGTCAATCGCAAACTCGGTCAAATAACCCAGCGTGCCGAGGTTGATGCCGAGAACTGGTGTGCCACGCCCCGCCACCAGCCTCGCAGTTGAGATCATCGTACCGTCTCCGCCGAGCGCTACGAGCAAATCACAATTGTCGGCGATTTCTCTTGCGGAAGCAGAGAAGGTGCCGGGCGGCAAATCCTTGACGCGATCGTTGACGAACAGGTTGATCTCGTGGTCAGCCGCCCACTCCGCGATTTCCGCCGCGAGTGCAGCCGCGCGCGGTTCGGCTGGCTTGGTGATGATCCCGAGTCTTGCAGGTGGTTCCATAGTCAGAGCGCACCGGGCAAGGTGCAAAGTGCCAAGATCAAATTGACCGAGAGGATGCAAAGACGATGGCTAGCGAGGGAGACGTGAGGGGTCAGCGACAACGAGAACGAATTCGCTGCGTCGCCGCGTCTCGCACTCTTGCCGCCGCAAATTCCCAGTTTAGTACTATTCATTGACCGGCACCCACATAAGAATGCTGCAAATTACTTGTATGTTGTCGGGCTGAACGCCGATTTCAAATATATCGTACTCGTTGGCGAGAGCAAGGTATTCATCATAGAGAGCGCGCAACGCCTCGCTGGCTTCCTGCTCAATGCGCTCAAGATCCTCGCGCAGTTCCGATTCATCCGCCCGGTATGTCTCTTCGTTTGATCGCGGCTCAGCGGAGCCGAACACCGCGCCCGCAAGCGTTGAAAACATCCCGGCCAATCTATTCTCGCTTTCAAAAAAATGTAGTTTGTTCGAAATGAAGCTTTCCAGATTTAGGCTTTCCGTCAGCGACCCCTTTGACGCCTGCGCCTCACGTACCTGCTCGAGTTGGAGCTCGAATCGGTTGCGCAGCCTTTTCAACTCGGGCTCGATACGACCTAACGCTGCGTCGGCGACACGGGCCAAAAAATCTTCGCGCGGATCGCCCGGAGCTGAGAAGAGTCCAAACACCGGATTGAAGTAGACACTAAGACGCTCGGTTCTCACGCGCCTTTCCATGAGCTCCGCGACGCACTGTTCAAAGTCAGACCTGGTTGTCAGGTAGTTGCCCGACCGATAACCAATCGTCGGGTCGGGTTCGGGCGAGAGCTGCGGGATTCCGTCGAAGTCATCACCCCGCGAGTCCCAGTCTATCGCGAGGTCCGCTTCCGGAAGCCAGGCCGAGCAATTGCGCTCCTCCGAGTGGTTGAGCCCAGCGCGAAGGCTCCGGAAGTTCACGGTGTACTCGATGAGCAGCGCCGGTCGGTAAACCAATGGCCTCTTCAGACCGACGCCCGGCTCAAGCCAGGCTTCCGCCACCCCTTCGATTCGCAATTTTTCGACTGCTTTTCGGCTCACAACGGTTTGAAACTAAGCAGCGTAGACGTCAGCTTATGCTTGGTCCGGAGGTTGAAGTCTATGCTGACCGCAAAGTGGGTTTATGCTCTCAGACGAAGCTACGCTGCCTAAAGCGTATGGCGTGCTAATCGGGCGTGGCCGCTCCAGCCGACTGAGAGGTCTCGTTACGATAATAGAGAATTCGTCCACAGTTCTCGCAAATGATCAACTGGTCTCCCTTGCGAACGTCGCTGAATATCTTTGGACGGACCCTTACACGGCACGCCACAAATATGCCGTTGCTGC
>CAZOOE010000182.1:2849-11572 GCA_964581275.1 uncultured Clostridia bacterium
CGCCAGTGCCTGGCCTCGTCCGAGACGCGACATCCGCTCGTAGGTCAAGAAAAGGTGTTTAGGCATCTGGCCGGCGAGGTTCTTGCGGCGCTCGCTGAATTCAGACAATAGTCGGCTCGCTTCTTCGTGTTCCTTATCCAACCCGGCGAGGCTCACGTCAACCTCAGCTCGCATACGCTCGACATCAGGCGCTCGGGCCGCAAGCTCGGAGTCAAGCGATTCAATCTCTTCCATCCGCTTTAGGATGTCGGTTTCCAGCGTACCTATGTGCTTTCGGGTCGCGTCGATCTCACGAAGGACAGCGGTATATTCCTTCTCGTTGCGCACTCGAGTCTTGTCTTGCTCAAACTTCTCGTGGTTTTGTTGGGTGGTGGCCAGTTCGGCTTCTAGCAGTTTGCGGTCTTCGAGGGTGCGTTCGTGCTTGCTCTTTAGGTCCAGGAACTCGGCGGCGTGCTGTTTGAATTCGTTTTCAGTCCTATCGCGTTCTTCCGGTATCCACGAAAGGCGCTCCGACGTGCGCTGTATCTGGATGTCGAGTTCCTGGAGCTCAATGAGCTGACTCAATTCAGGGCTCACAGAGTTCCTCCATTTTTTTCAAAGCAGAGTCTACTACATCAACGGGCTATTCTCAAGTTTGCAACGTCCCAACTTTCCACGTGCATTCGTTGCTCGTTCGACCGGCGTCGGTTACAATAATGGCGCGCCAGCACCAAGGTTCTTGACCTGATGATGGCGGCCATCGGACAGTGCTGGAGGCCCTATTTATGAAACTCTTTGTGATCCTCCTGGTTGCTATTGCGCTCGCGGCGCCTGCGTTCTCTAAGCAGGGCAATCAAGCTGAAGGAGCGGCGCCTCCTTTGTCCGGCAATGACATCAAGGCGTTGCCCCCGATCAACCTGCAGGACTTCAACGGCAAGGCCATACCGGCGGATCAGTTCAAGGGCAGCATCGTGGTTCTCGATTTCTGGGCGACCTGGTGTGTACCCTGCATCGCAGAAATACCGGCGCTGAACCGGCTTCAGGAAAAATACGCAGCCAAAGGCGTAAGGGTCGTCGGAGTTGCGCTTGCATCCGGGGACGCCGGGGAGGTAAAGCCGTTTGTCGGCCGCAACAAAATGAAATACACGGTGCTGATAGGTGACGACGACCAGGTTTACGATCTGAATGTCATCGCTTTCCC
Organism: uncultured Clostridia bacterium; assembly: GCA_964581275.1. GTDB lineage: Bacteria > Acidobacteriota > Blastocatellia > UBA7656 > UBA7656 > Onstottus_A. The sequence goes on from CAZOOE010000182.1 coordinate 4,030, forward strand.
GACTACCTACTTGGTCACCCGGGACATGAAGGTTTTTAAGCGGTATATTGGAGCGGGTCCAAGGAAGGCGGCGGAGCTTGAAGCCGACATTCAGAAGCTGCTGGCAACGAACTGAGCGACTGCGGACCCTGAGCAAATGCGCGGGTCGCAATGCCTTGTTGATGCGTCAGAGCTGAGCCCGCGATCCAAAATCTCCCGACACAATTAGCCCTTGCTCCTGGCTGCCGCCGCCTTTGCCGCGTGGGCCGGTTGGTTAACCCGAGGCCGTCGATGCCTCGCTCCAACCATCCGGTGGTTCTGGTAATACTTCTCCACACGTTTTGAGAGCGTATTTCGATGGATGCGAAGTTCATCCGCCGCCTTTGATAAGTTCCCGTTCGTACGTTTGAGTACCGAGAGTATGAAATATTTTTCGAACTCCGCGACCGCATCCTCAAACAGAATTCCTCGCTCTACCATCTCAGTCACGAGCGCTTCGAGCCTGCTCTTCATCTCAGTTCTCCTATAGCCTCATCGCTATTCAACCTCTCTGTCCCCAGAGTTGCTTGACTGCTTCATAGCCGCTAAAAAACCGCTCCCTCAACTCGCGCGACGTCAGATAAGCAACCACTCGCGTGCCTTCGAGGAGGGCCGGTCCGAAGGTCGCTCGCTGGACGGCTTCGGGTTTTAAGGGAAAGGCCGTCAATGCCAGGTAGATTACCGAACAGATGAGCCAGCCCCTCACGAACCCGAATGCACCGCCGAGCGCATGATCGATCCATCCAAGTCGCGCCCGCTTGAGGCCCCAGCGCAACCACCTCGCAGAGAAGCTCCCGGCCACAAGCACAAGCACGAACACAGTTACAAAGCCGAGCAAATCAGCGAGCCGCGCAGCAACAAAGATGCGCAGCACGCTTGCAGCGAACGTGTAGGTGTAGGCTGCAATCACCAGCCCGGCTACGGCGAACGCCACCGAAACTATTACTCGGATGATTCCTTTTGTTGCGCCTGAAGCGACCGATGCAACTACGACAAGCAGGACGAAGTAGTCGAGAACTGTCATAGGGTTTAGGATGCAGGAAACAGGACTCACGATTCTGGAGCTGCAAGCCCGAATCCTGATTCCTGACTCCTGATACCCAAACCCTCGATCGTTCTGCCCGTCAATAGCCTGTATGCCTCAAGATACTTCTCACTCGTTCGCGCTACCACCGTCTCAGGGAGGTTCGGGCCGGGAGGTTGCTTATCCCACACCACCGTTTCGAGGTAATCCCGCAGGTACTGTTTATCAAATGACTGCTGTCCTCGACCCGGCTGGTAAGACTCCTTTGGCCAAAACCTGGATGAGTCCGGTGTCAACGCTTCGTCTACTAGAATCACCTTTCCATCTTTCACGCCGAATTCAAACTTGGTATCGGCGATGATTATGCCCCGTGAATCTGCGCACTCCGAGGCCCGCGAGTAGAGCCTGAGGGTAAGATCCTTGAGTTCGCGCGTGGCGTTTTCGCCGATGCGATCCGCCATCTCGCGCTCGCTGATGTTGACGTCGTGCCCGGTCTCGGCCTTGGTCGCCGGCGTGAAGATCGGCTCGCCAAGCTTGTCGGACTCTCTGAGCGCGGCCGGCAGCTTTACCCCGCACACTTCACCGGTCTGCTGATACTCCTTCCAACCCGAGCCAACCAGGTAACCTCGTGCGACGCACTCGATCGGAAAGACGTCGGCGCGTACTACGAGCATCGACCGCCCTTCAAGTTGATCGCGATGCGACGGCAATGGTGCCGGATAGCTGCTTACGTCAGTCGAAATCAGATGGTTCGGGACGACATCCTTCAGAAACTCAAACCAAAACAACGACAACGCCGTAAGCACGGCGCCTTTGAATGGAATCGGGTTTGGTAACACGACATCGAAAGCGGAAATGCGATCGCTAACCACAATCAACAGCTTATCTTCAATCGCATAAACGTCTCTTACCTTGCCGCGTCTGAAAAACTCGACACCACCGATATCGGTTTGAGTGACTACGTTGATAGTCGCGCCTCTTCTATTGGATTAAGCTGTCAAACTCGCGTGGAACTGATACTGACGACCAAGGGTTGTGATGGCACTCCGCATTATCAGCATGAGCAGAATCGATGTCAAGCGCTAACAGCACGAAGGATCAACTTTGTTGAATTTTTTTTTTGCGCGACTGCTTTTTCGTCGTGATTGTCGCGCTCCAACCTTCCTTGTATACTTTTCCGTTGTGCGTTTCACCGGGTCCGTGCCCGTCATGGCGCCGCGGTTGCGAATCGGGCGAATATAAAAGGTCGATCATGGATTTCAAGCTGGTTTGCGACTACGTTCCACAAGGCGATCAGCCCCAGGCCATTGAGCAACTCGTCCGGGGGTTGGACGAACACCTCGAGCATCAGGTGCTGCTGGGCGTTACCGGAAGCGGCAAGACTTTCACCATGGCTGCGGTCATCGAACAAATCAACCGGCCAGTGCTCGTGATGGCCCACAACAAGACTCTGGCTGCCCAACTCTATCAGGAGTTCAAGTCTTTCTTCCCCCACAACGCCATCGAGTACTTCGTCAGCTACTACGACTACTACCAGCCCGAGGCCTACATCCCGTCAACCGACACCTATATAGAGAAAGAATCTACGGTCAACGAAGACATAGACCGACTGCGACTCTCGGCCACCCGCACTCTGTTTGAGCGGCGGGACTGCATTATCGTCGCAAGCGTGTCGTGCATCTACGGCCTGGGCGATCCCGACGCCTACTACGGCATGATCGCCTTTGTGGAGCGCGGCCAGCAGTTGTCGCGCACAGCACTGCTGAAGAGGCTTGTTGAGATTCAATATCAGCGCAACGACTCGTCGTTCGAGCGCGGCATGTTTCGAGTGCGCGGTGACGTCGTCGAGATTTATCCGGTTTATCAGGAAAGCGCCTTTCGCATCGAGTTCTGGGGCGACGAGATTGAATCCATCTCGACGATCGATCCGCTGCTTGGCGAGGTGCTCGAGACCCACGAGCGACTGCCGATCTACCCAAAGTCTCACTTCGTTATGCCTCAGGACCGGTTGAAGCGCGCAATCAGGACAATCAAAGAGGAACTTGACTGGTGGGAGCCACAGCTGATCGAGCAGGGGAAATTGCTGGAAGCGCAGCGCCTGCACCAGCGGACGCTTTATGACATCGAGATGCTCAAGGAGCTCGGCTACTGTCACGGGATCGAGAACTATTCCCGACACTTGACCGGACGCATGCCCGGCGAGCCCCCGCCGACGCTTCTCGACTACCTTCCGCGGGACGCGATGGTTATGGTCGACGAGAGCCACCAAACCATCCCGCAAGTGCGAGGCATGTACCATGGCGATCAGTCTCGCAAGAAGACTCTGGTCGAGTACGGCTTCCGCTTGCCTTCGGCGATGGACAATCGTCCGCTCAACTTCGAGGAGTGGGAGCGGCGAATGGGTCAATTGATATTCGTCTCCGCAACGCCGGGACCCTACGAGTTGTCGAAGACCTCCGGCGAGTTTGTCGAGCAGGTCATCCGTCCAACCGGATTGATCGATCCTGTGGTCGACGTGCGCCCGGTGAAGGGGCAAATAGACGACCTCCTGAATGAAGTTCGAATGCGCGCGACTCAAAATGAACGTGTGCTGGTGACGACCCTCACGAAGAAGATGGCTGAGAACCTGACGGAGTACTACGCCGAGCTGGGTGTGCGAGTGCGCTACCTTCACTCGGAGATCCAGACGCTCGATCGGATCAAGATCCTTCGGGACTTACGCGCTGGTGAATTCGATGTGCTCGTGGGGATCAACCTGTTGCGCGAGGGACTGGACCTGCCTGAGGTCTCCCTGGTGGCTATACTCGATGCCGACAAGGAAGGCTTCCTGCGCTCGGAGCAGTCGTTGATTCAGACGATCGGACGCGCCGCGCGTAACCTGAACGGCAAGGCGATTCTCTACGCCGATCGCATTACGGAATCGATGCGCAAGGCACTTGGAGAAACACAGCGCCGCCGCGAGAGGCAAGCGCTTTACAACAGCGAGAACGGGATCACCCCGCTATCGATCGTGAAGGCCATTGGCTCGACTCTGGTATCGATCGTCGAAGCGGATTACTTCAAGCTGCCGAGCGTGGCTGAGGAGGCGGAAGAGTACTCAGCCGAGAACCTGGCGGCGACGATTAAGAGGCTTGAGGGACAGATGCGAGCCGCGGCGGCGAAGTATGAGTTTGAGCGCGCGGCTGAACTTCGTGACAGGATCAAGTATCTGCGGACCCGGCAGCTCGAGGTGGCGTGAGGACTACAGTTGATTAACAACCGGGAGCAGGCCAAACAGTTAGTTGCTCTAATTGGGTTCAGGACTCAATAGGATGGCTTTTGACTTCAACACCGCAGGTGAATCCCACGGGAAGGGCCTCGTGACCATCATCGAAGGCCTGCCGGCCGGACTGCCGGTTGATCCCGCTTTCGTCAACCGTGAACTCTGGCGGAGACAACAGGGCTACGGCCGGGGCGGGAGGATGAAGATTGAAAGCGATGAGGCCGAAATCCTCTCCGGCGTTCGACACGGCAAGACTCTGGGCACGCCGGTATCGCTGCTGATTCGCAATCGCGACTTCGAGAACTGGCAAGACGTGATGGCAGTGGAGCCTCGCAACTTTACCGACGAGAAGCGGGCTCGCAAACTCACGCGGCCGCGACCCGGGCATACGGACCTGGCGGGTGGGCTCAAATACGACACCCACGATCTGCGAGACATTCTCGAGCGCGCCAGTGCTCGCGAGACCGCTGCACGCGTCGCCGCCGGAGCATTCGCCAAACTTCTGCTCAAGGAAATCGGCATCGTGATCGCGAGTCACACGGCGATGATTGGCGGTGTGCCGAATAAACCGATCAAGGCCTCGTGGGAGCAGATTGCGGCCATTCCGGATACGTCTCCGCTTCGGTGTGCAGACAAGGCGGCCGAAGAGAAGATGATCGCCCTAATCGATAAGACGAAGGAAAACAAAGACACGTTGGGAGGAATCTTCGAAGTAGTTGCGCGGGGTGTGTTTGCTGGTCTCGGCGATCATACCAAGTGGAGTCGAAAGATCGACGGCCGGCTTGCGCAGGCGATCATGTGCATTCCGGCGGTGAAGGCGGTTGAGATCGGCATTGGCGTCGGGGTGAGCAGGAGCACCGGTTCGCAGGTGCACGATGAGATCGGCTATAATTCGAACGAACGATGCTTTAATCGACCCACAAATCGGGCAGGGGGAGTCGAGGGCGGAATAACTAACGGAGAGGAAGTCCGGGTAAGCGGTCACCTAAAACCAATATCGACGCTGAGACAGCCGCTGGCGAGCGTTGATGTGATCTCGAAGGGACCATCGGCCGCCGCCTTCGAGCGGTCAGACATCGTGGCAGTTCCGGCTGCCGGCGTGATCGGCGAGGCGATGGTTGCGATGGTTCTCGCAGATGCCGCGCGCGAGAAGTTTGGCGGCGACAGCCTCGGGGAGATGAAGCGGAACTTCGAGGGCTATATGGAACAGTTGAAGAGGTATTAGGAGCTATGCATGAAACGTGAAGAGTGATCCGGATCTGAATTCCAGTCGCGTATCATTCGTCACGCATCACGGATACACGTTATGATCGCGATAGCTCACGAACGACAGACTGGGAACAGTCGACACGACGTAGACCGCGAGGTCGAAGAATTGCGGCGGTCGATCAACGCAAGGCGCACCCACGGCATCCTCTATTATCTGCTGCTGGTGGCAATATTGTTCGTCGGCTTCGCAATGGGCTATGCGACACACAGCCTTGTCGGAGCTGCTATAATACTTGTGGGACTCGCGCTGGTAGCGTGGAGAGAAGTTACCGGCTTTCGAGCCCGAACCGCTGTGCTCAACCAGTTGCTCGGCGAGAAACTGGCGGAGCGGCGTCAGTATGACGAGAGACCCAAGGAGTTCGAGACGGGACAATGATATTGAATGTAGTTAAGTACGGAGATCCGATTCTCACCAAGCGGGCTGAAGAAGTCGCAGACTTTGATGAGAACCTGCACAAGCTTGTCGACGATATGTTCGAGACTATGTACGGCGCGCCGGGCGTTGGGCTGGCCGCCCCTCAAGTCGGAGTGCTCAAACGGCTGTTCGTGATGGATTGCAGCAGCGGCAAGAACAAAAAGCAGAGGGTCGCGTTGATAAATCCAGTAATTGAAACCGAAGAGGGTGAGCAGATTGGCGACGAAGGATGCCTGAGTTTCCCCGGTGTGTTTCTTGAGATCAAGCGGCCGCAGCGCGTTGTGGTGCGCGCGCGAGACATTGACGGCAGCGAGATGACTCTCGACCTGATGGATCTTGAAGCTCGCTGCGTTTCCCACGAGACGGATCACCTCGACGGCGAGCTCTTTATTAACTATCTGAGCCCGCTCAAGCGCGACCTTACCAGGCGAAAGATCAAGAAGCGAATTAAGCAGGGCGACTGGTAGTTCTCGCAGTAACGAGACCAAAGCGAGACTTGTTGTCTTACAGATTCGGTCCCCGCTCACTCAAGAAGACTTTCACGCAAGTGTCAGTTGATCTCTTGAACAGGCGCCTTTGAGTCACATAAGGCCCGTCCGAGCACGGTTTCAATCTCCGCGCGAAGCGCAGCCCGGTGCGAAGTGGCTTGAATTGACATGGCAGGGCGGCTGTAGTAGGTTTCGACTATGACCTGCTACGACCAGCCTGGGATTGGTGAAGATCGACAATAGAGAGCAATAACTGCGCGCGCTCGAGAGCCCCGAGGGGCTGGATGAGCGCTTTTTGTATGGGAGATAAACCAGCAATCTTGAAAAAAGTCAGTCTGCCGGAGGAAGGCATTCGGGCACTTTTTGGTCCCTACGACGAGAATATCAAACACCTCGAAAGCTTAATTGGCGTGCGCGTAAACCTGCGCGGCAGCGACCTGATGATCGAAGGCGATGAGCGCGATGTTCAGGTAGTCGAAAAGATTCTTGAGGACTATGCCGACTTGTTCGAAGAGGGCCGGCGCATGTCGAACGACGAGTTAAAATCCGCGTTCAAGCAAATCGCAGAGGATCGGGCCTACACACTACGCGATTACTTCACCAGAACACGAATCAATCCAACAGGAAAGAAGCAAGTCACCGCGCGGTCGGCGAACCAGCGGCGCTACATCGAGGCGATCGAGAAGAACGATATAGTCTTTGGCATCGGAGTGGCGGGCACCGGGAAAACCTATCTGGCAGTCGCGCTCGCGGTTCAGGCGTTGATGCAGAAGCGGGTTAACAGGATCGTTCTGGCGCGCCCTGCAGTCGAGGCCGGCGAAAAACTTGGGTTTCTCCCGGGTGATCTCCAGGACAAAGTCGATCCCTATCTGCGGCCGCTGTACGACGCGCTGTTCGATCTGGTTGACTATGAGAAGGTGACGCGGCTGCTCGAAAAGCGAGTGATCGAAGTCGCCCCGCTCGCTTTCATGCGCGGTCGAACGCTTTCAGTTGCGTTCATCATCCTGGACGAGGCTCAGAACACAACCTCCGAACAGATGAAGATGTTTCTCACCAGGGTAGGCTTT
>CAZOOE010000183.1:0-8218 GCA_964581275.1 uncultured Clostridia bacterium
TTCTTACTAGCCGGCCACGTATCCTCGGTCGTTGTGCTCGTTTACGCTGAAGTTTTAGTTCGACTGTGCTTGCTCGATCCTCTCGAGGAACCGTTTTTTCTGTTCTTCCTTCGAAACGTTGAGGAAGAACTTTAGAACCAGAACGCCGTCGGCGACCAGGTACCTTTCAAAGTTGTTTACCTCCTCGAAGCGCCGCTTCCAGGTGCCCGCGTCCTTTGCGGACGCTGGAAGTGGCTGGGCGGCGAGAATCGCCCGATGAACGCGAACGACCAGGACTTCTTCGTAATATGAACGGTTGAAGATACCGATTCGCCCGCGTTCCGGCAACGCTTTTGATGCTCGCCAGAGGTAGTCGTGATCAAGCTCTTCGGCCGATGGCGCTTTGAAGCTGTATACCTGACAACCCTGCGGGTTCACGCCGGACATCACGTGTTTGATCGTGCCGTCTTTGCCCGCAGCATCCAGCGCTTGAAAAATAATCAGCAGCGAATAGATGTTTTGTGCGTAGAGCTTCGATTGCAGTTCGGCCAGTTCAGTCCTTTTGTCTTCAAGGAGCGCATGCGCGTCCTCCTTCTTCAACGAGTCAGGCTTGTATCCGGGGTCGTAGTCTTTGCCGAGGGAAATCGTCGATCCCGGTTTTACGGTCAGTCTTTTGTAGATCTCCGCTGCAAGAGCATCCGAGTCTTTCATGTGATTGTTTCCTCGTCTCGTTTCGCAGGGTGCTGAAAAGTCTTTTCCGGCTCAATTCTTAGGGATCGGAGGCGGGCCGTCGGGGATGTAGGGCTTATAGACCTCGCCCTTGCGCTTCTCGTTGAACTCGGCCTGAATAGCCTCTCGAGTCTTTTCATCCTCAAACAGATCAACCATTGTCGCCGCGAGAGCCTTCGCCGCGTAAGCGAGTCCCTTGTGGCCTATCGACATTCCTCCGCAGGCAACCACAGGCCAGGCGTGCCACGGGGCGTTCTCTGGCGCAGTCGTCACCGAAAGGTGCAGAGTGGGCACGATCCAACTAACGTCGCCTACATCAGTAGAACCGCCCTCCGGATCCTTCTTCGGCGGTTCGAGCGGCTGGACCGTGCCGTCCAGCCCCTTGGGCTCGACACCGGTCGCGCGCTGGATTGCTTTCGCGAACTCCTGTTCCTCCGCTGCGTATTGAATCGGCCCGAGCCAGGTCATGTTGGCGTGGATTATCTTTGCCCCGGCCAGGTTGGCAAGCATCTCGTAGTCGCCGCTCTGTATCGTCAGCTTTGATTCCACCCCGGCCATCAACGCCGCGCCCTCAGCGATCTTTCGCGCACGGCTCAACAGTTCCTCCACACCCGCGCGCTTCGAATCGCGCAGCCAGCACCAAACTTTCGAGTACTCGGGGACGACGTTCGGCACATCGCCGCCCTTCTGAATAACGTAGTGCATTCGGACCGTTGGCTTGACGAACTCCCTCATCCGGTTGAGCCCAGTCGTAAAGAACTCGAGCGCCGCCACTGCGCTCCTTCCGTTCCAGGGATCAGCCGCGGCATGAGCGGCTTTGCCTTTGAACTCGATGATGAAATCGACGATCGCCTGGGAGCTGTCGACGTCAGCTCGCGTCTTGTCTTCCGGATGCCACGCCAGACAGACGTCGAGGTCCTTGAATAGCCCATCGCGAGCCATGTAGATCTTGCCGCCGACAGATTCTTCGGCAGGCGTGCCGTAAAAGCGAATCGTACCTTTTAGTTTGCCGGCCGCTATCAGCTCCTTGATTGCAACAGCGGCGCCCAGGCTCGCGGCGCCGAACAAGTTGTGGCCACAACCATGACCCGCAGAACCGGCTTCCAGAGCCTCTTTCACAGGCTGAGCCTTCTGCGAAATCCCCGGCAGAGCATCGTACTCGCCAAGAATGCCGATGATGGGACGGCCCTGACCATAGCCCGCGACGAACGCAGTAGGCATCCCCGCGACTCCGCGCGTGACCTGAAAGCCCTGCTTCTCTGCGTAATCGGCAAGCAGCTTCGATGAGCGAGTCTCACGCAGCGCGGTTTCAGCAAAGCGCCATATCTGATCGCTGAGGTCGATAAGCTCGGCTTTGTGCTTCTCGATGGAGGCGACTGCCTCTTCCTTCTTCTTGATGTCGTTGCCGAAGGTCATCAGTGGATGAATCAGCAGTGCAGTCCCAAGAATCGCAAAATAACCGGGCCGCAGTTTCATAGGAGTCCTTTCTTAAGCCGGCACAGTAAAGCGGATTTCATCGTTTCTGGTACGATGACCTGTTCTTTACCGCAGACCTTGCATTGCCTTTCTGCACTCATCGCACGGGCAAAGCTCGCGGAGCCGTTCCCACGTGTAGATCCCGTCGTCGTGACGATCGCTGAACATGAACTTAACACCGTATCGGCCGACGTGATCGGCGCTGAGCACTGTAAGATCGTCGGCGACGGTTCGCGGATCGAGGATACGAAGCCCGGTTACTTCGCTCACGCAGTTGGCGCACAAGCACTCGGACCTCAGGTACTTGATCGAGTAGACGCTCACGTGTCCATCGTCCCATCGGACGGTGATCTGGTTCGCCCCGGTTTTCTTTATCTCAAGCGGGTTTGGCATATGGAGTGATGCGTGATCCGTGATTGGTTAATGACATCCGGTCATGCATCACGCTTCACGTTTCATTTGTGTTTCCATCTTGGCGGTCGCTTTGCGATGAAAGCCTCAACACCTTCTTGTGGGTCCCTAAAGGACATCAGCTCGTTTAGGTAAATATCTTCGGCGCGTTTCAGAGCCTCATCGAAGCCAAGCCCCCAGGTTTGAACAATCGCCCTGCGAGCCATCTCCAGCGCGGGTACGCTCATCTGCCGGAATGCGTTAAGTAACTCCTCGCACCTCGACTCGAGGCCGTTTTCAGCAACCACATGATTCACAAGCCCCAATGACTGAGCGACGTCGGCGGTGAGCAACTCACCGGTCAGTATCATCTCTCGCGCTCTCTTTTCACCAATCACTCTCGGCAGTATGACTGCCGCAAGAGGTGGAAATACCCCGATTTTTATCTCGGGCTGACCGAAGCGCGCCGACGAACTGGCAATGACGATGTCGGCAAAGGCGGCGAGTTCGCAGCCCCCTCCCAACGCCGCGCCGCCGACCAGCGCAATCACTGGCTTTGACACGGTGTTCAGCGCGCGAAAGATCGAGTGGAACCCGTCGAGCATCTGGAACACTGTCTCGGCTTTGTGCTCTTCGATCGATACCCCCGCGCAAAATGCGCCGCTCGCCTGCGAAGCGGCAAACACTATCGCACAGGCGTCAGCCGTCTGTGCGGCGCGGTTGATCGCGTCGACGATCTCTCTCATCATCGCAATGGTGAGGATGTTCAACGGGGGGCGTGCAAGCGCGATTCGTGCCACCCGGTCGGTCACGGTGAACTGAATGTCTTTGTAATGAGTAGCCATTATTAGAAACGCGGCCCGCGTTACACCCGCACTGCAGACGCGCATTGCAGTGCCGTTCTGAGTTCAACCTTTAGGTCGCCCCGCGTGAAATTCGGCTTGAGGAAGCGACGAGCGGACAGTCTAAAGGTTCAACTCAGAACGCTGCTAAACAAGCGTTACATCTTTATCTTCGCTTCAACTCGATTCGCGATAGCTTTGGACTCCTGAATCATGCCCTTCATATGCTCAAGCGTCCTGTCCGCGACTTGGCGATCCGAAAGCGAATCAAGGTTAACGCCAATGTTGTAAGAGGCCCCTCTGATTGCAGTCTGCGCGAGTCGCGCGCCGACCGCCACATCCGATAGGGCGTTAGTGTTGCCTATATCAGCAAGCTCGCCGAGCAGCCCGAGAACGTCAACGCTGCGCTTCGCCGTTTCAAGCGGAACATCGACTGCGCCGCGAAGCGCAAGCTGAATCTGCTCCCCGCGAGATCCCTTTTGCTCGCCGGTATCCTTCGGCAGTCGATACGCTTGAAGCACCGCTTCAAAACTCGCGGCGTCTTCGTCGATGAGCTCGCGCAGCCTTGCGCCAAGCTGCTCAAGCTCCGCTCTAATCGTGATCAGACGTGGTTCCGCCTCAGCATACTTCTTCTTGCCGATGGTTAGGTTGCACACCATCTGTCCGAGCGAGGCCGCAAGCACTCCGCAATAAGCGGCGACGCTCCCACCACCCGGCGTCGGCGTTTCCGCGGCTACCAGCTCCGCGAAGCTCCCGATGGTATTTGAGAGAACCGTCTTCTCGCCGGTTGCTGGCTCGCTCATGCCTTGGCTTCCTCCATGGCTCCCGCCAGTCGGTGTTCGAGTATCTGATCTTCGCTGAATTTTTCGAGCTGGAGATAAAAGTCGGCGACCGAGTTGAGTGCGCGTTGAGGAACCAGGCCCACGATCTCCGAGCCAACAACCGCGACGCCGTAACGCGCGGCTTCGCGCTTGATCATTTCAAATACCCGGAACAGCGGGGTGCCTTCGTAGTTCACCATGTTCATCGAGACCTGAACGATGCCGCGATCCTTTAGCTCGAACCCAAGCGCCTTTACGTATCGCAGGCCACCCGACTGATGACGTACCGCCCGGGCGATCTTATTGGCTATCTCTGCGTCGGAGGTTTGCAGGTTTACGTTGTATGCAATCAGGGGCGGGCGGGCGCCGACCGCGGTTATCCCTGCGGTAGGATGAACTCGCGCCTCACCGAAGTCCGGGCGCCGCGCCTCGCTTGATGTGATCTGGTCGCGTATGCCTTCGAACTGTCCCTTGCGCACAGTTGCAAGGTTCTCTCGTTCGGGTCGGGTTGCAGCCTTCTCGTAGAGGTAGACGGGAATTCCGAGGTCACTCCACAGCCGCTCCCCGCACGCACGAGCAAGCGCGACGCAATCATCCATCGTTACTCCTGCGACGGGCACAAACGGAATCACGTCGGTGGAACCCATTCGCGGGTGCTCTCCGGTGTGTTTGTTTAGATCAATCAACTCCGCCGCCCTCTTTGCCGCAGCGACGGCGCTTTCGACGACGCGATCGGGCGGCGCAACGAACGTGACCACCGACCGGTTGTGGTTGGGATCGGATTCGCGATCGAGCAGAACCGCGCCGGGAGTGGACTTGATTGCCGAGACAATTTGATCGACGACTTCAGTGCGGCGGCCCTCGCTAAAGTTCGGTATGCACTCGACTATGCTTCGCACGCTGAGAATCCTAACCGATTAGCTTTGGGCTTGCAAAGAATAGCGTCTTCCCGGATTTTTGCGAATCTTTGCGATCTTCGCGTCTTTGCGCGAAACCTGCAATTGGAAGACCGGTTTCGCGCAGAATGCGATCCGCAACGTGTACGACCTGCCGGGACCGGTGGTGGCATTTGAACCCTGCTCTCCTCGGCGGATTCCCAGGCTACCCTTGAGCGCTGGCCCGCCATATAATCCGCAATCCCAAAGGGGCGTGCCGTGTTCCACCAGGACCCGCCAACAATGCCCTGCCTTGCGAGCTACGAAAAGGGCGAAGCTTTTCTCCGCGAGTGCAAACGTCAGGGCTGGCGTGTACTGTTGATCACGGTTGAAAAACTCCGTGAAGCGAACTGGCCGCGCGAAGCGATCGATGAGGTATTCTACATGCCCGACGGCTACTCGCGAGACGACATAATCAAAGGGGTCAGCTTTCTGGCTCGCACACAAAACATCGATCGCATAGTCCCCCTTGACGAGTACGATCAGGAAACAGCGGCGCTGTTACGCGAGCACCTGCGAAATCCGGGAATGGGCGACACTACCGCCCGCTACTTCCGAGACAAGCTTGCGATGCGCGTCAAAGCTCGAAGCGCCGGAATCCCTGTGCCCGATTTTGTGCACGTCCTCAACTACGATCGCCTGCGCGGATTCATGTCTCGGGTGACGCCGCCTTGGGTATTGAAGCCGCGCTCGGAAGCGGCTTCGATGGGTATCAAGAAGCTTGCAAGTTCGGACGAGCTGTGGCCGCTGCTCGACGCGTTGGGCGACCGCCAGTCCTTTTACGTTCTGGAGCAGTATTTGCCCGGTGACATCTACCATGTTGATTCGATCGTGGCCGCGCGCGAGGTGGTGTTTGCGGTGCACCACAAGTACGGCCATCCGCCGATGGACGTTTCGCTCGGTGGCATCTTCACCACCCGCAAGATTCCTCGCGACTCGGAGGACGCCAGCGCGCTTGATTCGCTTAACCGCGAAGTGGTCAATACGCTGGGGCTGGTTCGCGGTGTTACTCACACCGAGTTCATAAAGAGCCGCTCGGACGGGCGATTCTACTTTCTCGAAACTGCGGCGCGTGTGGGAGGCGCCAACATCGCTGAAACGGTAGAAGCGGCGACCGGTCTGAACCTCTGGGCGGAATGGGCCAGGATCGAGATGGCTGGAGAGGAAGGATCATACGAGCTGCCGCCGCACCGCGACGACTACGCGGGAGTCATTATCTCGCTGGCGAGGCAGGAGCGGCCGGATACTTCGGCCTATGACGATCCCGAGATCGTCTATCGGTTGAATAAGCTTCATCACGCCGGGCTGGTCGTCGCGTCGAAGGAACTTCAGCGAGTCGAGCATTTGCTTGAGGCGTACAGCCGCCGCTTCTACGATGACTTTTACGCAACCGAGCCGCCGCTTGATAAGCCGGCGTCTTGATCCGTCGGTTTTGAGTTTCACGGTTGAAAACCCGCAATCCTCCGCATCAGGTCGCAGTCGAAGATTCGTCCTCTAGCCACAACTGACTTAACCTTGCGAAACGTTTGCTGATCGACTCGAGCGGATTGGTATCGACAATGATAAAGTCGGCTCGCTTGCCCTTTTCAATCGTACCTACAGCTAGTCATCGTAGCGCGCGGCGGGACTGCCGGAAGGATGAAAGACCCCGAGCAGTCGAATGCTGGATGAGCCGGTGTTCTCGAGACAGTGCCTCACAAGCCTGGGAAGATATATGCTCGATCCGGCTTTGAACGTCGCATCGCCGTCTTCCGTATGCACGCAGCCTTCGCCGTCGATGATATAGATTGCTTCCTCATAGGTGTGATGGTGCATCGGCGCGCGGCCGGGTGGGATCACTCCAACGAATTGCGTCACGCGGTGTGCGCCGATGTCTTGATTCACCAGAAGCTTGAATGAGCGGTCACCGGTGGCGGTTGCCTCAACGTCCTCCTCGCGCACCGTGCGAAACGGCTTGGTGTCCTGGGGCGGTCGCACGATTGGATCAATTCCGACTTCCGGGTCCTCATCTTCGGGGCAACATACGCTGACTATATCGAGGTCGCTCACGCCGCGGCCTCGTTGGTCCAGGTTCTCTATCTGGTAGACGCTGCCAGGTGGCAGATACACCGCTGTGCCGGGCGCAAGCGAGTAGCTGTACCCGTCGATGTAACAGGTGCCCGACCCGTTCACGACGTAAACCACTTCTTCGCCGGCCGGATTGCGCCGGGCGGGAGAGATGCCCTCAGAATAGCTGCTGACAAATTGCGCGATATCGCGCGCCCCCATCGCGCGCGATATGGGAACCCGATAGCGTCGCGTACCCTCCGTCGTCATCAGTTCACCTCGCTCGATCACCGCCACCCCACCTGATAAGGCCTTCATATGTTCACCTCTACATGTTATTGAATCGCGTCAAACGAAAGCGGTCAATGTTGAAAAGCGTGCCACCGGACAGCAGTAGATCGGCGGCGATGCGCCCGATCGTCGGACCAAACTTGAACCCGTGACCAGAAAACCCCGTCACCACCAACACTTTGTTACATCGCGGATGCCAGTCGACAATGAAGTCGTCGTCGGGCGTATTGTTGTAGACACACACACGCGTCTCACGAACGCTAGCGTCGGCGAGGGCGGGTATAAATTCCGAGAAAAACTTGCGGCAGCTCTCGATAAACGATTGGGCAACTGTTCGCTGTGATGAGTCGGGATCAACGACTGCGCCCTTGTGATGATTGGCGATTTTCATTGCGCCCGAATGATGAATCGGAAAACCGTAGAAGCCGCTTTCGAGTTCGAGAAATATCGGAAAACGGTTTGGCTCGAAGCTCAGATCCGAAGGAACCGTTTCTAGCACTGGCTCGAAATAGACAAGTTCCTGGATCGTGGTCGTGAGTTTGCTTTGGAGAAATGGAAGCAGCTTTCGCGACCACGGACCGGAGGCAATCATCCCGTACGCGCACTCAATCTCACGGCCAGTCTCGGTGACGATTGATACGCGTGAGGGGGTGGTCTGCTTGACTTTTACGACCCGTTCGCCCCCGACATACTGGACACCCTTTTTTTT
>CAZOOE010000183.1:8228-9548 GCA_964581275.1 uncultured Clostridia bacterium
GGGGGATGGGCCCCACAAGACCCCCTCCGGAACCTGCGACGTCGACGAGGCGGGGGCGGTCACGTTGCAGGCGTTTGCCGGCGACATCACCGCCGGCCGGGTCAGCGGGGCCGCGGAGATCAGGACCTCCACGGGCGACCTCCGGATCGGCGAAACGGCCGGAGCCGCGACCCTCAAGACGTCGGCCGGCGACATCAGGGTGGAGAAGTCGAGCGGGTCGATCAACGCGCGCACCGCCGTTTCGGCGTGCAAGATCGCGCCGCTCGGATCGTAAACGCCGTAAGCGAATGCGCTGCTGTTGAACTGGGGGAATCGTCCGGCCGCCTGCCGGCTGTCAAGCCGCTCGCCTCCAACGCCCAACGATTGCATCGCCGCGTAGCACTCGGTTTCAAAGGAGGGCTCGCGCTTGCCAATCAGCAACGCACCTGTTTGAGTGAGCAACCGCGCGCCTGTCTCAGATTCGATCTCGCGCCATCGTTCTAACGCGTCGACTGCAAGCTTCACGTAGAGCGGATCCGGGTAAGCAAATCGAAACACTTTCGAGTGGTCCACCGAAGCGGCTCGCGGATTGGGCAGCGGGGATTGATCGACCATCACGACTCTAGCGCCTTCGCGCCCGAGCTCACAGGCTGTCGCCGCGCCCATGACGCCCGCTCCCACGATGGCTACATCGAATGTCTGCATCGTTGCGCGATTCTAGCACAAACTGATGGATAGACTTTGTTCTCGGTGAGCCCTTAGAATCAATCGGCGAGACTTCTCGCAGCTGCCAATGACAAAAGCTCACAGAAGCCGAATAGCAACCCGGAGTTTCATGTCGTTCATGGACAACGATCTGACGACTGCCGCGGCTGCGGTTTCGTACTTCTCGATGCTGGCATTGTTTCCCACGCTGCTTGTCCTGCTCGCCATCGGAAACCAATTGTTCGGACAACAGACTGTCGAAAAGTACCTCATCAGCCAGGTGCTGGCGTTCCTGCCCGGAGCTCAAACGTTTGTCCGCAAGAACCTCGAGTCGATATCTACCATCTCGACCGGCGTCGTCCTGAGCTGTCTGTTCGTGATGCTGTGGGCCGCCTCCTGGATGTTCACGGTGATCGAGAAAGCGCTCAATCGGGTGTGGGGCACGTACCCGCGATCGTTCTTGCACGGCCGCGCGGTGAACATCGCGGTCAAGAGTTTGGTGTGGGCCATGCCCGCCGCCTCAACGCTGTTCCCCGCGTTCGTGACCGGCGTTCGGGCGGCCGTGTACCAAATCCCGCTTGCTGCTGGTCCCGGGGTGGGGGCTCGTTGCGCATTCGAGCGGGCATCGGGCCGCCC
>CAZOOE010000183.1:9558-11571 GCA_964581275.1 uncultured Clostridia bacterium
GGCGCTTTCAGGATTCGCGTGGCAAACGGTCTTCGTCCTGGCAAGCCTGGCGGTAACGATCATCCTGTTCGCCGTGTTGTACAAGCTCCTTCCCAACACCCATGTGCCGTTTACCGAAACGCTGCCCGGGGCGGTGCTGGCAGGGGCCCTGTGGGAAGCGGCGAAGTTTGGCTTTGCATACTTGCTTCCTTACTTTCACTACGACTTGTTGTACGGCTCGATAGGCGCCGCGGTCGCTCTGCTGACCTGGGTATACCTGTCCAGCGTCATTATGTTGTTCGGCGCTCAGTTCACAGCGCTACTGCATCGCGATCATTTGTTCGACGCGTCCGAAAGGCTCGACCGCCACGTCGCCGAGGCGCCGGTAGCAGGGCCTGAGCAAGGAGTCTCGCGGTGAGATATTGAGACCTCGTATCCGTGCAGCCATGTTAGTCTCCGACTTCGACTACGATCTTCCCGAACACCTCATAGCCCAGGAACCATCGGCGCGACGCGACAGTTCGCGATTGCTCATAGTTGATCGCGCACGCCGCGAGTTCGTCGATTCGGTGTTCACGAAGTTACCCGATCAGCTTCGCGCGGGCGACTTGCTCGTGCTGAATAACACCCGAGTCTTTCCAGCGAGACTGGTGGGCCGGCGCGTTCGCGTGACTCCTCGAGGCGACACGGTGCTCGGCGGGCGCGTGGAAGTCTTTCTGGTGAGCCGCATGGAAGAGCTGGTGTGGGAAGCGCTCGTGAAGCCGGGACGAGTGCTTTGGCCTGGTGCGCGAGTCGAGTTCGCTCGAGGCAAGCTCACCGCGGAAGTGCTTGAGTGGCGCGAAAGCGGGCGCCGGGTGGTGCGCTTCGAAGCGGATGGTGACTTCGACGAGATCATCGATCGGATCGGCCGCACACCGCTGCCGCCTTATATCAAGCGCGACGAGGAAGACCGCCTCGACGCCGAACGCTATCAGACGGTGTTCGCGCGCGCGCGCGGCGCTGTCGCCGCGCCGACCGCAGGTCTTCATTTCACACCCGAACTGCTCGAACGCGCACGTGCGGCGGGAATAGAAATCGCGGAGATCACGCTTCACGTCGGCTACGGCACGTTTCAACCGATTCGAGTCGAGCGAGTCGAAGACCACCGCGTCGAACCTGAGGCTTATTCAATTGGTGAAGAGGCGGCAGCCTCCATCAATCGCGCTCTCGCTGAACGTCGCCGAGTGATCGCGGTGGGCACGACCACGACTCGCGCACTTGAGTCAGCGGCCAGGAGGGAGTTGAGGGCTGGGGGTTGGGGGTTAGCAGATGATCCGAACGCGGTGTCCCAGCCCCTAACCCCTAACCCCCAACCGCTCACTACTGATCTTTTCATCCATCCGGGATTCGATTTCCGAGCGGTTGGCGGTTTGGTGACGAATTTCCACCTGTCGCGTTCGTCACTGCTGATGCTGGTGAGCGCGTTCGCCGACCGCGAGTTGATTCTGAAGGCTTATCGGCATGCGATTGAAAACGAGTATCGCTTCTACAGCTACGGCGACGCGATGTTGATTCTTTGAAAGTCGGTTCGCCACCCTTGACTGGCCGTCACTTCCTGACTCCCGCGTACGGGTTCTGACAAGGAGTCGTCGACACTTCGCCGCGAGGAATTAGGGACGGCACTAGCCGGGCTACACCTGAATGCTTGAGTTTCCAAGTCTTGCAAGTCTTGCTTGAGTCTACCCGCGAGCGCGGGCAGGCACGATGGTTCGCAGCAGCCATAACATCAAACAACCAGTCGCGGCGCCGAATAACATTCCCGCGCCTATCCCGAAGGTAAGATGCCCGACGATATGTTTGAAGTGATACGGATCCGCGGTCGGAATTGAAAACTCCGGCATGGTGAACACGTTCTCAATTTTCGGTATGACGGCAAAGACTATGGCATCGAGGATGTTCAGCTTTTCCCAAGTGACAAGAAGCAAGCTGGTCCTGACGATGTTTGAGTAGCTTGCAACGCCTCGGTCGTGGATCCAACACACGCCAAACAGCCAC
>CAZOOE010000184.1:0-11546 GCA_964581275.1 uncultured Clostridia bacterium
CAGCCCGGTTGAGACGTTCTTAATCCGAGTATAGCCGCGTGCCCATGCGCGGGGATGCATGGCCTTGCCCTGAGGGTCAAGCACGGAGGGTTTGAGGGTGACGAATATCTTGGCTTTCATAATCAGAGGTCAGACGTCAGGTCAGAGGTCAAAGGTTCCATCATTCTCCAAACACCCGCCTGAAAATCTTATCAACGTTGCGAAGCTGTTTGCGCACATCGAACAGCGCGTCCAGCTCCTCGCGTGAAAGCTTGTCCGTTACGCGCGCATCATTCAAAACCAGATCACGAAAGCTTGCGCCTTCGTCCCACACCCGCATTGCAAGCGGCTGCACAATCGCATAAGCGTCCTCGCGCGAAATTCCCTTGCGCGTCAACTCCAGCAACAATTGCCCGCTCGAAGTCACGCCGCCCAGCGATTCCAGATTGGCGCGCATCCGACGTGGATAAACTGCGAGCCCGTCGATCAACCATTCCGTTTTGTTGATCAAATAGTCGGTTAGTATGCACGAATCCGGCAGGATCACTCGCTCGACTGACGAATGCGAGATGTCTCGCTCGTGCCAGAGGGCAATGTTCTCGAACGCGGCCTGCGAATTTGAACGAACAACTCGCGCCAGCCCGCAGATCTGTTCTGAGGTGACCGGATTGCGCTTGTGCGGCATTGCCGACGAGCCCTTTTGACCTGCTGAAAAAGGCTCTTCGACTTCGCGGACTTCGGTGCGTTGCAGATGACGAACCTCAAGCGCGATCTTCTCCATCGATGACGCGATGATCGCCAGAGTCGCCAGGAACTCGGCGTGGCGGTCCCGCTGAATGATCTGTGTCGAGATGGGCGCGTGCTTCAACGCCAGCTTCTCGCAAACGCGTTCTTCGACTTCTGGATCGAGATGCGCGAACGTGCCAACTGCACCTGAGATCTTGCCGTAGCTCACGGCTTCGCGCGCACGAGCGAGCCGCGCTTTATTGCGCTCGTTCTCGGCGTAGTACAGCGCCAGGACCAGCCCAAACGTCGTAGGCTCGGCGTGAACGCCATGAGTGCGGCCCATCATCGCAGTGTGCTTGTGTTCGATCGCGCGTCGTTTGAGCACGAGGCCCAACCGATCGAGGTCCTCGAGCAGCACCGTCGCCGCGTCTCGCATCAACAAGGCATTAGCGGTATCGACTACATCGGAAGAGGTCAATCCATAATGAACAAACCGTGCTTCGGGCCCGATGCTCTCGGCAAGCGCGGTGGTGAACGCGATCACATCGTGCCGCGTAGTGCGCTCAATCTCATTTATCCGTTCGACCGAGAAGCTTGCGGTGCGCTTGATCTTGTCGACTGCGTTGCGCGGAATCGTACCCATGTCGGCGTGGACTTCGCAGACGGCTATCTCGACATCCAGCCATTTTTGGAATCTGTTCTCGTCGGTCCAGATCGCGCCCATCTCGGGCCGTGAATATCGTTCGATCATAATAGGGTCGGGGGTTAGGGATTAGGGGTCGGGGCGCAACCAGCCCCTAACCCCCAGGCCCTAACCCCGCTCGCTAGAGTTCAAACCATTCGCTCGCTCGATCGGGGAGCGCAATCCTCACTCGATCCTCCGCTCGCCGAAAAAACAACGAGCCGTGATAGTGTAGCGCTTGAAGCGCCGACAGCCTCGCAAGCTCGGGATGATTGCAGTGGCGCGATAGGTGCGCGAGCACAAGATACTCCGCCTGGCCATCAAAGTCATCACGAATCCACCGAGCAGTTTCGTCATTCGAAAGGTGTCCTATGTTGCTGGCGATGCGCTGCTTCACCGACCACGGGTAAGGCCCGACCTTCAGCATATCGCGGTCGTGATTTGATTCGATCACCACAAGGGTCGAGCCGCGCAATTTCTCCGAAACCAGTTGAGTGATATAGCCGAGGTCGGTAACCACTCCGACCTTCACGCCTGCCGATTCGACCGTGAACGCAAAGGTGTCAACGCCGTCGTGCGGTATAGTGAACGGATAGAAGTTCAATGAGCCGATCGCGAAGGGCTCGCTCGAGGCGATAGTTTCTCCCCAGGGAATCTTTTCACCGTCGTCCGGGAATTTACACTCCGCACGCGTCGCTTCGGACATATAGACGGGAACTTCGGCGGCCGAAGAGAATACGCGCGTGCCTTTGACGTGGTCAGTGTGTTCGTGGGTTATGACGACCGCGGAGAGTTTCGTCGGATCAACACCTGCTTCGGTCATTCGTCGCGCCGTCTCTTTTGCTGAAAGCCCGCAATCGACTAGCACGCTGGTCGCGCCCGACTCGATGTAGAGCACGTTGCCAGAGCTTCCACTGCCTAGGACGATCAACCTCATGCCAAGAGTCCGTTGTCAGTTGTCTGTGGCCAGTTGCTAGCCGTCAACAACGGGCACGGGCCGCGGACTAAACCGCAATTTGGGCGCGATCGAGATCGAGGGAACCAAGCTGGCCTACCGCAGTGATCGCCAGTTCGTCGGAGGAAAATATCTCACCCGCCACCCGCTGCACATCAGCTATCGACACCCGGTTGATGCGCTCGAGTATCTCGTCCAGCGTGAACTGGCGGCCAAAGAATATCTCTTGCCGAGCGAGATTGCTCATCCGCGCCGAGGTTGATTCCAGGCTTAGCATGATCGACACCTTGAGCTGATCCTTCGCGCGTTGCAGCTCGGCGTCTGATACCGGCTCACTCTTGAACCGGTTGAACTCCTCGACGCTCAGCCTTATGACGTCGGTGACCTGGTCAGGTGAAGTCGCGGCATACACCGACAGATACCCGGCATCAGTGTAGGCGTTGACACCTGAGAAGACCGCATAAGCGAGCCCGTGCTCCTCCCGGATGGTTTGAAACAATCGTGAGCTCATACCGCCGCCCAGGATCACGTTCAGTACGTGAACAGAATAGCGGTCGGCCGATGTCATAGAGGGACAGCATGTGCCGAGCACCAGGTGCGCCTGCTCGAGATCCTTGTCCAGGACGATGCGCCGGGCCGCGTGAGCTGGAGCCGACGCGGTGAGATTGACCGGCCGGTCCGCAAGACTGCCCAGGTAGCCCCTGACCATATCCACAAAGCGTTCGTGCTCGATGTTACCGGCGCCGGCGATTACGAGATTGCGTGGCACATAGACCCCGGAAAAGTAATCGACCACACGCTCGTGATTGAAAGTTGCGAGCGTGTCGACGGTGCCCAATATCGAGCGACCGAGCGGATGATCGGGCCAGAAATTCGCGACGAATACTTCGTGCACCAGATCGTCGGGGGTGTCCCCAACCATCTTGATCTCTTCGGTCACCACATTCCGTTCACGGTCGAGCTCGTCATCGGCAAATAACGGCACGGTCACCAGGTCGGCCAGCAGGTCAAAGGCGCGCGGCAGGTGTTCATCGAGAACTCTTACGTAGTAGCTGGCGACTTCGCGACTGGTGAATGCGTCGACGTGCCCGCCGATGGCGTCACTTTCGACGGCGATCTCGCGAGAGGTTCGATTGCGCGTGCCTTTGAACAGCGTGTGCTCGATGAAGTGAGAGATTCCGTTGAGCGGGGCGGCTTCGTGTCTCGACCCAGAGCGCACCCAGATGCCGACAGACGCCGACCGCACGTGATCCATTCGTTCAGAGATTATTGTAAGGCCGTTATCGAGGACTGTTTGTTTGATGGGACTTGCTGGCTCGACCATATTTCACCCGCAGGCGATGCTAACATACGCGTTGAACGGCGTGCAAACCAGGAGAAAAAATCAATGATTGAGTCATTGATTCATTGACCGACGGTATACGCTCATCTTAGAATGAGTGCTGCTCATCGGGGCGTAGCACAGCCTGGTAGTGCGCTCGGTTTGGGACCGAGAGGTCGTTGGTTCGAATCCAATCGCCCCGACCACTAAACCAAAGGCAAAGGTACGAAGGAAAAAGTGAACGGCATTTTACTTTTTGCCTTTTTGCTTTTGCCTTAGTTCTTTTAGGCGCCCGTAGCTCAGCCGGATAGAGCACCTGCCTTCTAAGCAGGGGGTCGCAGGTTCGAGTCCTGCCGGGCGTACTTTTATTTTCAATAATATACAGCCTCTTTTTTTTCCTTGAAATTCCGCTGTAGATAATTTTGTAGATGAACTTGCCTCGCTGTTTTTTTTGATTCATTTCAAGTTGGTAATTCTTCGTGATAAGTACGGCTGTTCTATCAGATAAACATGTGAATTGACACTATATTGTCACTTCCAGCCTGGTGTGCGGTGCTCTGTCGCATGAGGAGATCGCAAAGCAGCTTGGCGTTAAATATGATAATAAAGCAACTGACCCGGAGAGTGAGGCAAACCGGGCGATCACGATATGGATTGAGGGTGGATGTCAGGACTAGCAGCGGGAATCATGAAGGTATAGGACAGGTAAGGAGAATTCCGATGGCGAGACCACGATTGATGGTGTGCGTGTTTGCAATGTTGATCTTGCTTATGGCCGACGAACTCGGTCTTAAGGCACTCCCAGCCGATTCTCCAGCTCAGTCGACAACTTGGAAGCAGGAGAGTGATCAATGGATCGTTGATACCTCCTTCGGGTTTCCGGTCGGCATCGCGTATAGTTCTAGACTTACTACGCACCAGTTTGCCGACCATATGATTTTTCTATTCATTGAGGATCGCTTCTGCTCAAAGGAAAACCTTGGTGAGGTCTTCAAAGGGATTGCTGCGCGCTATCAGGAAACCCCCTCTGTTAGGATAGATGTGTACTCTGACAAGGAAATGCTGCGTCGGGCAATCCAAAGGTATAAGAGCTATCCCGACGAGGCGATATTCCCTGATACGCCCGAGGGCGTGGAGTTGGAAAAGACAGTACGTGGCGACTTGTATATACCAAAGACTGGTTGGGCCCGTGCCCGTTACTTCAAGTGGACGCCGGATGGCGAGAGGTTTGTCTACAAACCCGGTCCTCAGAAGACTGAGATGATTGAGGTCATCATTAAGCCGGCCCCGGTTCCAGAGTATTCTGGAGAAGTCCAATCAGACCTATTTCTCGCTTGTAAGCTGGGTGATCTGCTGAAAGCAAAATCACTGATAGATGGCGGAGCAAGCGTGGGCTATGAAGATAACGATGGACAGACCGCTCTCGTTTATGCTGTGGCCTACAACAGATCCGAGATTGTTAAGCTACTCATTGCGCACGGTGCTCGTATCGATGCAAAGAACAAATATGGTCAAACCGCGCTTTGCGAAGCGCTATCTCACGGCTTTCACGAGATCACTTTTCTATTGATAGAACATAAGGCCGATGTAAACGCGCGCTATGGCCCGGGAATTTCGCCCTTGCACTTGGCTTCGTACAAAGGCGACGCAGCCGCAGTTGAAGCATTGCTCTCAAAAGGCGCGAACCCAAATGCAGCTGACGGAGATGGAAATACACCGCTGTTCGACGCGGTTCGGAGGCGGGACGCCAGGATAGTCCGGGCGCTGGTGAAGAGTGGGGCATGGGTTAGGGTTAAGAACAACCGGGGACAGGCTCTGGAAGCTCTAGCGAGGGAGACTGGCGGCCAAGAGATCATTAAGTTGATCCGAACGAATTAAATTCGATGATAACGATGAGCAACAAGAAACCAACCGAGTTATCGAGCAAGTAAAACCCCATCAAGCTGACACCACTAGCGGGTACTAAAGTGGCTAGACTAAAGTGGCTAGAAAGGGTCAGGCAGGAAATATTGACATTTGCTCAATGAAAGGTTGTAATGTGTCGGCGAGAGGGCAAGGAAACCGAGAATTGAAATAGACGGCGGGCTCTCACCGCTGATGCTCCTAACCCGAGTGCCTCAGCTAACACTCGATTCGTTATCCCTGTCTCCCCCAGACGAATTGAAGCGGCGCGGGCGCGCCGGGCGGAGAGTCCCGATCTGGTCAAACTTCGGAAGTTGCTCAGATCGAGCGATCGGTCTCTTCAAATGGCTACAAAGTGAAGCCTGACCCCCTCTTCTTTGCGTTTGCTCACACCCAAGATCCACTGTAGATAATTTTGTAGACGGTTTTTCCTCTGTGGTTTTTCCGGATGTATATTCTAGTGATATTCTTTGTGGTTACTTATGCTGGTCATCAGAGTGGGCTTTTCAGGTCTTTCTAATCAATATTAGTTGTAGACGACATGCCGGAACTAAATTTTGATGGACACAATACTCTGTACGCGACCCACGGGTTGCATGCCTATGCTGCGAAGTGTCCGCCGCAGCTAGTTAGGTATGGATTGCGTTACTATTCGAAACTTGGTGAAACAGTGATGGACCCAATGGCCGGTAGCGGAACAACGTTGGTTGAAGCCCGACTATTGGGACGTAATGTAATTGGCTACGATATTGATCCCTTAGCACTATTAATCGCGCAAATAAAATCACGAGTCGTGACCAGTTTAGAGATAGACGTGGCCTATGAAATGGAAAGCTTAACAATAAACCCCACGAATGTTTAAATTCGTGGGGTAGGACCAAGGTACAAGTCACGGATCACGAAGCAGGGTCGAAAGGCCGGTCGACCATGCGGTTGAGCGGACCGCGGTGAAAAAACGTGTAGAGGCGATCACCTGGAGTGGTTGCAAGACAGGACGGAAAGAATGAAAACCACAAGCTGGGTGTTGCTCGCATTTATTGGCGTGGTATTTCTGCTGTACTCGCTTCTTCAAGTGTCAAGAGCCTATGGGACTTACAACGAGCGGCTCGGCGGCGTTCGCGTGAGCGAGTTGGGGGCTGGGCGGCCGGAAGTGGAAACGGCTGTGCGAGCGCGACGGGCAACGGCCGGGGCATGCGGCGCCGGCTTCGCGATGCTCTTTGTGCTGATCACCGTTATCCCCTATCGCCGAGGCGAGGTGTGGGCCTGGTGGGCGCTGCTTGTTGGAACGCTGCTGGTCTCGGTCCTGATCGTGCTGAGAATTCCATTGCTCCGCGCCAGCACGGCGGACTCGTTTGGGGGCGGAACTGCGATGGGGACTCTTACCCTACTTCTCATCGTTGGCGTAGGCTTGGGGCTCGGCTCAGGGCGTTTTCGGCGCGCACTCCCCGGCGACTCGGCCTGACGGAGATGCTACGTGGTCTGAGAGTCAGGCGTGTAATCGCAAGTAGCGGCTGTAGATAACTGCCAAGTATCATATGTGTTTTTGGCCACCGATTGATGTGATCCCCATCACTATTGTTTCAAAGGTATTTGATTCCTGATTACTTAGAATACAAAAGCACAATTTTCCGGCGAAAATTTCTCGACTCATGTTGTTCGCTTGCATCTGCCTTCTAAGCAGGGGTCGCAGGTTCGAGTCCTGCCGGGCGTACCTTTATTTTCAATTGGACGCTCCCTTTTATTTCCGCGAGAATCGTGGCGA
The DNA here is from genome assembly GCA_964581275.1 of uncultured Clostridia bacterium. Classification (GTDB taxonomy): domain Bacteria; phylum Acidobacteriota; class Blastocatellia; order UBA7656; family UBA7656; genus Onstottus_A. Next base: position 7,328 of record CAZOOE010000184.1, read on the forward strand.
TGCGGAAAAGTAAATGCCTCCTCTTGATGACCGCAGCAAGCCTAGCAATTATTGTCGCCAATGTATTACTTGCTGATGGTCAACTGTCCATAGAAGAAAAAACTCAACGCCAATCGATCGACCGAACCCGGAAGCGCCAAACCATCCCTGTCGAGATACCTCACTTGATCTTCGTGTCGGTCAGGGTCAAGGATTCTGAGCCGCTGCGCTTCATTCTGGACAGCGCTTCAAAGTGGACGTTTGTTGATTCCAGCGTCGCTGCAACTTTGGGCCTGAAGACTGAGGGGCACCGGAGCCTTCAAGGAGCGGGAGAGGGCAGTGTCGATGTACAGTTTGCTCACGATGTGCCCGTTGACATTTCCGGTGTTCGCCTCAACATAAAGGATTTGGCTGTCACGTCGTTGAGGAACAAGCCTTATCAGGGACTGATCGGCGCTGATCTGTTCAAACAGTTCGCGGTCGAGGTTGATTACGAAAGACAAGTGGTCAATTTGTTTGACCCACGCAGCTTCAAGTATGCCGGCGGCGGCGAAGTTCTTCCTCTGAAACTGCGTGATGACATTCCGGTCATCACCGCTTCAGTAATAACCAGATCGCGCGCTCACCTGATTGCAAGGCTGGACGTAGATACAGGTGCATCGCAGACATTTTTGTTCACGCGTCACTTTTTCGAATCAAACAAGTTGCTGGAATCAACGAAGGGAATGCTGCGCATGAGTGCAGGTGGTTTGGGTGGAGGGAGCTCGTACTTGTTAGGGCGCATCAAAACACTCAAACTTGGCCGGTTTTCCTTCGAAGATTGGATGGCAGGATTCTCTCAAGATCAGAAAGGAGCGGGTGTTGCAACCGACCGCGACGGCGTGCTGGGGAATGGCTTGCTCAAACGGTTCACGGTCATCTTCGATTACTCACGGAATCGAGTGATACTGGAGCCAAATAGCTTGATAGACGTGCCGTTTGATTACGACTGGTGCGGGTTCAACATTGTCGGTGCCGGGAAAGACTTCAGAATTGATAGGGTCGTGCGAGACACTCAGGCAAGCGATGCCGGGCTGCAAGTGGGGGACATTGTGTTAGCAGTTGACGGCAAGTCAAGCTCAGAGTTGAAAGTGGATCAGTTACGTCGCTTGTTCAAACAGGATGGCCACGAATATGTGCTTGAGGTGAAGCGGAACGATCTAGCGGTAAGAATAAAACTTCAGACAATATCGATACCCTGAATCTGAGCAACAACACGAGGGGGTCTTGGAGTGTACACCGTGCACCGGATGGAATTCATTAATCCTCATCATCCGGTAGTGTTTTCAAGACACTACCCATTATCGTGAGGGCTCTGGGGGAGGGTTCGGGGCAAGTAATGGGCAGACTGTCTAAGTCTGCAGCGAACGCCCGGACGGCATCGCGTTTGGCAGTGTCTTGGTTGTGATTTTCATATGGGTGATTCCCGCCGTGATTTGAAATCTCAACCCGACTGAAGCACGCCGCGCAGCTTTGATCGAGCTTGGTGGCGCAGGGCAAGTTAAAGAACAAGTGCGGGAGGTCAGGATGAGTTACTATCTGGAAACACTCTGGCAGGATTTCCGCTATGGCTTGCGCATGCTGCGCAAGCGTCCTGGTTTTACTGTGGTCGCAGTGCTCAGCTTGGCGCTCGGCATCGGCGCGAACACCGCGATCTTCAGTGTCCTGAATGCGCTGATGCTCAAACCACTGCCGGTCCGAAATGCGAAGCAGCTCGTCACTCTCAATTATGTGCATGATGGAGAGAGCGAAAACTTCTCTTACCCGGTCTTCGACAGGTTGCGGGATGGCCTTCCGACTTCCACGTTCTCCAGCATCTCGGCAGTGAGGGAAATGTGGCAATCCAATGTCATGGTCAACGGGGATGGCGGCAGCGCGGATGGCGGAGATGTGTTAGTGGGTCTCGTTTCCGGGGACTACTTTTCCACGCTGGGAGTGAGCACCGTCATCGGCAGGGCATTGACCACGGATGATGATCGCGTGCCGGGCGACCATCCGGTGACCGTTATCAGCTATGACTATTGGCAGCGCCGGCTCGGTCTGGCGCCTGATGTGGTGGGGCGCACTCTCACGATGAACGGTGTGACGTATAACATTCTTGGCATCACGCCGCCAGGCTTCTCCGGCGACTGGGTCGGCCGCTCCACCGATTTGTGGCTTCCGCTGGCGATGGCGCCGCTAGTGAACGCTGAGCGGCCTGATTCTTTGACCAATCCAAATCAAACCTGGTTACGAATCATCGCCCGTTTGAAGCCGGGCGCGACGCTGCAACAATGCCAAGCCGCGACTGACGTGGTTTGGCGTCAGGCCCTCTCGGCGCAATCACGATTCAGCGGCGATGTGACACCGAGAGTTGAACCATATGTCAGAGGTTATTCGCCGGAGCGTGAAGCCTTCAAGCAACCCTTAGCCATGCTCATGGTCGGAGTTGGTCTGGTGCTGCTCATCGCTTGCGCAAACATTGCAACTCTCTTGCTGGCGCGGTCGGCAGCGCGAGAGAAGGAGATGACGGTGCGCGTGGCGCTCGGCGCGCGCGCGGCGCGGCTCGTGCGGCAATTGCTGACTGAAAGCGTGTTGCTCTCCATTATCGGAGGTGCGCTGGGTTTGTTCGTCGCCGTGCAGGGCACAGAGGCTTTGGTGAGGTTCCTCTCCTCGGCACCTCAAGCCAACTATCTCGGCTCTCTCGCTTTTCAATTGGATGTGCATCCTGATGCGCGTGTCCTCGCCTTCACCGCCGCCGTATGTTTGCTAACTGGGTTGTTATTTGGCTTGGCGCCCGCCCGCCGCGCGGCAACGGTTTCGCTCACGTCAGCTTTGAGCGGGCGCGGCGCAGACTCAGGCGGTTCGCCGGGGCGATTTCGTTTGGGCAAGTGGCTGGTGGTTTCGCAAGTTGCGTTGTCGTTGCTATTGCTGATCGCCGCAGGTCTCTTTGTGCGCACGCTGCGCAACCTGCAATCACAAGACTTGGGATTTGACCGTGAGCATGTACTGCTTATCTGGACATGGCCAGGACAGAGCGGGCGGAAAGGTCCTGAGCTAGCGAACTATTACCAAAAGGCGCAAGAGCGCATCTCGGCGCTGCCGGGAGTGCTTTCGGCAAGCCCGTCCATGAAAGGGTTGCTGCGCGACAACAGTCCTTACGTCAGAGTGCAAGTTCCTGGCCTTCAGCTCGACGATACGAACTATCCTCCGTTCGATCTGGTGGCGCCAAAGTTTTTTGAGACGGTTGGCATCCCGCCGCTAATGGGCCGCGATTTCACCGCCCACGATACGGAGACAGCGCCACACGTAGCGATCATCAACGAGTATACGGCCCACCTTTACTTCAGTGATCAGAACCCAATCGGCAAGACCTTCGGGGCCGCGATGAGTGGTGGACGCGAGCCGCAGTTTATGGATACGGAAATGGTGGGCGTAGTGAAGAATGTCAAGGGCAATCTCTCCCTGCGCGAGACTGATCGGAGGATGATCTACTTCCCTTATCGCCAGGATCTGTCGCTCAAGACGCATCCTCGCTTAGTGCGAATGTGCCTGGCCGTGCACACGCTCGGAGACCCGGCTCGCCTGAAGGCCAGTATCCGCGATGAACTCAGGCGCATGGATCCAGGCTTGCCGATAGTGAGCATGCACACGATGGATGAGCAACTGGATGAGGCCGTCGCGCAGGAGCGATTGATTGCCAGGCTCTCCGCCTGCTTCGGCGCGCTGGCCGTGCTGCTCGCCTGCCTTGGATTGTATGGAGTGATCTCCTATACGGTCGCGCGCCGCACCAATGAGATCGGCATTCGTCTGGCGTTGGGGGCCACACGTGCCGGTGTGCTCTGGATGGTGCTCAAGGAAAGCCTCTGGCTGGTGCTTGCCGGGATTGCGCTTGGAGTGCCCGCGACACTTGTAGCCACACGCCTGATCTCGACGATGTTCTACGGAGTCAACGCCTCTGATCCACTCACGATGGTTGGGGCAACTATGCTGATGATCGCAGTGGCAGCGCTGGCGGCATTCCTTCCGGCACGGCGGGCCTCGAAGGTGGATCCGATGGTGGCCTTACGATATGAGTGAGATCGAATTTTCCAGTCGCGGCGGTAGGTGACAAGCTTGGCAGTTATTTTGGGACCCGATGCCTGTTGGGAGAAAACAAAAGGACATAGGGGGCAAGCTTTGGAGCGAACCGGGCAGATAGCGGAATGCAGGGGGGGGGGAG
>CAZOOE010000185.1:0-11502 GCA_964581275.1 uncultured Clostridia bacterium
ATGAAGGACGCATCACGAACTGGCATTCGCATCGCACAGCCAGTCAGGCGTGCTCTCACCGAAGGACTCCCCGTCGTTGCACTGGAATCAACGGTGATTGCTCATGGTCTCCCTCAACCGCTCAATCTCGAGACCGCGCTGGCTTGCGAAGCAACCGTGCGGCAGCGCGGCGCGATGCCAGCAACGCTCGGCATCATCGATGGAATTCCAACAGTCGGATTGAGCGAAGATGAAATCAGCCGCTTTGCAACCGGCCAATCTCCAGACGGCCGCCGAATCGAAAAGGTAGGACTGAACAACCTCGGAGGTGTGATGCTAAAGCGAGGCTGGGGCGCGACCACCGTCGCCTCGAGCTTGAAGCTTGCCCAGTCGGCCGGGATCGTGGTCTTTTCGACCGGTGGAATCGGCGGCGTGCATCGAGGAGTAACCGAATCACTGGACATCTCCGCCGACCTGACTTCGCTGGCCAACACTCGGCTCATCTGCGTATGCGCCGGAGCTAAAGCCATCCTCGATCTTGCAAAGACGCTGGAGTATCTTGAAACGTTTGGTGTTCCCGTTGTGGGTTACGGCGCCGATGAGCTTCCGGCATTCTACTCGCGCACTAGCGGGCTTGCGGTCGACGTGAGGGTCGAGACACCCGAGGAAGCGTCAGAAGTCGCGAAATCCCACTGGAGGATGGGCGGCGTAGGTGCGGTACTCGTATGCGTTCCCGTGCCTGGCGAGTTCGAGATACCGATATCTGACATCGAGGGCGCGTGTGCGGAGGCAATCGCAATGGCAAAGGGTCAGTCAATTCGCGGTAAGGCGCTTACGCCGTTCTTGCTTTCACAGCTTGAACGGCTAACGGCGGGCGATTCGCTTCGAGCTAATCGTGCTTTGCTCGTCAACAACGCGGCTGTGGCGGCAGACATTGCGGCGAGCCTTTCAAAATGCGGATCGAGTGAACAGACCGATTGAGCAATCTTGCGTAGCGGGATCTGCGTGCGCCGTCGGCTCTTCTTGGGTATCCGTTCAAACCGGAATTAACTTAGAGTGTTACCATGAACTCGGGCGAGAGCTTTCCGTCCGGGTTTTGGACTTGTAGCTTGTCTCCATTTCGGATCTTTTTACCCGACTTTCTTGCTATCAACTGAGTAGTGGGATTCTGTTCGTCGTTCTGAGTTTTTTGCTTCTCGCCGTTAAGCAGTATGACAGCGCCCAGATCAAATCTTGCGCCGGTCAGAGTCAAGGTCTTGCGCACAATACTGATGCCGGTGATTTGAGGAAGCAGTGGCGGAGGCGGAGGAGGAACAAACGTTGGATCAATCCATCGTGCGAAGTTACGAGACGGCTTGCCGCCGGCTTTGCTGAAGACTCCACCCACGTAAACTTCGTTGTCCTTGAATGCTAATGCGTCAACATATCCGTCGACCCCGCTCCCCAGAGCAGACCACTGATTGCCATCAAACCTGGCAACTCCGCTTGCTGGCACGCCGCCTATCGAGGTGAATTCGCCACCCACATAGATGCTGTTCCCGCTGATAGCTATCTTACGAACCGGGCCGTTCCCTCCCTCTCCAATTGCTGCCCACTTCCACCCATACCACTCCGCAATGTTGTGTGCCGGCCCACCGCCCGCGGAGGTAAAACCACCGCCAAAATAAACATCATCCCCAGCGGCGGCTATCGTGTATACGTACGGCGAGCAGGGAAAGCCTTGGTAAGCGTCGGTGCACCCTTCAACTCCACCGGCCATTGCGTTCCATTGTGTGCCGTCGAAGCCGGCGATGTTATTGGCACCAATGAGACCCGCCCGACTAAAAACTCCGCCGACGTAAACTTTCTTTTGCGCAGCTTCTACGGCGTAGAGAGACACCGAGGCATTGAGCCCACTGACGCCACCCTGGATTGTCCAGCCGTTACCGTCCCACTTAGTAAAGCTTTCAAGGGTTGATATGTTGTCGTATGACGCGACATCGGTAATGAGTCTGCCGACCGAATAGAGCTCGGATGGGGTGGCCGCCATGGACAAGACCGTGACGCAATCGTTAAACCTGTCACAGATTTGAACGCCCTCGCCAAGGGCCGACCATCCGCCGCCGTCCCATCGGGCCACTCGATTGGCGGACACGCCACCAACCGCGAGGAAATTACCGCCGGCATAAAGGTCTTTACCTCGAACCACCAAGGTGTGGACTGTCGGGAAGCAAAAAACCCCGCGGCAATTATCAAGACCGCCACCTAGATTTGACCACCCACTTCCGTCCCACCTGGCAATCGCGCTGGCGTGGTTGCCGGCAGCGGTCGTGAACCTCCCGCCGACAAAAACGTTGTTCTCGACTACGGCAATTGCAAAGACCCTGGCGTACGCCTCGTCAATTGCACCGAAGCCAAATCCGTCGCCCCAAAGATCATCATTCGAAAGGTCTGCGATGTAAGTTTTAGTACGTGGTCCCGGAGACAGCCCACTCTTGGCAAAACACAGAGGAGTTGCCAGTAATAGTGCAAGCAACGAACACCTTATCACTCGACTCCGCGACGACATACCGCTCATTAATGGGCTCCGACGCTTTGAAGGCTTCGGTGATTAAATGCCAACACGGCCGGAATTTCAACTCCCCGATGGCCGGGCCGGTCAGGTGGGACTCAAGAATCGCTTTGACTGGAGCAGCCCGTCAAATATAATCGCTTCTCCCTTAAGACTGATTCATTCCAACCCTGCGAATACGGAGGCGCCCAAAATGGCCGCAGCATCAACAAGACAAATTGAACTTGATCAATCCCAATCACAATCTCATGCACGGCGGCGACGGCCCTGGCTGCGCGCGCTGATCGTTGTGGTTGCCCTGCCCATCGCGGCATTCGTTGCGCTCGGGCTCTGGCCCGTACAAGCGGACTTCGTTGGCGACGGAGGCACCGCCGGAGTCGGCAAGGGCGGAGGCGGGTTGGTGCGTCAGTTCCCGAAGATGGTCCTGCGCGCTGACAATCCGCTGGCGACCACCACGGACGACGAACGAGTCCAGCTCGGACGCTTGCTGTTCTTCGATCCGATTCTCTCGGGCGCGAACGACATCTCCTGTGCGACCTGTCACCATCCGGACCTCGGTTTCACTGACGCGCGAGCGTTGTCGATGGGGAAGGGAGGTCGCGGCATCGGACCGGAGCGCGCGGGTGGAGCGGTAGTTCGCAGAGGTGCCCCTACGCTGTGGAACGCTGCGTACAATCACAAGCAGTTTTGGGATGGGCGAGCCGACGATCTCGAGGATCAAGCGAAGGGACCGATCACCAGCGACATCGAGATGAACGAGAATCCTGACGTGTTGGTGAAAGAGCTGAAAGACATTCCCGAATACGGGCGCCGGTTCGATGCGGCGTTCTCAGGGCACGACGGCTCGGCGGTGACGCTCGACAACGTGCAAAAGGCGGTTGCTTCGTTTGAGAGGACTCTCACTGCTAACAACTCGCCGTTCGATCGTTTTGTCAGAGGCGAGCTCGGCGCGTGTACTCCTGAACAGCGGCGCGGCTTCAACTTGTTTCGCTCAGGGCGCACTGGCTGTTTCGAATGCCACGGCATGCCCACTTTTGCCAACCGTGACTTCAAGATCATCGGTGTGCCCGAAGCCGACGGGTCGCAACCGGACTACGGCCGGTTCGAAGTTACAAAGGGCGAAGGCAACAAGTACGCGTTCAAGGTTCCAACGCTGCGGAACGTCGTCCTCAACGCGCCATACATGCACAACGGAAAGTTCAAGACTCTGGAAGAAGTGCTCGATTTCTACGCGGCAGGTGGCGGCCCGGGTGTCGGCTTCAAGGAACCGAAAGTAGACGACAAGATTCACACCTACACGATAACTCCTGCGGAGAAGCAGGACTTGATCGCATTTCTCTATGCCCTCACCGACGAGTCGAATCTCCCCGAGTTTCCAGCCAAGGTGCCGTCAGGATTGCCGGTCGTTCCACGGCTGACGAATTCGGCGCGCGATCTCGTTGCGAAACACAACACCGGTTCTCCAAAGGAAGTGATAGCAGAGCGCGCGTCGCAAACGATCACAGTCAAGGCCGGCGAATTGATTCAGGCCGCGGTGGATCGCGCCAGGCCCGGCGACGTGATAGAGGTGATGCCGGGCCTCTACAAAGAGGAAGTGAAGATTGATCTGGATAACATCACGCTGCGCGGTGTGAGCGCAACAGCGACGCCGGTGCCGGGCGGCGTAGCCAGGCCGGTTTTGGACGGCGCCGACAAGCTTTCCGATGGCGTGCTGGTGACCGGGAGCAATTTTGTCATTGAGAATTTTGATCTACGCCACTACGTTGCTAACGGCGTCGTAGCCCAGCACGCACGAAACGTGAACTTCCGTGATCTCGCGATTGACAGCACCGGGCTGTACGGGATTTACCCTGTTAGCTGCACCGGTGTGAGAATAGAACGGTGCGTGGCAACCGGAATTGCGGACGCTGCCCTGTACGTGGGCCAGTCGCGGGACATCATCGTTCGAGACTCGGAAGCACACGACAATGTGACCGGCATCGAGATCGAAAACTCGGTCAACGCGATCGTAGAGAACAACAACGTTCACGATAACACCGGTGGGATTCTGGTATTCATTCTACCCAACAACCCGTCGAAGGTCGGCCACAACTGCATCGTGCGCAACAATCGCGTGATCAACAACAATCACGTGAACTTTGCGAATCCGAACTCAATCGTTGCCAACGTTCCGCCGGGGACCGGGGTGATGGTTATGGCTGCCGACAACAACGAAGTAACCGGCAACGAGATCCGGGGCAACGATTGCTACGGTGTCGCGGTGTTCAGCCTCGAGGTCGCCTTTGAAAAGGGCACTTCCTTTGACGTGGGCCCGATCCCCGAGAACAATTGGATTCACGACAACACCTATTCCGACAACGGTCACAATCCTGCGGGCGCCCTCAAGCGTGCGGGAATCAAGGGCGCTGATCTGGTGTGGGATCTTAGCGGCTCGTCTAATCGCTGGCATGAGTCCAACGCGACGCGCTCGACGCCTCTGTTAAGCGCAAGGTGGCCGGGATTCGCTCGACGCGCATATTGGCGCGCGCTGCAGTTGGCCCAGCGCTATCTTTGATCTCAATATGAGTTTTTGGGAGAGAGTTTTTCGAATAGAAGCGTGCGGCGGGATTGCGATCTGACAATTTGGAATCGGTTAAAACCGCAATCTTCGAGGTGAACATTGGCAAGAGCCACGGTCGACCTGGAAGCAATCAACGAAGCTGCGACAGAGAAGAGAAGCGGTGTGTACGCCGCCACACTCGGCGGTCAGTGCCTCGCGGAGTTCGTTGGCACTTTCATCGTGATACTGGTCGGGGATGGAGCGGTTGCCGCCGCGGTGATGACAAACCAGCTCGACGGCTGGGGAGTCGCGATGATGTGGGGGCTCGCGGTGACGTTTGGCATCTACGTGGCCGGGCCGGTGTCCGGGGCACACTTCAATCCTGCGGTCACGATCGCAATGGCGGTCTTCCGCGACTTCCCACGCAGCAGAGTCGTGCCGTTTATTCTGAGCCAGATCGCCGGCGCGTTTACCGGGGCAGCCGCGGTCTACGGAATGTGGCATGGCTACTGGCCGCGCGCTCTGGAAAAGCTCGGCGTGGAAGTTGGGGCGCCGGGCAGCCAGAAGCTGATGGCGATATTCTCGTGCTTCTATCCGAATCCGGGCGGCATTGGCGTCGACCCGAGCGCAATGGCCACGGTGTCAACTGGCGCGGCCTTCTTTATTGAGCTTCTGCTTACGATGTTTCTCCTGCTCATGATCTTTGCCCTTACCGAACCCGACAACCCGGGCATGCCACAGGCAGGGTTGGGCCCGCTTTTCATCGGATTGACGGTCACCGCGATCGTTGGCGTGGGAGGCTCGCTGACGATGGACGCGGTGAATCCGGTGCGCGACTTCGGGCCGCGGTTGTTCGCCTGGGTCATTGGCTTTGGGCGAATCGCGTTCCCCGGCCCGCGCGGCAACGAGTGGTGGCTTTACATAGCTGCGCCGATCATCGGTGGTTTGATCGGCGCTTTGTTGTACCGCTCTCTGGTGCGAAGGTTTCTCCCTCCGCCAGCCTGATTGCGCCCCATTGAAGACTCGTATATTTTGCAGCCGCTCACGCTCGACTGGGTGTGGGAGGTTGCGTTGGCTGCGGCGACGTACTGGGTGCACCGCTCTCACCGATTGGGTCTCAGAGGTTGGTAAGGAAACCGTTCTGGTTACTTGAAGAGCTTGTCGAACGCGGAGCGCGCGTCTTTTACTTCGGCAACGGCCGTTGTCGTTTCGCGCTCGACGGTCTTGCGAGCTTCAAAAAGCGCACACTCATTCCGCAGTTCTTTCTTCGGAATCCGCTCGGTTATCGGTTTGCGGCACTGAAATCGAGCGCCAGGATCGAAGCTTACGCAGTTCTTGCAGGTGTGCAGATCGCTGTGACACTTAGGGCACTGAGCGTCGGTCGCGATCCCGTTTATGTCAATGTTGACCATTGTACCGCAGAGGGCACATCGAGTGACCTCGCGGAAGGCGGGCATCTTTGGTGCGCGAACGTCGTTCCTTTGTTGATTCGTAGCGTGCGGCTTTTGCTCTCTTTCTTCATTTTGATAGCCGCGTTGCTTGTACTTTCTATCCATTAGAATCTCCTGTTGTTAAGGCACAGGCAAGTGTTTTGTTACTAGCGTCCGTTTCCGGTTAGTTAGTGATTGTACTGCCAGTCCGGCAACAAACCGGGCCAGCTGCCGGTGGTTGCCCTAAAATCGATCGGAACCTTGTACGGGGTTTCCAAGAACAATTAGATGTGCCAATTCCCTTATACAGCAAGACCGGGTTGGAATCAAACGGTTTCTGTTTCGGATTCTTGTTTTTTCGTTACCACACCTCAAAACAGTTTGATCATCAGCCACATCAAGATCACATGCATCGACCATATAGTCAAAGCGAACGGCAACTGAAACTTGATTACTCCATATTGATCTCGCATGTTCAGAAGCGCCGCTGGGACTATGTTGAAGTTGGCGGCCATCGGAGTGATAAGGGTGCCGCTCGATCCGGCAGTCAACGTGATGATTGCGACCATTTCCGGTCTGGCGCCAAATGGGACTATGATCAGCGGAGCGAGTACTCCGGTTGCTATCACCGGAAAGGCTGCAAACGAATTCCCCATCACGATCGTAAATAACGCCATTCCCAGGCAGTTCGCCAACACCAGCAGGAATAAATTGTCGGCCGGTATGATTTTGTAGATGCCACTCGCGATCAGATCACCGACCTTTGCCGCGGTAAAGATCACTCCGAGCGAGGCCAACAGCTGCGGAAGAATGTTAACCGCGCCCATCGCATCATTTAGGCGCCGGCCTTCTTGCATCATCACTTTCGTCTTGTCGCCGGTGATCCACAAGCACGTCGCGATGGCGCTCAGCCCTCCAAACCCCAGACCAACAAGCGCGCCCCGATTCACGTCCAACCCGAGTAATCGGAATGCGATGGCAAAGCCGAAGGTGACGATCGGAATCGCTAGGACCGGAATGAAGATTCTGTCGCCGAGCCTTCGAGCACTCTCGGTCTGTTCCCCCTTCGCCGACTCATTGTAATGCCCGCGAGCAACGCCGCCGGTTCCATCGATTCCAACCATCCCAAGAATCATCAGCCCGGTAAGCCAGTGGGGAAGGACGCTGCCAAAGACGAAGATTGCTCCGAGTATCAACCAGAATAACCCGCTCCCCTTGCGGCGCTTGTTGGCGCGGTCACGAAATGTGAGCGCCGCAAATACCCAGAGCACGAACCCGGTCAGAATATATACCGAGTTGAGGCTAAAGAGTGAGCTGAGAATCGACCCCAGCGAGGCGGCTGAGTTTTGGATCATTGGGTCGTCGCCGCCTTTCTTCGATATCGTCGATCAAGTAGCCAGAACTGGATCAATCCAAGTACTACCGAGATGGTGGTGATGGGAATGGCGAACATCACAAGGCTCCACACGCTCACTGCATATCCAAGCCCAATCATCACCCCGAACACCAACAGGATGCCCGGCTGCACCGCCGACAGATTCTGCCCGTAGAAGTTGCCGTAGTTCTCGCTTGCTGCATCTGCCGCTTTGATTTCCTCGACTACATCCTCTGGTACCCCGTCCGCGCTCGACGCTCCGAACGTCGTCTCCGCAGCGCCCACCGACATCGGGAAGATCAGCGGTCTGACGAATGACGGATGTCCGTTAAGCCTGATCCCGAGTATTCCGGTTAGTACGCGGAAAAGTTGATAAACGATTTGGAGGCGGCCAACAGTGGCCGCGGCGAATCGGCGAATCAACGCGGCGGCCTGCTCCTGCAAACCATGTCTTTCAGCGAGCCCGATCGCCGGCAGCGTGATGATAAACAGAGTCATTAGCCGGTTCTCGGCGAACGCTCGGCCAAGCATATTGATGACGCCTTCCTGACCGGGCTTGGTAAGGAAGGGAATCGCCTCAAACACGCCTTCACCCGAGAAGAGCGGCAGTCCCGCGGCGAGTCCGGTCACCAGGCCCGCCGTGACCACAACGAGGGTCGTGCGTAACCGAAGCGCCAGCCCGATGATCACGATGGCTATTCCGCTGAGCTTAAGCAAGTCTGCTATATGCACATTACCTCCCTGGAATCGACATAAGAGTCGCAAAAATATTTAGCGAGTCTACTCTATCCGCATTGCTAGCGTCACGAGTGCAAGGATTCTGCGCACAGAAAAGGCAGGAGCGGCAGGTGATGAGATTGGAACCTGCAGAGGCTTCTCATAGGGGTCCGTTTGCATCGCCTGTCACCTCTGAGCTCTCAGGACAATGTGGGCATCAGGATGAACCGTAGGCTACCCTTGACACTTTCAGACACCAGCATATAGAGTCCGACTCCTTAGGATATATGACCGCATAGATGTCATCATGGCGGATGGAGTTGAGCCCCCCGCGCCGTCGCTGGTGAAACTTTTATTCAGTAGCGATCTCCGACACTGCAGCATTTTAATGTGACTTTGCCATTTCAAACTGGGAGCGAACACAATGAAAGAGGAATCCGATCCAAGTCGATACGCCGATTGTCCGGAAGAGTTAGCGACGTACTCGAAAGAAGGCCAACCGAGAACTGAAGCTGGTAACCCAGCTTCTCGCAGCCGACGAGCGTTCATTGGTACTGTTGCCGCTGGCGTTGCGGCTCTTCCTCCACTATTGGTGTCCGGCAGCGGCCAAGCTTTCGCTCAGGAGTTTGAGCCACAGTCGGCAGCGAACGGGAAAAAACGCGCCAAGCAGGCGCAGAACATTCGCATAGACGCGGCTAATCAACAACGAGCTGTTCCAATCCCCGAGCATCCCGATAACGGGGACGAAGCGCGATACCCGACCAGAATTGGAAACTACTCTAAGGGTCTAAAGCACGACCCCTTAACGGGAGAAGTAGATGCCACTGCTTATAACGGCCTGCTTGCCGCCATCGCCAGCGGAAACAATGCGGACTTTGATTCACTGGTCACCAGAGGGCTCTTCGGCTGTCCGGATCCCCTTCGACAGCGGCGACAGGTAAATCCGCAATCGGCTTATGCGTTCGATCTCGAAGGCACCGACTCACATCAACTCGCGATGCGCGCCGCCCCGGCGTTCGCGAGCGCCGAAGAAGCCGGAGAAATGGTGGAGCTCTACTGGATGGCGCTTCTGCGAGACGTGAACTTCTTAGACTACGGTACAAATCCTATTGCCGTGAAGGCAGCCGATGATCTATCACGGCTCTCGGATTTCAGGGGGCCAAAAACAGGGGGCCAGGTCACGCCGCAGACTCTGTTTCGCGACAAATTCCCTGGTTGTACCGACGGCCCTTACGTTTCGCAGTTTCTTCTTCAAACTGCGGTGTACGGCGCTCAGGAAGTCGATCAAAGGATCAACTCCAACGCTCCCGACGAAGATTTCGGAGCATCGTTCTCAGAGTGGTTGGATATTCAGAACGGATTCGCGCCGATTCAGACTCTTACGCCGGGCGGAAAGTTCTTCTGTCGAAACGGACGGGACCTGGGTCAGTACGTGCACGTGGACGTTCTCTTTCAGGCGTACCTTGTGGCGTTTCTCGTCATAGCGGGGGGCGGTTATCCGGTCGATGCGGGAAATCCGTACGGCACCGTGCTCGATCCAGGCAGCGGCCGACCGCGAGCAGCCGGGGCGGCAGGCTCTATCTCTCAAACCGGCTTCGGCACCTTCGGAGGACCAGCAATCGCGACGCTAGTAACAGAGCCGGCAACGAGAGCGCTCAAAGCGCAGTGGTTTCAAAAGTGGATGGTGCACCGCCGACTACGGCCCGAAGAATTTGGCGGGCGAGTCGAAGTACAGAGGCTTGGACGCCGGACGTATCCGTTTCATTCGGACCTTGGTAGCTCCACGGTGCTCGACGAAATCTTTAGCGAGTTCGGCTCTCATCTGCTGCCACTGGCCTTTCCGGAAGGATCTCCGTTGCACACTTCCTTCGGATCAGGACATGCGACCGTCGCGGGCGGCGCAGTCACAATGCTCAAGGCATTCTTCGATGAGTCGGCGCAAATCAAGAACCCGGTTGTTCCGAGCGCCGACGGCCTGAGCCTCGTGCCTTATCAGGGCACCCCTCTGACAGTGGGAGGTGAGTTGAATAAGATCGCATCGAATGTCGCACAGGGGCGCAACATTGCTGGAGTTCATTGGCGCACAGATGCAACCGAGGCGCTCAAGCTCGGAGAAGAGGTTGCGATCAGCATCCTCAAGGATACCAAGAGCTGTTACAACGAATCGTTCAGCGGGTTTTTGCTAACGAAGTTCGACGGCACAACGATTACGGTTTGATAATCGACAGTCGGACTTCAGGGCTAGTTGACTCCTAAACATAGCACCCCACTGGGTGCCCATGAACATCCCCGCTTTTTTGAAAGAGTATCCACTTTTCCGCTGTGGCTCGGACTGCAGAGTCTATGCAACATCTGAAAGGCTAAAGCAGATGAAACCAGGTCGCCTGATTGCGGGTTGTCTTGTTTTTCACTCGATGCTGGTGCTCAGTGAAAAAGGGTCGGGCTCGCAGAACGAAACGCCTCCGATGCCGTCTCAGCGACTCGATCCTAAGATTCAGAAGATCGTCTCCGAAATCTCGGCGGACCGAATCACCGAAATTCTAAAGAAACTCGAAAGTTTCGAGACCCGCAACACGCTCTCTGATCCCACCCAATCCAATCGAGGCATCGGCGCCGCGCGGCAATGGATCTTCGACCAGCTCAAAAGCTACAGCCCACGCCTCGACGTCTCGTTCGACACTCATATGATTCCGAAGGCCGCGCGCATCTACAAAGACGTCGAATTGCGCAACGTTGTGGCGATCCTGCCGGGTAAGATGCGACAGGCCGCCGACCGCTGGATCATGATCACCGGGCATTACGACTCATTGAATTTGCGAGCGCCGCCCGCAATGCGCCGCAAACCAGCAAAAGCGGCCGAACTTCCGGCGCCCGGCGTCACCGATGATGGGCGCGGAACTGGTTGCGTTTT
>CAZOOE010000186.1:0-11491 GCA_964581275.1 uncultured Clostridia bacterium
GGTAAAGACCAGTGAATAGGGAGTCAATCAACGCTTTCCTAGTATACCTTCCAACCTGCTTGTAGCATCTCTTTGCATGGACGGCAAGACATGAACATAGGTGTCCTGAGTGAAAGCGGTGCTGGAGTGTCCCAGCCTTTCGCTGACTACCTTGGCGTTCTCCCCGGCAGCGAAGAGAAGCGTAGCGCAAGAATGCCGCAGGTCATACAAGCGAATGTCAGGAAGCTTTGCCTTCTTGAGTATCGGTTTGAAGTGTCTCCTGTCGAGATTTCTGATCAAGATAGGTGATCCCGAACTAGTGGCGAAGACCAGGTCATTGTTCTGATACTTTTCACCGGCTTCTAGCCGCTCTGCACCCTGTTTTGCTCGGTGTCGCTTCAGCTGCGCGACCAGGTGCGCTGGTATCGGGATCGTTCTTCTGCTCTGCGCGGTCTTCGGCTCTTTGAAGTACCACTGTCCGCCTTTGCGATTGAATAGCATCGCACGCTGGACCGTGATGGTGGCCTCGTCGAAATCGACATCTTTCCATTGCAGCCCCAGATATTCTTCCGGACGCATCCCGGTCCAAAGAGCGATCTTGAATACGAGACCATATTTATCTTTGGAGGCGGCGATCAAAAACCTCTGCGCTTCCTGGAGCGTTAGTGTGTTCATCTCCGGCTTGAATCTCTTGGGCAATTGAATGTCGTGGGCAAGATTGAACGTGATAAGCCGCCAGCGAACGGCCTGCTTGAGCGCGCGGGAGAAAACTACGTGCGCCCTACGGATCGTGTTGGAGGAGAGGCCGCGCTCACTTAGAGAGTCTATCAATTCCTGTACATCAAGAGGTCGAATGCTTGCGATCTTCTTCTTCCCAAGCATGGGGCGAACATACAAACGAAGCATGGTTTCGTAGCAGCTGTACGTTCGCTCGCAGAGCTTAAGGCTCTTTAGCCACTTGTCGAGATACTCACCAACCGTCAATTGATGTTCAAAAGTCTCCGAGCCAAATTGCTTGATGCTGTGGGCAAGATCATCAGCCAGGTTCTTCGCGGCGCTCTTTGAATCTGCGCGCCGCCACAGTTGACGCTCTTTACCTGTCGAATCAAAGTAAGAAACTCTCGCATAGATTTTTCCGTCGCGAACGACATATCGCTTTGCCACTTCTTACCTCCTGGCGCATCGTAGCACGAATCGAAAAACGAGATTTTCGTCTACAGGTTCGTCTACAGGTAGTTGCGAACATGAGGTAACAATGTCTGACGGCCACAGACTGCTTTCTTGCGAATTCCTTAAGAATCTGTGTGTCTTTGTTCATCTCTATTCGTGGCCGTGCAAAAGCTTGCGACTCTTAATCAGCGGGTCGGAGGTTCGAGCCCTCCACGGCTCATCAATAAAATCAGGAAGTTAGAGCCACCAATATGGTGGCTCTAACAATCTGCGGACACCTTCGAGGACACATTTCCGACGGAACGATTCACACATCTGTTCCCGCGCGTAAGGATTATGGCGAAGTCACGGGCAGGCACCTGCAAGATACGCGGCAAATCACTCAAGCTCACGAAAGAACGTTTCCCGCCTCAAGCGGCATTCAACAGCGGCGAGTACAAGGTCCGCAGCATCGATCAATACAAGACAAGGGCAATGATCGTCTGGCAGGAGAAAACAAAGCAAGGTGGTAACTTTGAATATGTTTTGCGCGAGAAATGTAATAACGAGACCGGTCACCGCTACGGAAGCGAGTACGTTAAGTTGGCATATGCATGTAGTCCCTATGCGCAAGGCAAGTATGTAGGCGAGCATGTAGACATCACCGTGGACATGCATCCGCTGCTTGTTATAAAGCAGGTAGTAGCCTTCATCTGTGTCGCATCGCAATTTGATCCAAGTCGGGAAGGTCTAAGAAAAGTGGGGGCTCCATCAGCATTAGCTGACCCGCCGCCTATGACGTTTGATCTAACTAAGGCCGCCGCTGCAATGCCGGCTCTTCGCCGATTTATTCTAGAACGAGATGCGAGAGGTCTACCCGAGAGCGTGAAGCTCTTCATGTATCTGCCGGCTGAGCGGGCTGGCCGTACGAGCGGCATCGCGGAAGTCGGAAGTAGAAGTACTGGGCAAGTAGCGCTTCTCTCGGAGTTTGCGTGGTGGCCAATCGGCTGGGTGATGTTATTCGACGGCGAGTTACCAGAGGATCTAACCGAGATCACCTCCTGGGCCGGTTATGAATATAACGAAGAAACTACGCTGTCGTTTCGGGTGCCCGTACATCGTATCGGGGCGCCCTATCCTATAGACTTCAGGAATCCTGATCAAATCGCTGCGACCCGAAGAAAGAATGAAGCTGCGATCATTGAGTAGTCAACGTCCCTGATTCTTAAATCTGTACAGACGCCTTGCGGGTCGGCTCTGCCCGCTTTCTCGGCTCGATCAGTACCTCGGTTCGAGTGGCGGTTGTCACGTACACCCTACTCTTGGATGAATCAGCGGACGCCTTGCCGTCCTCATAGTCAATGACACTTAGAACGGCAAGAGACAATTCGTGCCCGAGTTCAAACCTCTAGATCGAATAGTGTGAGCGCGGCAGTCACTTCTCCGGTCGCACCTATGAGATTTACGGCCAGTTCCGCTCCGCCGTCAGTCTCTCGGCGAAACTGAATGTTGAATACCTCGTCCTTGCCATTAGTGAATACAACGTGGAGTTGGTTGTAAGTGCTCAAATCCACTTCATCCGGCATAGTGATTCTCGGAGTCATCTGGTGCTCGTCTTCTCTATGCTTCTCCAATCTTGAACGACCGAGTACTGCAGAACGAGCAAATGCTTCCGCAGTTTCAATGCCTCCGAATTTTGAATTGACAATGTCGTGGCCAAGAGTCTACTGTTCTTCTCGTTGACAAGTTGTCTGCCGAAGTTGTTCATGGCGTCTTCGATTTTGTCGACGAAGGACAACGCGGGGGAACCAACGTTCCGCTGAAACGGAACATGGGGCGTATCGCGAAGTCAGGTTCGCGTAGGGTACTTCCAGCCCGAGCCCGTCAGCTAACCTCGTAGGCAAAAAGGAAGGGCAGTTACGCCGCGACCAGATTTAAAGGGCGCGGGGCTGTACGCCTCGCGCCCTTAGTTCATGGCGTAAGTCAGGGAAACAGGAACGAGCAGATACTTCGATCTCAAGTGTTTCAATTCGCTTCTCATTCCCCGATTAAATCCCTTCTACAAAAGAATAGTACTCACGGAGAACATTTCTCGGCCGCAGACGTGTAGTGTTCTGTTGGTAGATTGATGGTCCGAGCACGTCGTGATCATGCAAGCCAGAAATGATTCTTGTGGACGCGTGTCGAGGCGAGCGTTACTCCCGATAGTTAGGAGTATTCTTAGTCAATTTCATGTCGCAATCACTAGCGGCTCAGGAGAGGAATCATGTCGATGAAACTCAATCGTCGGAGAACTAAGAAAATGACGTTGAAAACACTCACCGTCTCATGCATCGCTATCTTGGCAGTCATTATCGGTTGCGCGCAAGGTTCGACTGCAATTGCTCGAACACTTTCCGAGGGGTCCGCGAAGAAGCGCGAGAAGCCTGCATCGGAATCGGACTCTGAGAAAAGCAGTGCTAAGGACGCCCGAGCCGGCGATGCGAAAAAGTCAGACTCAAAAGCTCATCCAAGAGCTGCTGTCGGGGAGCGTGCATCCGCGCTTTCCGACGCGACAGGGGCAGCCAGCGCCACAGAGCGACTTGGCGCGCTAGAAGAAGCGATTCACGCGCAGAATGACAAGCTCGATCAGATGCAGAAAACAATTGAACAGCAGCAGCGGACGATTGAACGACAAGAACAAACCATTGAACTGCTCTCCGGCAAGCTGACGGACAAGCCTCTCGAAGCACCAATTGAACGTGCGTCAGTTGCCGCTTTAACTACCGCTGCGGCCGAGACTGCAACTCTCCAAAATACTCAAAAGGCGGATCAGCCAAAGACGGAGCAGACATTAGGTGACCGCCTCCAAAAGGTTGAGGACACGGTGAGAAAGATTGGCCCGGTTCGATGGAGCGGTGATATGCGTCTCCGCTTCGATGCGTATTTTCGATCCGCGGCTAAGCCCCCCGATCCGCCATCACTCCACCAACAAAACGTACGAATGCGTTATCGTCTTAGGTTGAATCTGGATGTCGATACTACTCCGTACCTGAGCTTCCACGGACAGCTATCCACTGCTCCGGCGAACAACCAGCTCACAGCGGATCAAGAATTCAACGGCATAGTTATCAAACATCCTTTCTTTATTAATGAAGCGTGGTTGGACTTTCACCCAAACAACAACATTCAGCTTCAAGCCGGCCGTCTGTTGCCGATCTTCGGCGACAATTCTCTTTTCGTCTATGACGATGATATTCGGTTTAACGGCTTTCAAGAGAGATTCAGTATCCCGCTGAAGAGTGCGCCCGCTGGAATCACAAAGATCGAGTTCCGGGCCGGCCAATACATCTTCAGCAACCCGAACATCCCCATAGTAGAAAAAGGCAGCCCTTTGAACCTAGCGGGGGCTGAGGTAGGAAGCACAGCACGATCGGCTAACATGTTTCAACAAGGATTAGTCATCGATCACAAGATAAACGAGCGGTGGAGCCAGCAGTTAACGACAGATGTTCAGCTCTATCGCAATCCCAATCAGATACTGCTTGCTTCGGTGCCCGCGGGAGTCTCCTTTGTAAGTAGTGGTATAGGACTCACGTTATCGGGACCAATAAACGGCGCTGGTAATGCCACAACGACTCCAGGTGGCGCCGTCTACAGGGCCGGACATTTTCAGATTGGGCGAGTGACCTATCGAATCAACAATGCTGGGTTTAATTGGGGCGATCATCAATACCCGATTTCGCTCTACACACAGCTCGTTCGGAATTTTGGGACCGGCTCACACGAACGTGACTCGATGATGACAACTCTCCAGATTGGTAAGTGGACGAAGCGCGGGGACATGGTTTTCACCTACTTTTTCACGATTAAGGGAGCCAATTCGATCATTGGTCAATTCAGTGATGAGGATCCAGGGGCTGGCTCCACTGTCAACATTCGCGCCCATATGATTAGATGGGATCTAGGGCTGGCTAAGAACGTAAGGCTGGAAACGATGGCGTTCATAAGGCACACGCTGCGCAACAGCGGACAGTATCAGAACTTCTTCGTGCCGATAGGTACGGGTCCGACTCTTTACCGTTTTCAGGAGCGACTACTTTTCTCATTCTGATGTTAGAGATGACTAAGCCGGTCGACGGCCATGTTCACTTACAATAGTCTCGAATGACTAGGACAATGCCACAACAAGCTTTCGGACTATATCATTCATCAGAGGATCCGACCCTCTCCTTCAGCGCCTTCACAGGATAAGCAAGTCTCCAGAGTTCCCGGCAAAAGGCTTCAACTCGGGCGGTTCAACATCGGGAGCCCAATTGTGCGACTTTCGAACGCCAAGAGCCAAACGCTCATTTTCATGAGCCGATTCAGTCCGATACGACAATTTAATATAACAACATTACGGCACGCCTACATTCATATTTAAGTCCAAATTCCACGAACCGAGGTCGAACGCAAGGCCACCTCGCGAAGAGGGTTTCAATAAGGGTTCGACTCCTGCTAGCAGTGTAATAGCAGTCACACGCGATTGGTCTTCGCTATTCGTACATGAAAAGATGACCGCCTCCCCAGTCTTCAACTCCGCCAAGCTCAGCGGCGCCAATCTCGCGATCATAGACTGAAGATCCCTAGGTCGTTGGTCGGTCGATCGCCCGCTACCACCATCGGGATTCGAGGTGCGCGAGCGATCCCCTTCCGCAGAGGCTGCGGGCATTGCAGACGGTCCTGCGCCTTGGTTATGTGCGGCCAACATTTGGGCAACTTGTGGAGAAAGCCTGCGCACAGTTGAGTCTCCCGCTATCTTCACTTCCAAGCGTTTGTTGGTGGCCAGGTTAGTTACGAAGATGATGCTCTTAACGACATCCGATTCGACCACCGTTGCCGCGATTGTGCGAAATGAACCCGAGACTAGTTCTTCCGCGGTGAACTTGCTCCGATCTTCGCTAGCGGTTCCGAGTGCCCTGATTTGATCGCCGATACGCAGTTCTTCAAACCGGCTTTGACGCGCGTCGCTGAACTTGACCGAATCTTGAGCGTAACGCCGCAGGACCGATTCAGACGCAAGGGTAATCACCATTGGCTTTGCACCTCCCTGAGAGGGAGCGTTGATCGTAATCTCGTTTAAGGATGGATTCAGCGCAGTGATCACGCCTCCTATGCCACGCTTCTCCCAGTCCGCTCGCTCTGCCGCGTGTTTCTTGGCGAGGTCTGCCTTGTTCATGATGAGGATTGTGTTGGCTGCGAACGATGTTGAATCACCACCGCTCACACCGCGTGCTAATATGCGGTCACCCACACTGAGCTCCGATGCCGAAATCGCCATCGCATTGTCGAGGTTCGCTGCCCCTGGAGGTATGCGGAGGAATCTGGTTGTTTGTTCAAAGCTGATTTTCAGCTCAGGTCCGGCATCCGTCTTAATAGTGATTCGTCTCGCGGCGAGGTCGATCGCTTGGACGACTCCAACGGGACGAACGGTTTGTCCGACAGCATCGTATGCAGGGCTCTCCTGCGACAAGACGCAGAAAACGAAACAGGCGATGATAAACGGGACCCTCATCGATGAGACATATTAGCGAATTTCGCAAACGTCCTAAAGAGGGGATTGGCGTGTTGGGCAAGCTCCACTTACCGAAGAGTGGTGCGTTCGATTTTAATGTAATCTTCAGGATACTTTCAGAAATTGGGAGTATGGTAGCTGGTTTTGTGTTGCTTGCTGCGGGTTCACGTACGCAGCGCTATTTGGTAACCTTACTATCGGGCTCTCCGTAGTTTAAGGTAAGCCGATAGCGCGGAAGACAACTCTGCCTTAGGACAATGTTCATGGGACTCTTGAGCTCCATTCTAGTGATCGCTTTCCTATCGAATCCAATCTCGCCTCAGACCGTCTCGCTGCGCGGTCAGATCACGGATCAGAGCGGCGGTGTGGTTGCTGCTTCCAAGGTCACTATCAAAGGCCCGGCCGGTTTGATCAAGATGACGACCACTGACGGCAACGGTCGCTATTCCTTCACGGGATTGCCACCGGGAGACTATACAGTCGAAGCATCCGCACCGAGCCTGATACTCCAGGAGCCGGCAAGCATCACCTTAAGTTCGGGAATTCAGACGCTGGATTTGCAATTGGCAGTCGTCTTGTCAGAGCAGCAAGTCACAGTGCAAGACGCTGGCAGGCCAGTGGTAAGCACAGAGTCCAGCAACAACGCCAGCGCTACCGTATTGCGAGGCAACGATCTTCAAGCGCTCGCCGACAATCCGGAAGATCTTCAGGCCGACTTACTGGCGCTTGCAGGACCATCGGCGGGACCGGGCGGGGGATCAATCTTTATCGATGGATTCAGCGGAGGGCAGCTCCCATCAAAAGAATCAATTCGCGAGATTCGAATCAATCAGAATCCTTTCTCACCAGAGTTTGACCGGCTCGGCTTTGGCCGGATCGAGATCTTCACCAAGCCGGGCAGCGATAAATTTCACGGCTCGGGCTACTTCAACTTTGCAGATGACTTCTGGAACTCTCGCAATCCATATGCAGAGCAGAAGGCGCCATTCCTGTTGAAGGAGTATGGCGGCAGCGGTAGCGGCCCGATTAACAAACGGGCTTCCTTCTTTCTAGACGTGCGCCGGGATTCGATCGACAATGGCTCGATCATCAATGCGATCACGCTCGATCCGGTGACGCTCGAGATCATCAACCCATTTACGGATACTCCTCGGACACCGCAGCGGCGAGTGGGAGTCAGCCCAAGAGTCGATTACCAGCTCAATGCTAAGAACACGCTAATAGTGCGGTACGGTTTTACGCGCAGCGACATTCGCGACGCGGGCATCGGTGGCTTCAATCTCGAGTCTCGCGGTTACCATACCGAGAACCTCAATCAAACGGCCCAAATCACCGAGACCGCGGTGCTCAGCGCAAGCATTATCAACGAAACCCGTTTCCAGTTCTTCCATACCAATACCGAAACGATCGCGAATAGCATGAGCCCTGCGGTTCAAGTGCTGGGATCCTTCAACGGTGGCGGTGCTCAAGTCGGACACTCGCTCGATACGCGAAACAACTATGAGCTTCAAAACATCACGTTCGTCGTGAGAGGAACGCACGCGTGGAAGTTCGGCGTACGGCTGCGCGCTGACACTGATTCGAATACATCGCCCCAGAACTTCGGCGGAACGTTCACATTTGGCGGAGGCACTGCACCCGTGCTGGACTCCAATAACCAGCCCGTCCTGGACCCATCGGGAACACCGCGGCTGGAGCCCATCACCTCGATTGAACGATATCGGCGGACATTGCTCTTTCAGGAGCTTGGATACACGCCGGTCCAGATCCGAGCGCTGGGCGGCGGCGCTACCCAGTTCAGTATTAACGCCGGAGATCCGAGAGTATCAGGCGGCCAATTCGACGTCGGAGCATTCGTGGGTGACGACTGGAGGCTACGCCCAAATCTGACGCTGAGTCTCGGCCTGCGATACGAGACACAAACCAACATTCACGACTGGCGTGACCTTGCGCCACGGGTTGGGGTTGCATGGGCGCCCGGAACGACAAAGGGGAACGCGCGTCCGAAGACGGTGCTGCGCGCCGGGTTCGGAACGTTCTACGATCGGTTCAGTCTTTCGAATACATTGACTGCCGATCGCTATAACGGCGTCGTCCAGCAGCAGTTCGTGGTCACGACACCGAACTTTTTTCCCACGATTCCTTCGATTTCCGACCTCGCCGGTTTTCAATCAATACAGTCAGTTCAACAGATCAGTCCGTCGCTGCGCGCCCCCTATATTATGCAGTCTGCAATCAGTGTCGAGCGCCAACTGCCGTTCAACACCACGCTCGCGATCACATACGCGAATTCGC
The DNA here is from genome assembly GCA_964581275.1 of uncultured Clostridia bacterium. GTDB lineage: Bacteria > Acidobacteriota > Blastocatellia > UBA7656 > UBA7656 > Onstottus_A. The sequence continues at coordinate 8,960 of CAZOOE010000186.1, forward strand.
ACGGGCTGCATATGCTGCGCTCTCAAAACATCAATTCACCGTTGCCCGGAACTTTCAATCCGCTGGTACCGGGCACCGGAATTTTCCCGCTTGGGCGACCGGGTCCGGTTTTCCTGATGGAGTCATCTGGTCTCTACAAGCAGCATCAGTTGATTGCCAACGTGAATGCCAGGATCAATCAAAATCTTTCCTTGTCCGGGTCCTATGTATTCAATCGGGCCAAGAGCAACACGGATGGCCTCGGCACGCTCCCGGCGAATCCGTACGATTTCACCGGTGAATACGGCCCTGCCTCAACCGACGTGCATCACCGAGCGTCGCTCACTGGCTCGATCAATACGAATTGGAACTTGCGATTCAGTCCGTTTGTGGTCCTCGAATCCGGCCCGCCGTTTGATATCACGGTTGGGCGGGACCTTTACGGAACTACTTTGTTTAACGGACGACCTGGCATCGCAACCGATCCGAGCAAACCTGGTTTGATTCAAACCAGCTATGGTTTGCTCGATCCAAATCCAGTGACCGGGCAGAAGACTTTGTCGCGAAACTTTGGACGCGGACCTGGGGCGATCACTGTGAATTTGCGCGTGGCAAAAACCCTGGAGTTCGGTCCCGGTCGCGAAGCATCTTCCGCCCCGCCGCGCCCGCCGACTGGTCCAGGTGGTGGAGGAGAGGACCGTCGCGGTAATCCTGGTGTGTTCGGCACGGGAGGCGGCCCACAACCACCTCCAGCATCGACAAGCCGGCGTTACACTCTCATCATTTCGCTTTCTACTCGTAATCTATTGAACCACACCAATCCTGGTCCGATTATCGGCAACATCACATCACCCCTGTTCGGTCAGGCCAATCAGCCAGCAGGTGGTGGCGGCTTTGGCTTCTCTGAAGCCGCGAACAACCGAAGGCTTGAATTACAAACGCGCTTTACATTTTAGTATCTGTCATCGATCGCCTTCCGCGGCATTTGACGTGTTGCGAAATCTCGATGTCGTTCATGATGTCGCGCATGACATGATGTCGCGCATGAAAGGAAGGATTGAAGCAATGTCAAAATATGCACACTTGTTTGCAATAGCTCTACTGCTGGTAACGACGATAGTAACCGCGCAGGCGCAAGACGGACCAGTAAAAAGTCCGTTTGTCAGAATAAACGAGGCAGCAGCTAACTCTGATATCACCGTCGAGCAACTGAGTGGGAACGTGAGCGTGTTGTTTGGCTCAGGAGGAAATATCGTGGTGCTCAATGGAAGGAAAGCTCCTTGTTGATGACGGCATTGCCGTCTCAAAAGAGAATCCAGGCAGCGCTCGACCAGATCGGCGCAGCACCCGCAAAGTACGTGATCAATACCCATTGGCATTGGGATCACACCGATGGCAATGAGTGGCTGCACCAGCAGGGCGCGACGATCATCGCTCAGGAGAACACCCTCAAACATCTTTCGGCCACCACGCGAGTTGAAGACTGGGACTATACCTTCCAGCCCTGGCCGGTGGGTGCTCGTCCCACCATAACCTTCAAGACTGACAAGACGCTTAAGTTCGATCGTGAAACCATAGTGATGAAAAACTTTGGTCGTGGTCACACTGACGGAGACCTTTCGGTTTACTTTCAGCGAGCAGACGTCCTGGTACTCGGAGATACGTTCTGGAACGGCATATATCCGTTTATCGATAATGCAGCCGGCGGTGGCATCGATGGCATGATTCGTTGGGTTGACGCCGCGCTTATTCGCGCGACAGATAAGACCATCATTGTTCCGGGTCATGGACCTGTTGGGAATAAGGCACAGCTGGTTGAATTTCGCGAGATGCTGGCCGCCATTCGCGAGAATGTTTACCGTCTGAAGAAACAGGGCAAATCGCTCCGACGAAGTCATCGCCGCCAAACCGACGGCTGCCTACGGCGAAAAGTGGGGCAAGTTCGTGATCGATCCGGCATTCTTTACGCGGCTTGTTTATGCAGGTCTCAGAGCGACCATGCCGAAGTCTCAGGACTAAGAATTCAGGAATGGCATGTCAGTTGAGTGCGTCAGTCCCAGCATCAGCTAATCGAGTTCCTGCATGGTGTCTCAGATCATGGAACCGGAAGTCCTCGATATCCGCATCTGCGCAAGCTCCTTTTAATGCATGCTTCACATCAGTAAGATGCGGATCCGTGTTGCGCGCGTCTCCTGCCCTAGATCATCGTTGCCGTTCTGGCAGCCGGCCTGTTGGCGATCTCGTTAATGTACGCTGCGCGCAGGCCAAAGACGCAGCCGTCGGCATCTGTCGCCGCCTTCGCAAGGTTCACAGTGGGTAAAGCGGTGACGAGTCACCGCACGCCAAAGCGGCCTTAGCTCACACGCTCGACCGGACAGGGTGTCCTTCGATTGTCTCATCCACTTCATTTCACGAGGTGGACTCGGGTGTCGCTTGAGATTCGCCATCCGCTATGATAATTAGTGCTAACCCGTTAAATCCATTCAGCACTAATCTTTGGGTGTGGGTCGTGGATGTAGGTATGTACTCAGCAAGCCGAGCGACTTTCATAGA
>CAZOOE010000187.1:0-11457 GCA_964581275.1 uncultured Clostridia bacterium
CCGGAAATCGAGTTACTCCTCTGCTGCGCCCGCACGTCGGTGGACGCGGCAGAAGTGAACCGGATTCGAGAGCTGCTCCGAAGCCCGATTGACTGGCAGTACTTGATACGAACGTCGTTCGCCCACTACGTTTTTCCGCTGTTGTACAAGAACCTGAGCGCCATTTGTCCTGAGGCGATACCTCGATCAGTCGCCCGTCAGCTACGCGAGTGTTTCCACTCACATGTTCAGCGCAACCTCTTGCTCACTGCGGAGTTGCTACGGCTTCTGAGATTGCTGGCTGAGCGTGGTATTACAGCGTTGCCGTACAAAGGACCAGTTCTCGCAGCGTCGGTTTATGGAGACGTTTCCCTCCGATCGTTTGGCGACCTAGACATCCTTGTTAACAAGCTAGATATCCTGCCGGCAAAAGATCTCTTGCTTGCTGAGGGCTATCACGAGCGCACACCTATTACTAGCGGACAAGCGGAATCTCGTCTTCGCTCGAAAAACCAAAAGGACTTTGCTCTTGTGGGGCGAGAAGGGTTCGTCAGCCTGGAACTTCACTGGGAAGTTGCGAGCCTCGTCCTGTTTCCGCTTGAGACGGCGCAGATTTGGGGACGCCTCGAGAGTTTATCCCTGGGTGACATTTCTGTGCTCAATCTACACCCCGAAGACTTGCTGCTCATCCTCTGTGTACATGGAGCTAAGCACTCGTTCAAACGGCTCGAGTGGGTCAGCGATATCGCCGAGCTAGTGGCCGCTCGTCCCGGGATCCGCTGGAAAGAAACTGTTGAACGAGCTACGGAGCTGCACGTCAGGAAAATGCTCTTCTTGGGCCTCCTTATTGCGCGGGATCTCTTGGGCACGAGATTGCCGGAAGAGCTTTCGAAGAAGATCGAAGCGCACCCTCAGGCGATACTGCTTGCCCGCCAAATTCGTGAGTCCATTTTCGACGACACTGAAGTTGGTTCCCGATTGTTCATCGGGAAGGGACATCTTATTTCCTTGGTGGATAGGTTCAGAGATCGGACGCGACTCCGCCTCTACAATTGGCTCGAATACGGGCGGGTTCTGCTGAAACCTAATGAGGTCGATCGAGAGTTCATTAGGTTACCCGCTCCTCTGTCGTTCCTGTACCACCTGCTCAGGCCTATCCGGTTGGTTAGGATGTATGGCTTTTCCGTCTGGGCGCTTTTCATGAAACAGGTAAAGCATGCCTTTTCTGGGTTGCTCGATAAGATCGGATGACTTCCCATCCGAACAGGTCCGGGAGTGGGGGTCTGCAGTGCCACCGAGGCGGCGGGAGAGAGACGCCTAAGTACGCGAGATTGCAACCACATCGATATTCGGAGACGGCTCTCGAAGGTCGCGCAATCTGCGCACTAACGAATTGTGCACCGAGTGGAACGCGGTGCTTTGTCTTAGATTTAATTGCCTTATGAATGAAGATGTCTCAATCCTGGCGGCGAATGCTCGACAATCTGTGATAGCGTCCGATCAGGTCTCAAGCAAACGCATTTACGCCAGACTCGAACCGCAGGACTGGACGCTGGTTATCCGCCCGCAGACCCGTTGGTTGGACCTGCACCTTGCTGATCTCTGGCGTTATCGTGATCTCGTAATGCTCTTCGTGCGCCGGGACTTCGTTTCTTATTACAAACAGACGATCCTTGGTCCACTCTGGTTCATCATTCAGCCCCTGCTAACGACTCTGACGTTTACTCTGATCTTTGGAAATATCGCCAAGCTCTCAACTGACGGCCTTCCCAAGATCCTGTTTTACCTGTCCGGAGTCACCGCTTGGAACTACTTCTGCGATTGTCTTTTAAAAACTTCGGAGACATTCTCTGCAAACTCAGATCTCTTCGGTAAAGTCTATTTCCCTCGGCTAGCCGTGCCCGTGTCCATCGTGATCTCGAACCTGATCAAGTTCGGCATCCAGCTTGGATTGTTTCTCGGGTTCTATCTCTATTTCCTCGCGAATGGAGCCGGCATGCGCCCCACTTTCGCCTTGCTGCTACTGCCCCCGCTTCTTCTGCTTATGGCCTGCCTGGGGTTGGGCAGCGGGATCATTGTGTCCTCGCTGACGACGCGTTATCGGGATCTTCGGTTCCTTGTTCAGTTTGGCGCTCAGTTGTTGATGTACTCGACGCCGGTGATATTCCCGCTATCCGAGCTCCCAGCACAATACCGCTGGATCATGCTCGCTAACCCGATGACGCCGATAATCGAGACGTTCCGTTACGCGTTTCTTGGTACCGGCATCTTCGCCTGGAGACTCCTGGGAATCTCCGCCGCGGCCACGTCGCTGATTCTGGCAGCTGGCATCCTATTGTTCAACAAAGTTGAGCGGACGTTTATGGATACCGTTTGAGGAATCCAGCGACCGTGGGCATGCGTGACTAACCGGGTTTGAGCGGTCCCTTATGTCTGACATCGCAATACATATTGATCATCTCTCAAAGCTCTACCGTCTGGGCGTCATTAGGGGCAGACGGCTGGTGGATGATGTCAACCGATGGTGGGCAAAGCAAAGGGGCAAGCCTGATCCGCTCTCCAGGATCGGCCCACGAGCCAATGGGAACGGCGCGGGCCAGAATGGGAACGCCAGTGACACCATCTGGGCCCTCAACGACGTTTCGCTCAAGGTCAGACAAGGCGAGGTGCTTGGGATCATTGGGCGTAACGGCGCCGGAAAGAGTACGCTGCTGAAAATTCTGTCGCGCGTCACCGCGCCCTCGAGCGGCGAAGTGCGAGTCAGGGGGCGCATTGCCAGTTTGTTGGAGGTAGGGACGGGATTCCACCCGGAATTGACTGGCCGCGAAAATATCTTCCTCAATGGCGCTATCCTCGGCATGACCAAAGGGGAGATTAGTGGAAAGTTCGATGAGATCGTTGACTTCTCCGGGGTCGAGAAATTTATCGATACGCCGGTCAAACGGTATTCTAGTGGGATGTACGTAAGGCTCGCGTTTTCCGTTGCCGCACACCTGGAACCGGAAATCCTGATCGTCGATGAAGTTTTGGCCGTTGGAGACGCAGGCTTTCGGCAGAAGTGTCTGGGGAAGATGCAAAACGTTAACCGCTCGGAAGGACGAACGGTGCTGTTCGTCAGCCACGACATGGCAAATATCGATGCCATTTGCAATAGAGGAATAGTTCTGGAATCCGGAAAGGTCGCATTTGACGGTCCCACTTCAGAGGCCGTGAACCATCACGTTCGATCGCGGGCGCTGGATGCCGTTGTTAATGACCTTGAAGACCGCACTCGGCAGGGCAACGGCGGAGCCCGAATCCGAAGTATTCGATTTGAAGATGACGAGGGTAATTTGCGCACTCACTTCCGGATGGGCGAGCCAGTCAACATAATTGCGCGCGCCGATTTCTTCGAGGCGATTGAGAATCCGACTCTCGCAATTAATATTCTAACCGACAGGGGAACGCTGGCTACCGCGTGCGTGTCCTCTCATTACGATTTCAGAATGGGAGTGGTGAAGGGCCTTGTTGAATACCGTATGAGGATAGACTCTCTCCCCCTGTATCCAAGAACCTACATAGTCGAGCCGTGGGTGGCGGACACCAGTGGCACCTCGAACCTGGACTGGGTTCGCGATGCGGCCAGTTTTGTTGTGACATTGGGGCCTGACTTCATGCGAGGTCCCGTCGTCAATTCAAATCATGGCATCTCGTTTGTTCGCTCGGAATGGGATGCACGGCAAATCTCAGAGGGAGACTCATTGGTGGCTGCAGCAGTTGCCCGATTTCATTAGACGAAATTGGGTTACGCATCAAAAGTACCGCGAGCAATAACGAAATCCCTGAACGCGCCGCTGAATTTACTTGGGGACCAAAGACGTGTTTAGATTTCTATTGAGATTCGTCACTAACCTGCTTATGTCTCTAGATCGCTCGGCCGGGCGTCCTTCCAAAATGGTGGCGATTGTAGTGCCGATCTCGAATCGGGCAGAGTTGACCGCCGATGAGGAGATTTCGCTCCGTCATTTGCGCCATTTTCTTGGGGGCTACGACAAGTTTCTAATCGCGCCTAGAGGATTGAAGTTTCAATTGCCGGGATTCCAGACGCTCCATTTCAGCCGAAAATTCTTCGGTTCCGCGCGGGCCCACAGCCGTCTCCTGTACCGGCAAGAGTTTTATAAAAAATTCCGAAACTACAAGTATATCCTTATGCAACATCTCGACGCGCTGGTCCTTTCCGACCAACTGATGGAGTGGTGTGGAACGGACGTGGATTACATAGGGGCGCCGTGGATCCCGGGCCCAGGCAACGCATCCTGGTTGACAGCGCCGGGGGTTGGCAGTGGTGGTCTTGCTCTCATGAAGGTTGAATCAATCCTTAATGTGCTCCACGAGCGCTACCGCACTGATCCGGCTAAGTATTGGGACGATCAGCTCGCGGATGTCTTCAAAGTGATCGCATCCATATTGGTGTACCCCAAGCGGTTGACTCCCAGTTGGCTTCAGGGCCGGAGTACCCAGAGGCTTAGCCAACGGCTACAAAACCTCGAGGTCATCGTCCGCCACAACGACAGTTTCTGGTCCTATGATGCGGTCAAGTATGTTCCTAGCTTCAGGATTCCCGATTGGAAAACAGCTCTCGGCTTTGCCTTTGAAGAAGGCCCACGGCAATGCTTCGAGTTGAATGGGCGCAGGCTGCCTTTCGGGTGCCATGCCTGGCCCAAGTTTGACCGCACCTTTTGGGAGCCTTACTTGATGAAGTAGCTCCTCAAGGTCTGTGAAAGAAACACGATGCGCGTATTTGTAACAGGTTCTAATGGATATCTGGGCTCGCTGCTCGTACATGAGATGATGCGATTTGGGCATGACGTGGCAGGTCTTGATACGGATTTCTACACCGATCGAGCGTTCTATCGGGCCGGTGCGAGTACGCCGATGACCGTGGTTAAGGATCTTCGGCTGGTTGAGTTGAAAGATCTGGACGGACTGGACGCGATCGTGCACATGGCGGAACTCTCGAACGATCCCGCCGGACAGCTTGCGCCCACGGTTACCTATGAGATCAATCATCAAGCTTCAGTGCGGCTGGCCAGGCTCGCGAAACAAGCCGGGGTCAAACGGTTCGTGTACATGTCATCCTGCGCCGTGTACGGGGTCGCCAGCGATGATTTCGTCGACGAGGAATCCCCGTTGAATCCGCAAACCACTTACGGTGAATGCAAGACTCTGGTGGAACGTGACTTGAGGGCGATGGCCGGGTACGAGTTCTCGCCGACCTTCTTGCGTAACGCCACCGCGTACGGTGCTTCACCGCGGATGCGGTTTGACATTGTACTGAACAACTTGGCAGGTCTCGCTTGGACGACAAAGAAGATAGCGATGACCAGCGACGGAACGCCGTGGCGGCCGCTGGTGCACGGACTCGACATCTGCCAGGCGATTCTTGCGGTGCTCGAGGCGCCGCTCGAAGCGGTTGCCAACGAAGTGTTCAACGTTGGCAACACCGAACACAACTACCGGGTAAGGGACATCGCGGAGATAGTTGGCGAGACATTCCCAGGCTGGGAAGTGACGTTTGGTCCGCGCAGTCCCGACAACCGGAGTTACCGGGTCTCATTCGAAAAAATCCGGAAGTCCTTGCCGGAATTCAAATGCCGCTGGGATGCCCGGCTCGGGGCGCGACAGCTTCTGGACATGTTCCGGCGGGTGGAGATGACCGAGGAGGTGTTTCAATACCGCACCTTCACCCGGTTGAAGCAGCTTGAGTACTTGATTCGGACGCGCCAGATCGATGATAGCTTCTTTTGGACGGAGGCATCTCAGTTCGCACCAACAGCATGCGCTTCATTGAACTCCCGTTGAAAGGCGCGTATATCGTGGAGCTGGAACTCCACAAGGACAGCCGCGGCTTTCTTGCCCGTACTTTCTGCGCCCGAGAGTTTCGCGAGAACCACCTAGTGGACAAGTTCGTTCAGTGCAGCACATCCTGGAATGCGCGCGAGGGGACGGTTCGCGGAATGCACTTTCAGCTACCGCCGTCCTGCGAAGTCAAGCTGGTGCGCTGCACGGCAGGCGCTTTGTTCGATGTTATTGTCGACCTGCGACCCGATTCGCCTACGTACCTTGAACATTTTGCTGTAGAGCTGTCTGCCCGAAATCGCATCGCGCTTTATATCCCAGAGATGTTTGCGCACGGATACCAAACCCTGAAAGACGGAAGCGAGATTCTCTACCAGATTAGCGCATATTACACACCAGAGTTGTCGACTGGACTGCGCTATGACGACCCGAAGCTCGGAATAAGATGGCCGCAACCAGTATCGGTGGTTTCCGAAAAGGACCGGGCGCTGCCCTTGCTCTAAAGTCTAATGTTCGACCTTATTACTCGATATGACGTTTCCTGCTTCACCTGTGACCAAGACTGAACGGCAACAGCTCAAAGACGTGCTGTCGAAGCTTAAATCGGAGCGGGAGGGGCGTGAGGCCTACGCAATAATCGAAGCGCTTTATCCGATCTGTCGTAGCATTACCGGTGACGGCGTAAGACAGAGTCTGCGGCTGATCCGAAAGACTATTCCGTTGGATCTCCACGAGGTGCCAAGCGGCAAACAGGTTTTCGACTGGTTCGTGCCTAACGAGTGGAACATCCGCGATGCCTATATTGAGAATTCCCATGGCGAGCGTGTTGTAGACTTCCGAGAAAACAACCTCCATGTGCTGAATTACAGCGTGCCGGTGAATCGATCGATGTCTCTGGCTGAACTCAGACCTCACCTGTTCACCTTGCCCGAGATACCTGATTGGATACCTTACCGGACATCCTACTACGAGGAAACGTGGGGATTCTGTTTGAGCCAGAACCAACTTGATCAGATGGAGGACGGGGAATATAGAGTTTGTATAGACTCGACTTTGAAGCCAGGGCACCTGACTTACGGCGAATATTTGGTCAAAGGCTCGACCGACGAAGAGGTTTTGATCTCGACTCACGTGTGCCATCCATCGCTTTGCAACGACAATCTGTCCGGCGTGGCAACAGCAACGCGCGTCGCCAGCCTGATCGATGGCCTCGACCTGCGCTACTCATACCGCTTTATTTGGATACCTGGTACCGTCGGTGCGATCACCTGGCTCGCGTTGAATGAACCCCTTATTCCACGCATCTCGCACGGCCTGGTACTTTCGTGCGTGGGTGACCCCGGACGGTTCACATATAAGCGCAGCCGCCGCGGCAATGCCGAAATCGATCGAGTGGTAGAGCATGTGCTCCATACAACTGGACAGGACTTTGAGATGTTGGACTTCACACCCTCTGGATACGACGAGCGTCAGTATTGTTCTCCCGGCATCAACTTGCCGGTAGGGTGTTTCATGCGAACACCGAATGGGAAGTACCCGCAATACCACACGTCCGCCGACGATCTCAATTTGGTTACCGCGTCGGCGCTGGCTGACTCAATTTTTAACCTGTTACGGATTCTCGAGGTTTTGGAAGGCAACCACAGATATGTGAATCTGAATTCGAAATGCGAACCTCAACTCGGGCGGCGCGGACTGTATCGCCAAATCGGCGGCACAAACAACAGCAGTCTCGAAGAAGCCATGCTCTGGATGTTGAACTTGTCGGACGGAGACCATTCAGTGCTCGATATTGCGGAGCGCTCGCGGGTGAACTTCCGTGATCTGGCTGAGGTTGCCGACGTACTGGCGGAGCACGACCTCTTGCGAAGAATATCCTGACCAACTTGCGATCATATGGTGACGTTGAACGCTAATGGCGGGCAGCCGAGGTCAACCGGGCTGAAGTCGGACAGACCGTTAGAGAAGAGGGTTGCTGTCGTCACCGGCGCCAGTAGCGGGGTTGGGCGAAGCATCGCGTTCGCACTAGCGGAGGCCGGCGCTGACGTTGTGCTCTTGGGTAGAAGGGTCAAGCTCCTGCGCGCCATAGCAAAGAAGTGCAGTGAATCAGGATCGAGAGCTGTCTGGTATAAGGTCGATTTGCTGAGCGAGCGCGAGCTAGCCAGAGTCAAGAAGCAGGTCACGACGACATTTGGTGGCGCTGACATCCTTGTCCACAGCGCCGGCGTTATTTCACGATCGGGTGTGGCTAGGGCGACGACGAAGGAGTTCGACTGGCAATACCGAAGTAACGTGGGCGTACCCTTTGCGCTCACTCAGCTCTTTCTGCCGACGTTGACCAAGCGAAAAGGATACATTGTTTTCATAAACTCGACAGTCGGCCTGGTGGGTGCTGCAGGCGTCTCACAATACTCGGCTTCAAAACACGGCCTCAGGGGATTTGCGGACAGTCTTCGAGAAGAGGTAGGCCCGCGGGGTGTTCGCGTGCTGAGCGTTTTCCTCGGCCGGACGGCGACTCCGATGCAGGCCAAAATGCACAAGTGGGAGAAGAAGTCCTATCGGCCGGAGCGGTTGATTCAACCTCACCAGGTGGCATCCGTGGTGATCGAGGCGCTCGCTCTGGGTCCTGAGGCGGAGATTACGGATATCAGGATACGTCCTACAATTAGGCCGCAAACCGCCCGGTAGGTGAAGGAAAGTATGCAAACAAGAACCGCTGTCGATCGGACTGCAGTCTCGGAGCTAACGCGCGCATCGGGGTGTTGCCGCTTTTGCGGTTCATCCCTCAAACACACATTCGTCGACCTCGGAATGTCGCCGCTTTGCGAGAGCTATGTCGCAGCCGATCAACTCAACCAGATGGAGCCCTTCTATCCCCTTCACGTGAGGGTGTGTGAAGCTTGCTACTTGGTGCAGTTGGAGGAATATGTCAGCGCCGGGCACATCTTCTCAGAGTATGCATATTTCTCGTCCTACTCTGACAGCTGGCTCAAGCACTCCTCGAACTACGTAGATATGATCTCAGAACGTCTTTCCCTGGGACCGGAGAGCTTGGTTCTGGAACTCGCAAGTAACGACGGCTACCTGCTTCAGTATTTCGTAAAGAAAGGCATCCCCGCCCTTGTCATAGAACCTGCTGCCAATGTCGCCAGGGTGGCCATAGAAAAGGGTGTGCCTACTCTTGTGAAGTTTTTTGGACGCCAAACCGCGCGGGAAATGGTGGCGGATGGGTTAACGGCGGACGTCGTGATCGGAAATAACGTGCTGGCTCAGGTCCCGGACCTCAACGATTTTGTGGCTGGAATTCGTATTGTGCTCAAGGTCGGGGGCGTCGCCACTATTGAGGTTCCGCACTTGATGCGGCTTATTGACGAAAACCAGTACGACACGATTTATCACGAGCACTTCTCCTATTTCTCGGTAATCACGGCCGAAAGGATCTTCGCGGCACACGGATTAGTCTTATTTGACATCGAGGAGCTCCCGACTCACGGCGGCTCGATCCGGATGTATCTGCGGCACGTCCAGGACAGCTCAACACTTGTGAGTTCCGCCGTTGTCGAGCTTAGAGACCGCGAGCTCGCGGCCGGTCTCGACCGGATCGAGGCATATGCGAACTTTGGGCAGGGCGTCGTGAAGTCAAAGCGAGCGTTGCTTGAGTTGCTTATCCGGCTCCGCTGGCAAGGGAAGTCTGTGGCGGGATATGGCGCGCCGGGAAAGGGGAACACTCTTCTGAACTACTGCGGGATTCGCACCGACTTTCTCGATTTTACAGTGGATCGGAACACATATAAGCAAGGGCGCTTCCTTCCGGGCACCCACATTCCGATCCACCCGGTTGAGTTTCTCAAGGAGCGCCGCCCGGATTACATATTGATTTTGCCCTGGAACCTCCGCGAAGAGATTGTTGCGCAGTTGGCCTATGCACGCGAGTGGGGTGCGAAGTTCATCGTGCCCATCCCGGTCGCTCGCGTTCTACCCTAAGCGGACCTGTTCAGAGTTGGAATCTCAATCCAGATCAACAACTAAGGAAAGACTATGAAAGTCATCTTGTTTTGTGGCGGGCTCGGTATGCGCATGAGGGAGTACTCTGAGATGCTACCAAAGCCCATGGTACCAATCGGATATCGCCCGATTCTGTGGCACGTCATGAGGTATTATGCACACTACGGACACAAGGATTTTATTCTCTGCCTGGGATATAAAGCGGACGTTATCAAGAATTACTTCCTTGAATACAGCGAGTGCGTGTCGAATGACTTTGTCTTCTCAAACGGAGGCAAGAATGTGGAGTTATTGAGCACCGACATCCACGACTGGAATATCACGTTCGTTGACACAGGGCTTATGTCGAACATTGGCCAGCGTCTGAAGGCGGTCCAGAGACACCTGGAAGCCGAGGAGATGTTCCTGGCAAATTACACCGACGCGCTTTCGGATGTAGCACTCCCTGCGGTTATAGATTCGTTCAAGCAGAGCGGGAAAATCGCCTGCTTCGTGAGTGTGAAGCCACGAGCCAGCTTCCATATGATCGAGATGGAACCAGGTGGGGTTGTGAGGAGCATCGAGCACATTGGGAAATCCGGCGCGAGAATGAACGGCGGCTTCATGGTCCTGCGGCGGGAGATCTTCAGCTATATGCGTAGCGGAGAGGAGTTGGTAGAGGAGCCTTTTCGTCGTCTGATTGAAGATCGCATGCTGATGGCTCATCCGCATGAGGGCTTCTGGGCATGTATGGACACGTTCAAGGAGAAGCAGGACCTTGACGACGTATTCAGCAGCGGGAAGGCTCCTTGGGCGGTTTGGAACAACTCAGAGCTGGCGAACGAACGGACTACTCAAGACTCATCCGCTTATTCAGCAGCCGGATTGCCGCTGAGGAGCTGACGTGATCCCGATCAAGCTGAGCGGTGTAAGACGAGTTCTCTGTTTGGGAGCGCATAGCGATGACATCGAGATCGGTTGCGGTGGCACGGTGCTTCGCTTGATTGAGAGTTCGGACAAGATCGAGTTTTACTGGATGGTGTTGAGTTCCGACCCGGAGAGGGCGAAGGAGGCAGAGCGCAGTGCGCGCGCCTTCCTGCGTCGTGTTCGTGCGAAGACAATTGTGGTCAAGTCATTCCGTGACGGGTTCCTCCCTTACATCGGTGCTCCTGTAAAGGAATGCTTCGAAGAACTCAAGAGAGCGTTCGCGCCGGATGTGATCTTCACACATTCGCGGCAGGATCTTCATCAAGACCATCGCTTTGTATGCGAGTTAACGTGGAACACCTTTAGGAATCACTTGATCCTCGAGTACGAGATCCCGAAGTACGACGGCGACCTTGGCGTACCAAACTTTTTCGTTCCCTTATCCGAGACTATCTGTCGCAGGAAGGTACAGAGGTTAATGCGCTATTTCGGGACACAACGAAAGCGGCAGTGGTTTTCTGAAGACCTCTTTTATGGCTTGATGCGGCTGCGTGGAACGGAAGCCGCGTCACGCACCTCTTACGCCGAGGCGTTCCATTGTCGCAAGATGCTTCTTGACAGTGTGGCGTGAAGGCAATTCCTGCTCAGGAGTTGATGGCGTTCAGAGGCTAGGACGTCGTCTATCAACAAACACGTAGGTCTGTAATGTCAAATCATCAACTTCACATA
>CAZOOE010000188.1:0-7155 GCA_964581275.1 uncultured Clostridia bacterium
GTTGCGATAAGAGCCAATCCCAGGAGGAGACCACCGAAAGACTCCCGCAGGCAATCACGAAGGCGAAGAACTCGACCACATATCGTGGCTCCGGGTTCTCAATAGTAGAAAGAAACACAAGCCGCGGGACTATTAGAAGCACAAGCAACAACAGCCAGCCGCGCGACGACTTATCTCGCCACATCAACCACGCGCCAACGGCCCCTAGTATCGTATAGAGGAGAGTCAACAACAAAAAAACCGGCAGCCAGTATTGCTGGTGAAGCTCCGCATCCAATGCCGACAACGGCAACAACTCGCCCTGGAAAGGGTAGTACTGCGAATGAGTGTCAAACCACAACGAGACCGCTCGCTCCATCGGAAGGATTAAGTAGTGACGAATTGGATGTCGAACAATCCGCCCGCGAGCTATTTCGGCGAACCCCGCGTCTATGTCGGGGGTCATCTCGACCGCCTGAGGGGTTTCCTCGCCGGTGTCGGGCACACCCGGCTCTTCTTCATCGCTTGAGTCGTCCCCTTCCTGAGCTTCCTGGTCCGGAGCTTCCTCGTCCGGTGTGGCGTTCGCTGTTGAATGTTCTTCTGCCCCGGCGGGCGGTGCTTGTGCTTTGGGATCGGAAGTAGCGGGCCCTTGCTGCGGTTGAGGCTGGGGCGCTCCCGACGCCGGATTGTTGTAGCGCTCGAACAAAGCCGCTATCTGTTCGCGCTCCTCTGCCGAATCGAAGGCGTAGTCTGGAACCTGCTCGATGTGAAGCGGCCCAACGTCAAGGGGAAACTCCAGCAACTGAGTGTATTTCACGTCATCAACCCAGGTGCGAAGCCATTCGGTGTAGCCCCGCGGCACAAACTCGCCGGGCATATTTGCGTATGGCGGGGCGAGCGGCTGAAAGACCCCAAAGATCCGCGCGTTCCTGATCGTCCACGGCGCGAGCGCGGTGGCAACCCCCAGGGTCAGCATCATGCCGCATACAAAAGTCCAAGCCAGGATCCGCTTGGGCTCGCGTTCCGGCAAATCACTCGCTCGACTGTCGCTGCTTCGCCAGCGCGCGATCGCGCGCGACAAACCGACCAATACCAACGTGAATCCAACTGCGGCTATGAACAGTCCGCTGTCGGGTCGAAACATCGTAGCAAGCCCTCCCGACAATCCAGACGCCGCCCACCAAGCGGCGATCTTCGGATGACTGCGGCCGTTCATCGCCAGCGATGCGGTCAGCGCGCACGCGGTAGCCAGCAGCGTCGTACACGTTTCGGTAAGAATTGTTGCGACGTAGATCGCCGGGAACGGGCAAGCGACCGCCATCACAAGCGCGATCAACAGCAATCGCCGCCGCTTCTCTCCCGACCAATCCGAAGGCACCCAAGTGAGCGCCAACAGTGCTATCAACCAACAGGTGATCGTATCCAGCACGGCTTGAACAACACGGACCGCCCGGTTGTTTTGCGGTCCAAACGCCGCATAGATTCCGGCAATGAATACGGGATAGCCGGGCACCCGAATGAACGTCGGCGAATAAGGTTCTTCGGTTTCGATTGAGTAGCGGCGATGCTCCAGAACGTTTGTCGCGATTCGCGCGTAGAGTCGTCCGTCGTCCGGCTCGTCGTTTGGCAGGCGCAAAGCCAGGAAGAGACGAAACCCCAGCCCGGCTATGGTGATGAGCACCGCGACGGCGATGTACCTTCTCATTAGACGGCTGTTTGATTCCACGAGAGCCAATGCAGATTTTATTATACATCGGTCCCGCGAGCCCGGCCCTTTGAGCCCTGTTTCGGGAACGGGCGGCGAAAACGGTCAAGGGACAGGCCTGCCAGCGCCAGACTACCCGCGGCTGCGGCAAGCGGAAAGAATTCTACTGTGTACCGGGACTCGGGATGCTCCTGAGCCGCAAGAAACGCAAGCCGCGGGAGTATCATCAACACGAACAGCCAGACCCATCGCCGCGACGACTCGTTCCTAACCATAATCCAGAGACCGATCAACGACAAAAAGGTATAGAGCCAGGTCAGCGACGCAAACAGCGACAGCCAATACTGCTGATGGGCATTTGTGTCGAGGTCATACAAAGGAAACAATTCGCCTTGAAACGGGTAATACTGCGAATGCGTGTCAAACCACAGCGATACTGCTCGCTTCAGCGGGAGCGCGACGTAGTATCGCAACCGGTCGCGCTCGATCCGCGACCGAGCAAGCCTGCCAAACTCGGCATCGATCTCCGGCGTCATCTTCACCGCCGGCAACGGTTCGTCAGATATGTCATCCTCGCGGGCGGGAACCGCCTCAGGCTTGACGGGATTGTTGTAGCGGTCAAGCAACGCTTGCACGAGGCTGCGTTCTCCCAAAGAGTCAAAAGCGTAATCGGGGATACGCTCGATGAGAATCGGATAGAGATCAAGCCCGTCTTCGATGGGGCTGACGTATCGTTCGTCATCGACCCACGTACTCAGCCAGGCTATGTATCCCAGCGGCGCGAGCTCGTTTGGCATGTTGGCGTTGCGAGGGGCTACCGGTTGAAAGACCCCAAAAACCTTGGCGTTTCTAATGGTCCACGGGGCAAGTGTCACAGCAAACCCAAGTGCTAAGGCGAGGGAACCGACAATAGTCGTTACGATCACTGGCCGCACGCGTTTGCGTCCGGTCGGTCCGGATGAGCGCCTCAGAAGCGCCACGGCTCGGACCAACCCACCGGTGACCAGTAGCACTCCCGCGCCCCCGGGAAAGAGAGCACAGTCGGGTCGAAACATAGTGGCGGCCCCGCCCAAGAACCCGGCTGAGAGCCACAACAACGCTGCCTTCCCGGGCCGCTCGCTCCTTAGCGAGAGCGTGGCAATCAGCACAAACGCGGTCACCAACAGCGTGGCCCAGGTTTCGGTGAGAATCGTGGTGACGTAGATAGCGGTGAAGGGACAAGCAGCAGCCAGGGCCAACGCGATGAGCATAGCACGACGCTTCTTCTTGCGCTCCCAAGCGAAGGGCACCCAGGCAACTGCCAGCAAAGCAATCAGCCAGCAGGTCGCGGTGTCGAGCGCAATCTGAGTGAGTCGAACGGCGGTGTTATTATCGCGGCCAAAGACAGAATAGATTCCCGCAAGGAATAGCGGATACCCGGGAACTCGCACATAGGTTGGCACAAAAGGTTCTTCCTCCTCACCCGAGTAGCCGCGATGGTCGAGCAGATTGCGCGCGATCTGCGCGTAGTAACGGCCGTCATCGTCATCGTCATTGGGCAGGCTCAAGGCCAGAAAGAGGCGAAACCCCAGCGCCCCGATTGTGAGCGCCAAGGCGATTGCGACGTGTCTTCTCATGCAACTGGTCTTCTCAGGCGAGTCGGGCTCCCGGCGGATCGGAATACCTGACTCTGTTCGATAGTGTATTTTCGATAGTGTATTATAGACGCTCACAAGCGAATGTTTTCTTAATCTTCGGCCGGACCCCGCAAGAATCCGAGGATGCAGTTTCGTGCTTCGCGTTTGGGCCCCAGCTGAGAAGTCGCGGGGAGTACGCGGCAAATTCTTCGTATGAGCAAATACCGAGAAGTGCCGGTCTTCTTCGATCCGGATCAAAAGCGCTGGCCGCGCCTCAGGCGGGGAGTCTTCTTGACCGGTCTGGCGTTTTCATCGCTGTTTGGAATCCTGATCATCAGCATCCTGATCAATCCATTGCTCCCAAAGCTCAATCTGCCCAAAATGAGCTTTCTGCCAAACGATCCGCGCCCTCCCACGGCTCAGCCGTTTGAAACCGACAGGCAGCGTCAGCTTCGAGAGACGAAGCAGCGACTCGAGCTGGAACGCAGCAAGCGCCAGCAAGCGCGTCGGCCGCGTGCGTCACATGATCCGTCGATCGATCAGCTCGATGTTGGTTTCTATGTGAGCTGGGACGAGACGAGCATGAGTTCGCTCAAGGAAAACATCAAGAACCTCGACGTGTTGATCGGCGAGTTTCTGCATCTCGACAGCGGTGACGGCGCGCTTCGCGAAGAGGGCAAGAGCAAAGACAACCCCGACGCGCCGGGGAGCGAGAAGGCGCTCACCGAATTCGTCCGATCAACTCGATCCGATCTGAAGCTCTTCGCCCTCGTAAACAACTTCGACGGCAAGGTATGGGAAAGCGAAAAGCTCGCTGCGATGCTTGCAAGTCCGGCAGCGCGCGCCCGCTGCATTAAGCGCTTGGCTGACTACGCCGGCGAGCACGAGTTTGCCGGGATCAGCATCGACTTCGAAAACGTCCTCGATGCGAGCCAGCCTGGGCTGATTCAGTTCGCCAACGAGCTCTCATCGGTATTGCATCCGGCGGGCCGCGAGGTGTCGATAAACCTGCCGGTCAACAACGACTCATTCGACTACCGCAAGCTCTCAGCTCCGGTCGACTACGTCATCCTAATGGCTTACGACCAGCACTACTCGGGGAGCGATCCCGGCCCGATCGCCTCGCTGGATTGGTTCGAAGAGATGCTCCGATTGCGTCAGGCAGATGTCCCTGCATCTAAAACAATCGTAGCGATCGGCAACTATGCTTACGACTGGAGGGAAGGACGCGAGCCCGACGTCAAGACTTTCGAGGAAGCGGTGCTCACCGCTGTCGAATCATCGGACCAGGACGAAAGGATACAAATACGACTCGATCCGTCATCGCTGAACCCGAAGTTCGATTGGATGGAAGTTGAAGAAGGAAAGGAGCACCGCCATCAGGTTTGGATGCTCGACGCGGTGTCGGCCTTCAATCAGGTTGCGTTGACTCGATCGCTTGGTGCTCGAGGAGTCGCGTTGTGGAGGCTTGGAAGCGAAGACCCGTCGCTCTGGAGTTTCTTTGGCGCCGATGTTCCGCTGGATGAAGCCGCCGCCTCAAAGCTGACGCGGATGAAATACGGGTACGGGCTCGACTATGAGCATCACGGCGAGATGCTGCGGATCGCCGCAAAGCCGAAAGAGGGCGCGCGCGAAATAAAGTTCGACGGCATGCGCGGCTTCATCACCGCTGAGACCGTCACCGAATTTCCTTCACCTTGGATAATTTACAGATACGGGGCGGTGCCTCGGAAGATCGCTCTGACGTTTGATGACGGCCCCGATCCCGAGTATACGCCGCGAATCCTGGACGAGCTCAAAAAAGCGAATGCGCCGGCGACGTTCTTTGTTGTCGGACTGAACGGCGAATTGCTCCCGGACTTGCTGAAGCGAGAGCTTTCCGAAGGACACGAGATCGGGAATCACACATTTACGCACCCCAACGTCGCCACGATCAGTGAGACGCAGTTCAGACTCGAGATAAGGGCGACTCAGTTCTTGTTCGAGAGCGTCCTGGGTAGACAAACGCTATTGTTCCGGCCGCCGTTCGCCGAGGACGCCGAGCCGGTCACACCTGATGAGGTTCGGCCGCTCGAACTGGTCAACGACCTCGGGTATGTGACGGTTGGAATGCTGATCGACCCAAAAGACTGGCAAAGGCCAACCGTCGATGAGATCGTTCAGCGGACTGTTAGCGCCGCCGAGGGCCTCTCACTTAGCGGTGAGCGGAGCGCGGGCGGAGAGCCGATTCCTTACAACGTCGTGCTGTTGCACGATTCCGGCGGCGATCGCTCGCAGACGGTTGAGGCGTTGCCGAAGCTGATAGCCGAGCTGCGGGCTCGCGGGTTTGAGCTGGTAACAATCGGCGGACTGCTGGGGAGGTCTCGAGATGAAGTGATGCCCCCGGTACCCGCTGATATGTGGTGGCAGACATGGGCCGGGCGCGCCGCATTCGCAACTATCAACTTCGTCATCAGCGGGATTCGTTACCTGTTCCTGATTGGCATAATACTGGGCGCGGGCCGGTTGATGTTCATCGGAACCCTTGCGATCATTGAGCATTGGCGCGAGCGCCACGCACTGTACGATCCGGATTACGCGCCGACAGTAGCAGTGATCGTTCCGGCGTTCAACGAGGAAAAGGTCATCCTTCAGACGGTCACATCGCTACTGGCTTCTGATCATCCTCCCAACTTCGAGATCGTAGTTGTAGACGACGGTTCGACCGATGAGACATATCGACGTTGTGTCGAAGCGTTTGCGGGAGAACCCCGGGTTCGAGTCTTTACCAAGCCCAACTCGGGGAAGCCTGACGCGCTGAATCTCGGCGTGCTGCACACCGATTCAGAGATCGTCATCGCACTGGACGCCGACACAATCTTTGTCCGAGACACCATCAGCAAATTGATTCGCCACTTCGCGGATCCGAATGTCGGTGCGGTTGCGGGTAACGCGAAGGTCGGGAATCGAATCAACCTGCTGACTCGATGGCAGGCGCTCGAATACGTCACCAGCCAGAACCTCGACCGCCGGGCCTTCAATCTATTGAATTGCGTCACGGTGGTTCCGGGCGCGGTAGGCGCATGGCGGCGCGAGCTGGTGGAGACAGTTGGAGGGTTCAACGATCTGACTCTCGCCGAAGACGCCGATCTGACGATGGCCATTCGCAAGCTTGGGTACTCGATCGCATACGAAGATGAAGCCGTTGGTCTGACCGAAGCGCCCGACACGCTTCGCGGTTTTGTTCGTCAACGTTATCGCTGGATGTACGGCACGCTTCAGGCCGCGTGGAAGCACGCTGACGCGCTCTTTCGTCCGCAATATGGGTCATTGGGCTTCGTCGCGCTGCCGAATATCTTCATCTTTCAAGTGCTTTTCCCACTGATATCGCCGGTGATGGATCTTCTTATGCTTGTAACGGTGGTGACCTCGGGGATCAGCAAGCTGCAACACCCGCAGGAATCCTCCGCAGATTCTCTACGGCGAGCATTGTTCTATTACGCGCTATTCGTTGCAATTGAGTTCGCGGCTGCGTTGATCGCGTTTTTGTTGGAGAAGAAAGAGAATAAACGATTGCTGGTGTGGCTGTTCTGGCAGCGATTCTTCTATCGGCAGTTGATGTATTACGTGGCGATCAAAGCGACCTGGGCTTCGTTGAAAGGGATAGCGGTCGGGTGGAACAAGGTCGAGCGCAAAGCAACGGTTAGGATTTAGGATTTAGGATTTAGGATTTAGGATATTTGAGATCCAGGATTTAGTTGTGGGATTTGCGACTTGGGATTTGCGACTTGGGATTTGCGATTTGAGGATTTGCGATTTGGGATTCCTAAATCGAGTTATCAGTCATCGTCAATCACAATCCTAGATCCTAAATCC
>CAZOOE010000188.1:7255-11456 GCA_964581275.1 uncultured Clostridia bacterium
CAGATCCTAAATCCTAGATCATCCTAGATCCTAAATCCCAGATCCTAAATCCTAGATCATCCTAGATCCTAAATCCCAGATCCTAAATCCTAGCCAAATCCTTGATTATTGCCAATGCAAACGGGCGTTTGTTAATATCTTTTGAGCTGATACCTACAGCTGCAGCTCCCGTACCGTGCCGGAGGAACAATCAATGAAATCCTTCCCGCTCGCGCCGGTGATTATTGCGCTGGCGCTTTTGTTCACATGTGTTGCTGCCTTTGCTCGAGAGCTCGGCGCGCGAGAAGCTCGCGAAAAGATCGCGCAAGCGCTTGGGTTCGACAAGTCCGACAACGTTCACATCAAGAACATCAGCCGTGGCCTGGGGGGCGAGGCTATCGTAGAAGCCCAGTTCGGGGCGGCATTCAGATTCGCGGCGGATAAAGAAGGAAAGTGGCAACCCGTCGAAGTGCGCGCGGGCGACCGCAAATGGGAATCCATCGAGCTCATCCAGACTGCGCTCCGCAAGGAGAAAGCGTTGAGAACCAGCGCCGATCTTCGAACAATTGCAACCGCGCTTGAAGCTTACCGCCGCGACAGCGGTTCGTATGTCCAGGCCGATAGCAGTTCGGCGCTGCTCGATCACCTTGCGCCCCGCTATCTGAGCTCCATCATCCGGCTCGATGCCTGGTCTCGCGAACTGGGTTACAAAGGCTCATCCACCGGTTATCGACTGATAAGCCTGGGTCCCGACGGCAAGCCGGGCACGGATGATGACATCGTCTTCGAGAACGGCCGGTTGGTAAAGGGAGCGATCGAGTGACCAGCGATCCCGAAGAGATTCACAGCCAGGTAGCCACTGCTCACCGAACCGCTCTTACCCTCGTGATGGCGTTAGCGATGAGCATTGTAATCTATACTGGCGTGGGCCTCTTGGTCTTGAATCTTCGCGGCACTAAACCGCAAGCGCAGCTTCCATATTCGTTCTACGCGGCAGCAGCCGCGCTGGCGATTGGCTCAATCCTGTTGCGACGGGCGCAGTTGCACAGAATCAAGCTGGAGGTAGTAGCCGGAGCGCGTGGGGTTGAGGGGCTCATCAAGCATCTGCTTAATGCAACGATACTTGCCGCGGCTATAGCAGAAGTGATTGGGGCGCTCGCGCTGATCGTCGCCTTCTTTGGCGGCGACCAGAGCGATGTGATAAGGCTTGGAGTTGTTGCCCTGGCTGTCTCGCTGTACAACTACCCCAGGCGGTCGGCGTGGCAGCGAGCAGTGGACTATTTCTCGGCAACCAAGGCGAGAGCGGGTGAGGGCAGGCTGGGCCTGTGACCGCCGAGGCCAAAACATGTTGTATAAAGAAACTGCGCGGGCCTAAGTCCGCGCCACGACGGGCGCATAGAAAGGGAGCAATCTTGAGAAACGACAAATTCACCGCCGGCGCGGCTCTTGCCCTGGTGATGCTGCTAACTGGGGCCGCAAACGTGAAATCGGCTGCCGGAGCCGGTTTCAGGGCCCAAGACAAAAAACAGCCGGAGAGCACCGACAAGCGCGCAGACGCGCTAAAGAAGTATCTGGAGGCCCAGCGTCTCGAGCAAGCCGGCAACTATCCCGGCGCGGTCGCGGCATACAAGGAGGCTCTTGAGCTGGACCCGCAGTCGATCGAGCTTAGAACTGCGCTCGGTTCGCTCTACCTTAAGAATCGCAACGTCATAGACGCCGAGGCCCAGGCGAAAGAGGCGATGAAGTTGTCGCCCGATAGCATCGACGTGCGCAAGCTGCTGGCTCGCATTTATATCGCCCAGACCTTTGTTGGTACGACGACCGTGAAGGAGAAAGCTCGAGCTGCGATCAAGGAGTTGGAGGAGATTGTTCGTCTCAGCCCAAACGCGAAAATTGAGGTGGGCGATCAGGAACAGCCAGTTCTGTCGCTTGTCGGCGAGCTCTACTGGACTCTCGACGAACAAGACAAAGCGCTCGACGCGTTGAAGCGCGTTTCCGAGGGCAGCTCCTCGGCGGATCGCGCACACTATCAACTCGCACAGCTCTATGCTCAGAAAAACAAGTTCCGCGAGGCGGCTCTCGCAGCACGAAAGGCTTATGACATAGATCCCAAGTCGCCAATGTACGCGGGTCTCCTCGCCAGGTCGCTGCTGCGCATCGGTCGCACTCAGGAAGCATTGGATATCTATAAGAAAGCTATCGGCATCAAGGATGCCGTAGGCAAAGAAGAGAAAAAGGCCTCCGAAGCCAAGGCATCCGACGACAAAGATGACGAAGGCACCAGCGTGCTCATCAACTCTCCGCTTCTATTTGACTACGCCGAAGCGCTGGTCTACTCGGGGCGATACGATGAAGCAAATAAGCTGCTCGACCCGCTGATCAAGGCTGTCCGCAAAGACACCCCAGCTTATCTGACCCTGGTCAGGGAGAAGGGAGATGTGCTGAGGAGAACCGGCAAGCGGGAAGATGCCGTGCATTTGCTTGAAACCGCGCTAAAGGGACAGGACGTGTCCGACAGCTTGCCGGTCGTATATGCGCTCGCGGAAACCTACGAAGAGATGCTGCAGTTTGATAAGGCAGTGTCCACCTATGAGGATGCGCTGGCGTCGATCGTAAACCCCGATGGCACGGTGGGCGCTCGAGAGAGTGAGAAGCAGGCCGCCGAAGTCGTGCTCCAGCGCATAGGCGTCGCATATCGGGTTGCCGGCAAGCGAGACAAGGCGATGGAGACTTTCGAACGCATGAAAAAGGTTGTGGGTAAGGACCGGCCTCGCGCCGACCAGCTTATCGTTGACACCTTAATAAATGAGGGAAAATACAAGGAAGCGTTGGCTGCTGCGACCGATGCCGCGGCGCGCTTCCCGGACGAGCGCTCGTTCAAGCTATACCGCGCACAGTCCGCTGGACGACTGGGAGACGTGGCTACCGCCGACGCGACGCTGAAGGCGATGCTCAAGAACGGGCCCGAGGATGCGGACGTCTACTTGTTCTGGTCGAGCGTGCAGCTTGATGCAAATCAGGTGAAGGAAGCTGAAGAGAGCGCGCGCAAAGCGGTCTCGCTTGAGCCTAATGATGTGGGTCCGCTGGTGACTCTGGCCAGCGTTCAGGATCGAGAGAAAAAATACAAAGAGTCGGAAGCGACGTTGAGAAAGGCGCTCGAGATCGATCCGGATAACGCAACGATATTGAACAACCTCGGCTACTTTCTTGCCGACCGCAACGAGAGACTTGTAGACGCGGAGGCGCTGATACGCCGCGCGGTGAACATCGAGCCTACAAACGGGTCGTTCCTGGACTCACTCGGATGGCTCCTGTTTAGACAGGGCAAGCTATCCGAGGCGCAAAAGTACCTGGAACAGGCGGTGATCTATCAGCAGCGCTCGGCTACCATTCACGACCATCTGGGTGATTTGTACAAAAAACAGGGACAGACGGAAAAGGCGCGAGGGAAATGGGAAGATGCGCTGAGGCTCGCAACCGAACCCGAAGAGATTAAGAAGATAAAAGAGAAGTTGGGGAAGAAGTGACAACTTTCGAGTAGGTAGAAGCAGTGTCAGGGTCACAGGTCGGGAAGCGTGGCTTGCTCCCGCCCGCCGAATTGTGAGTGTCTCAGCGGCGGCGCAGGCCCCTCTTCCCGACCTGTGACTCTGCGAAGGATTCCGCTTCTCCTTAGTCTTAAAGTATGCGCAAGTTTAATCAAACTGTAGCGTTGGCAGTTGCGCTGCTCACGCTGGTGCCGTGGACAACCGAGCGTGCGTACTCGCAACAGAAAGGCTCTGGAGTCGCAGGCGGCGGTAGGGTAGCTCGCGGGAGCGCACGTGCTTCGACCCCAAAGGACTCTCGCAGCGATCCGGTATCTTCAAATAGCGAAGAGGCGACCGCAGGACTCTCAAGCAGTCGTATTCGCGAGATTGAATCACTCGAGCAGCAATGCCTGGACGAGGTGAACCGAGTTCGACATCGCAGCCGGCTCGCGCGGCTCGAATTCGATGAAGAACTCCTGCCGGTGGCTCGCGAGTACAGTCGCCGCATGGCTGAAGAACATTTCTTTTCGCACACCGACCCCGATGGGCTCACCGTACGTGAAAGAGTCGACAGCGCGGACATACGGTGGCGAATGGTGGGTGAGAACCTCGCTTACCCGAACGGGTACATTAACCCGGTAGCCGCTAGCCTCCACGGTTGGATGGATAGCGCCGGCCACCGCCGAAACATCCTCGAT
>CAZOOE010000189.1:0-11437 GCA_964581275.1 uncultured Clostridia bacterium
CAACCGAAAAGAAACCCTTCTTCCACGCGCACCCGGGATCGCTGGCGCTGACGTTTGGAATGCTCGGCTGCGATTATCATTGCAGCTACTGTCAGAACTGGGTTACATCGCAGGCCCTGCGCGATCCGAAGGCAGTCTCGCCTCCGCTCGAAGTAACCCCTAGCAGATTGGTTGAAATAGCACGCAGATCGAAAGCGCGGCTGGTCGTATCAAGCTATAACGAGCCTCTGATAACCAGTGAGTGGGCGGTTGAGATCTTCAAACAGGCGAAGCCCGCGGGCTTTGTTTGCGGGTATGTTTCGAACGGCAACGCGACGCCCGAGGTGCTGGACTATATAAGGCCGTGGGTCGACCTCTACAAAATAGATCTGAAGGGCTTCGACGATCGGAGTTACAGAAAGCTGGGCGGAGTGTTATCCAACGTGCTCGATACGATCAAGATGGTGTACGAACGTGGATTCTGGTTGGAGATAGTCACGCTTCTGATTCCTGGTTTCAACGATTCCGGCGACGAGATCAAGGCATCGGCCGACTTTATCGCTAGCGTATCACCGGACATTCCCTGGCACGTAACCGCCTTCCATCAGGATTACAAGATGACTGGGCCTGACAATACCCCAGTCGAAACTTTGATTCGCGCCGCTGAGATCGGTTACCAGGCCGGGCTGAACTACGTTTACGCCGGCAATTTACCCGGCCGGGTTGGAGCTTACGAAAACACGTTCTGTCCCGGCTGCCAGGCTACGTTGATTGAGCGATACGGCTTCCGCGTATTAGAGAATCGAATAAAGGCGGGCGCATGTCCCGAGTGCCGCACCGGTATTCCCGGCAGATGGAATGGGGTGTCGCTCGGGCCAGTTTGATGTTTACTCCGCTGCCGTTTCCGCGGACTGATTCCCTCCCCTGAAGAAGATCTGGACGATCGGGTGCCGTGTGTCGCCGACCAACGCATCCTCATTTCGCGTAGCCGATAACGCGCCGCCCTCTTCCGCAATCATTCGCCCGATGAACTGATCTTGAAGACGTCGATAGGCGCGGACATTGCCGCCGGAGTTGAATACAGCGAACAGCAGCGGCCCGTGCGCTCTGGTGAAAGCGATGCCCACCAGCGTGCTGACTCCGTTGTCGATTGAAACCAGCGTGCCGGTCTTGGCTATTACAGAGCCGCGAACATCTTCGGCACCGAATCTGCCTCGCAAAGTGCCCGAATCGATTCCCGCCACTGCCATCACATCCTCAGTTTTAAGTGAATGATCTGCAAGGACCTTTATCAGCGCGCGAAGGACCTTTATCGCAGCGCTCGGCGTGATGCGATTGAAGTCCAGCCCGGACGCGCGCCCAACAAAAACCTCGCTATCGCTCAGGCCGAGTTGTCTGACCAGATACTCTTGGATAGCCTGCGGGCCGCCGACCGATGCCCCGACGACCTCGGCAACGGCGTTGCTGCTATGAGCATTCTGATACAGCAGGATCGAGGCAAGCGGATCCGAGTAGTGCGACAGCAGAAGCGTTCCCGACTTTTCTCCGTAGACGGTGTCTCCTTCGATTCGGATCCCAGCGCTCTGGAGCGCGGCCCTAAGCTTGGACGCCGAGGTCTCAGTAGATAGGTTCGAGCGATAGCCGTTTGCGAAATAATAGAACTGTCCGACGATTCTTAGGGCTCCGCGCACGTGCGACACGCCAACACGCGAGACCTGACTGGCGACTTCCTGCGCATCGTATCGCGAGAACATAGGGTCGGCACTACCTTCGACAACCAAATCGCCGTCAAGCGTGCGCGACGCCGCATCTATCGTCCCGTCGGCGAGGAGATTCGTGCGATAGCGATAGTCAGGGCCGAGCTTCGCGAGCGCGACCAGCGACGTGGCAAGCTTCATGACAGACGCTGGATTGAACGTTACGTCTGCATTATGCTGGGCGACTTGAGAACCGCTTTCGAGGCCCTCAATCAGGACCCCCTGGTCATCGAGGCTTTGACCTCTGGCTCGGATGACATTCATGTATTCGGTTAGCGCTTCCAGAGGTTCTCGCTCGCGCGGGACCACCCTCCTGACAATGGAGGGGCTCGCCACAGTACCCTGCTCTCGAACCTGGATGGGAAGCAAACAAATGAGAAGCGGAAGGATTACGAGTCTCTTCACTGTCCGGGAACCCTCTTGTACGATCGTGGCTTTGTCCTGCGCCCACTTGACTCGATTATACATCAGTGGCGCGAATAGTCTACAACGAATTCCGTCTTGATCCCGAACCGTGGAAATCGGAGAGCCCCTAGTACCGTGCCAACTCCAGAGCTTTCCTGACCACGTCTTCAACCTGGGGTAAAACTTCGCGCTCGAGTACCTTTGAGAAAGGTACAGGTGTATATTCGGACCCGACGCGCAGAACTGGACCATCGAGAGCATCAAAACACTTCTCGGTTATCTGCGCGGCGATCTCGCCACCGAAGCCCGCAAACACTTTGTCCTCGTGCACCACAAGCGCCTTCGCAGTCTTGCGCACCGAGTTGGTCACTGTGTCGATGTCCAGCGGCATCAGCGATCGCAGATCTATAACTTCAGCCTCGACGCCGTGTAGATCCTTCAACTGAGTAGCCGCCCGCAAGCACCAATGCACCGTCGTTCCGTAGGTGACGATCGTCATATCCCCTCCCTCGCGCCGCACTCGCGCCTTGCCGAAAGGGATCTCGTAATTCTCGCCCGGGTTTGGGGCCTTGGCGAATACCTGGTTGTAGAGATATTTTGGCTCGAGGAAAAAGGTCATTCCGCGGCTTCGCAGGGCATGCCGCAATAGTCCCACCGCGTCATCGGCGAAAGCTGGGATTACCACGCGAAGCCCGGGAAGGGTGGTGAAGACCGCTTCGAGGTTCTGAGAATGGTAGAGCCCCCCGGTGATATAGCCCCCCGACGCGAGCCGCGCAACGATGTTCGGCGCGAACTGTCCGTTCGACCGGTAATAATCGTGCGACGTATCCACGATCTGTTCCATGGCGGGCCATAGGTAGTCAGCAAACTGAGCGGCTTCGATCACCACCCAGACATCTTCGCGGAAACGCGAAAACCCGTTCGCAGTCCCTACGATATGATCCTCTGCGATTGGCGCATTGAAAACACGGCTGGGGCCAAACTCCTGCTGCATACCTTTGGTGACGTTGAAGACCCCGCCCTTTTCCTTTGAGGCCACGTCCTGCCCCCAAAGGAAGGTGTTCGGATTCCTGCGAAACTCCAGCCTAAGAGTGTCGTTAATCGCCTCGCGCAAGGTGATGGGCGCGCCGCTGTCGCTGAGGATCAACGCTTCTGGCGCAACCTTCGACTCCTCAGGAAGCACGAAAAAAGTCGCGGTACCGGGATCGGGATCAGGG
Source organism: uncultured Clostridia bacterium (assembly GCA_964581275.1). Lineage (GTDB taxonomy): Bacteria > Acidobacteriota > Blastocatellia > UBA7656 > UBA7656 > Onstottus_A. Next base: position 3,359 of record CAZOOE010000189.1, read on the forward strand.
GCCGCTTCCGCTTTTTCGGCGGCCTCAGCAACATGGGCCTTGTTTTCTTCCTCGATCGCGAGCAGCGTCAACTCTTCCACGTCTTCCACGTTGAGCAGGTGCAGACGGAGCCGCTCGTAGGGGTCATAGGTGCGCATTTCAGCGAGTTCTTGTTCGCTTCGGTACAACTCGTGGCGATCAGAGTTCGAATGGGCGTTGATGCGCTCGCAAAAGGCATGGACGAGCACGGGTCCGTCGCCGCTATGCACGGTATCCGTCGCTCGGCGGATCGCCTTGACCGAGTCGAACGGATTGGTGCCATCACAGTTAATGATTGTTAGATTGCGAAGCCCGCGAAAATTCTCAGACACGATGGGGTTGGCGGTCTGCTCCGCGACCGGTACAGAAATGCCGTAGCCGTTGTTTTGCACCACGAAAATCACGGGCAGTTGCTCGCGACTGGCGCCGTTCAACGCTTCAAAGACGTAGCCTTCAGAGCAAGACGATTCTCCCTGGCTGGAAAACACAATCGAATCTGCGTCGTAGTACTTGACCGCGCGTCCCAGCCCGGCTGCGTGCTGGGCGTGATTGCCGGTTGCCGACGAAACGTTCCAAATCCCGATCGAGATCTTCGCGAAGTGATTGCTCATGTGCCGGCCGCCTGAAGCAACATCGGCAGCCTTTGACAGACCGTTCAAGATGATTTCGTAGGGAGTTATGCCAGCCGCGAGACACATGAGCATATCGCGGTAATACGGAAACAAATAGTCTTTGTTAGGTCGGAACGCGGCTCCGACTGCGATCTGAATGCCATCGTGACCGGCGTGAGACGCGTGATATGACCAGCCCTTTGCCTGTCTCAAATAGTTCCTCGCCTTGTCGTCAAGCAACCTCCCAAGGTGGATTAGCCTGTACCATTCAAGTTGTTTCTCGATTTCGACCGTCCCTGGCGCGTCAGCCAGCGGCTTGTAAGCGATCTCTCCCACTTGTTCTGCGCTCATTCTTTCAGTTCCTCTCACTGGTCTTTCCCTGCGGCTCAAGTGCCGCTTTCCTGTTCAAGTCCTGCTCGCAATTGTTCGCACACGGCGAAAGTTAGCCGGGAGCCCATGGTCAGGTATTTTCGTGTGGCCGCAAATTTTCAACATAGCAAAAAAAGAATTGGAGGACAACCGTTGTTCACGATGGGTAGTGTGTCAGTTTGAGAAGTTCAGAGTACAAACTTTAGCGTGCTTGTTTCGTTCCGCGGGATCATTGAGAGCAAGCTAAGGCTTGTACTCTGAACCTCAGACTGACCCCACTCCACAATGACTAAGAATCGAAGCGCGGCGGAGTTTATCGCATTGATGTACGAAGCGAGGCTCGAAGCTGGAAATGGGGGTTATGCAAGATTTGTTGTGAAAATGATCGAAGTGAGATTCCTTGACAGAGCGAAAGTTGATCTCGTACCATTTCAACGCAATTCAATATGGGGCTGTAGCTCAGTTGGCAGAGCGCGTGGCTCGCATTCACGAGGCCAGGGGTTCGAATCCCCTCAGCTCCATTAGCCTTATCTCTTTAGGTAACTGTTTGCCAGCAACGTTGACAGCAACCCGCAACTCGAATCGCCTTTGGATGCGGCCTTGACCCACTATTCCAGGTGTGAGAGTCCGCACTTCCTTCGGAGAGCGCTTACGCATGCGATCCGAAAGAATCTGAATTCAGTAGCAGCTGGTGTTGATTTGACTCCTTCGACATCGACCTTGGAGCTTTGCGTTACTCATCGTAATGACCAGGGCAAGCGCTTGGCGACCCCTCGCGGCTTGCATGTGCGTTTTTTTAGTTGGGTCGACGGAGATTGGCTGGCAGGGTGATAAGGTTGCTGGCCCGGAGTGGGCGCGTACTAGCCGCAAAGGCTCTAAGACTCAAAAGGGCACTGAGAAAGCCTTGGTGAATCTTCGCGTCTTCGAATCTTTTGGCGATTTCGGAGGTTTGATTTAAGTGATGATCCGATTGCGGAGTGCCTTGCTTACGGCTTCGTTCTTGGAGTGGACGTGCAGTTTTTCGTAGATACTGCGGATATAGTTGCGGACGGTGTTGATACTGACATTCATCTGTCCGGCGGCGTTCTGATAACTGTACCCTTCAGATAACAGCTTCAGCAGGCGAATCTCCTGTAGGGTAAGTTGCTCCTCAATGACTTCTGGCGGGGCGGTCTTTTGAAACAGACTGACTACTTTTCGTGCGATTTCCGGAGACATCGGGGCTCCGCCCTCGTGGGCTTCTTTTATGGCGTCTAACAACTTTGCGGGTGGGGTCTTCTTCAACATGTATCCATTTGCGCCGTTGCAGATGGATTCAAAGACCTTATCTTGCTCGGCGTAAACGGTAAGCATCAGTATCTGCATGCCTGGGAATTGCTCGCGGAAGACCTTGACCCCCTCGGAGCCGAGCATTCCTGGCAAATGAATATCCAGAAGCATTACATCGATCGCATCCCCACCGAGCAGCCGCAGCGCCTCTTCAACTGAACCAAATGCTCGGGAACAGCGATAGCCGGGCGTGCTGTCAATCAATATTCTGAGTCCATCGCGAAGGTGGGAATCGTCTTCCACGATGGCGACGCGGATTGTTTCGCTCACTTGTCTCTCACTTATCTGTTGCATTGAGTAATCTCTCAAACCCGATGTTATGCGGCTTGACGCCCCGCCACAAGAGCATATTTATGCGTCTTATCAAGCCGAGTGGCCTCTTAAGGGCATCACTAGGGTCAACTGAGTTCCCCGTCCGGGAGATGAGGCGATGTCTAATTGCCCTCCGAGCTCTAGTGCTCGCGATTGCATATTCCTCAACCCGTTTCCTCCGCGTCCATTCATTGGAGTGCCATCGTCAAGCTGACTGGCGAACCCGCGTCCGTCGTCACGGATCGACGCCACTAGCCGATCGTGCGAGAGCGCGATCTCGAGCGACACTGTCCGGCATCCCGAGTGACGCGCGACGTTATTGATTGCCTCCTTAAAGATCAGATAAAGATGGCGACGTTGCTCGGGTGGCAATTTGATCTTGCCTATCTCCTCGGACGCCTTGAACTCCCAGTCGATTCCTCCGGCCTCCAATACATCCGATGCGAATTGTCTTATCCTGGAGGCGACATTATTCAAATCGTCCTTGCGCGGATCGATCGACCAAACAATGTCGCTCATCGAGTCGACGAGTCCGCGGGCTGAGTCCGCGATATCAGTGAGCATATCGACGGATTCCCTATGATCCGCCTGGGTCTGTCGTTTTACTACCTCGCTCAGGACCGCCATTCGAGACAACCCCGCACCGATGTCGTCATGCAGATCAGTCGCAATTCGCGTGCGAACCCGCTCGATCTCCAGGAGCCGCGCCAGGCGATAGCGAAACGCGGCATAAGCCGTCAGCGCTATTATCGTCAGCGAGATTGTGACGAACCACCAGCGAAGCCAGATCGGCGACAGAATTCTGAACGAAACACTCGCCGGAGTCTCACTGACAATAACTCCTCCCGCGATGGCTCGGACGAGGAATCGATAAGACCCTGGCGGAAGGCTGGGATAGGTCACTCTGCGCTGATCCGTAGGAGGGCTCCAATCCGCACCATCGAATTTGTATTGATAACTGATGTTCTCCCCAGCCTGTAAGCCGAGCCCAACGAAATCGATTTCTACGTTGTTCTGGCCAGGGCTCAAGTCAGATAGAGTTATTTGAGATGAGCCCAGCTCGGATACGGGTTGTGGATCGCCCGACAACTGCACCGTCGTTATTAATACTGCTGGTGGCGATGCAGGCGGATCCGGGCGCGGGATTAGGCGAGACAGGCCCGAAAATGTCCCAAACCACAATGAACCTTCGCCATCCCGATGGGACACGTACACATAGCTGTTTGAGAGTCCATCGGCGGTCGTGTAACGGGTTATGTTCCCGCTCTCGATGTCAAGACGGTTCACTCCCTGCCCAGTCCCGATGTAAATCCTTCCCCATTGATCTTCGGTCACGCAGGTGGATTGATTGCTCGAAAGGCCTTGAGCGACCGAGTATCTGACGAAACTCGGATGATCAGCCGCCGGATCGTCTGAGCGACCCACACCCCCTTCATCGGTCGCCATCCAAAGACGTTTTGCGTGATCCAGGTACAGCGCCCTGATCAGCCCTCGAGGGGATGGGAAGGCATCGGTAAGATTCGTGAAACGGCCCGACGAGTAACGCACCAGCCCACCGTCATAGTAGCCTATCCAAACACTGCCTGACGCGTCCTCACAGAAAGCAGTGGGTGAAGCTCCAGGAAGGCCATCGGCCACAGAATAGACGTGGAGCTTTTCGGTCGAACGTTCCCATCGGATCGTAGTACGCTCGGGCCTCCCGAGGACGCCGATCCAAATGTCTCCGCGCGAGTCCTCAAAGATGCGGAATACCTCGTTGCCAGGCAATCCCTCTCGGGTGGTGTAAATAACATCCGGCCGCAAGTGTGCAAGTTCTTCAATCGCGTTGAGTTTGCGGTACCGCACCAGTCCCTGCGCCGACGCGATCCACCATTCACCGAGGTGATCGCGCAAGATAATCTGGTTCCAATTCCATCCCCAGAATGTTTGGCCGGGAGGCAGGGCAATTTGAATGCGTTTGAATTTTTCCCCGTCAAATTTGTCTATGAAGCCCGGCTTACCGATTACACAGGTCTTGCCGTCCCGGTCCTCAAACACCGCTCGGACGCGGGCTCTGTTGAAACCATCCGTTTCATTGTAACTTCTCAGACCGCTCAATGTGAGTCTCATCGCGCCGCTGGTTTCAGTGCCTAGCCAGAGATTACCGTCTCTGTCTTCGGCTATTGTGGATATGTCCGCGTCGCTCAAACCATTTGCGACGGCATAGCTTCGAAATCTTCCTCCTCTGACATCCGGCAAGAACTCGGCCAACCCTCCGGTAGTGGAAATCAGTCTTCCCCCGATTCCGGTCCAGAGTCTGCCGTCTGACGTTTGGAATAATGAAAAGATTGCATCACTCGCCAGTCCGTCCCGAGTTGTGTACAAGCGCGCTACCACCGATTTGTGAGGTTTTGGGTCAGCGATGAGTCGATACAATCCCTTCCACGTTCCGACCCAGATAATCCCGTCGCGGTCTGCGATCATCGTATGAAAGCTCGAAGCCACAGGCAAGCCCTCGGCGTCGGCATATCGCTCAACACCACCGTCCGGCCGCTGCCGGTAAACAGCGAGTCCCCCGAGCACCCACAACGAGCCTTGTCGATCCTCAACTATCGTCGACACGCCGTCGGTTGCCGGGATGATATCTGTGGGAGTGATGATCCAGTCGCCTTCGACCTTTTCGAGCCGGCACAGACCTATATTCGTACCGCACCAAACAACACCCTGTCGGTCTTCAAAAAGGACCGCAACCGCCGTCACTCGTTTCTCTCTTGTCGTGTAAACCACAAATCGTTTCTTTGCTTCGGCGCCTTTGTCTGACGGGAAAGGATTGGGATCAAATCGGCACAGCCCTTCATTGGTTGCAACCCAGTAAACCCCGCTGCGCGTTTCAAGGAAATCATTTACATATCTGCTGGGAAGCCCCTGATCGATCCCGTAATTCTTAAACTGATATCCATCGAAGCGAGACAACCCCTCGATAGTGCAGAACCAAAGAAAGCCCTTTGAGTCCTGCATGATTCGGCTGATGTAATCGCGTGGAAGCCCGTCTGTAGTAGTATAGGTTTTTATAGGCAGGCGCTCGGAATGAACGCTGCTTGCGAATATGAACACGAGGAGCGCAATTTGAATGACCCTTGTCGTTCGCTTTGGTCTTGCCAAAACAAATTCCTCCCGAGGGTTCCCGGCCTAAGGCTTCCCGATGCTATTGCGGGTAGACTTGCAAGTCAAGATGTGCTTTGAGACAGCGGACCGGTGCGCCCTGTATTCTCCAGGCGCTAGTTGTTGTTTGGATATACAGCCGCAACCCATACCGCGCCACCCGGTAGCTTTCTTAGGTCAGATTGCCGGTCTGCACCGCTGAACGGAGCTCCGAGGTCAGGAATCCGGCGGCCGCCGCCGCTGTTACTTGGCTCAGGGCCGCCCCGAAGAATCCCACGTTCCCAACTTTGCTGGAACTGACCGGCTTTGTTTTGCTTTTTGTTTCAACCCGTTGTGCATTCGCATCGAGGGGTTGCCAAGCTCTACCTTCCGCCAGCCGCCCGCTACGTTGGCTGTCGGCATTGTCATGACTTAACATACCGCAGCTGCCAGCGGAGCGATATTCGATCTCTGCTTTCCTCAACTCACTACGGAAGCCCGATGCGCCGCAGCAGCTCCGCAAAGCGCAGATCTGAGCGAAGACTGTAAAACCGTGGGTCCGGCTTGAGGCTGAAGAACAACCACGGAGATCGTGCCTCATAAGCCTTTTGCAACCACTTTGTTACTCCCTGCTCCGCTGCCGATCCCTTCCGGCCAAACGAGCGGGCATCTCGCGATAAAGACACCTCCGATCGTGTCGCAGAAGGAGTGGGAGGCTGCGCGCCAGCAGCTCCTCGTCATGGAGAAGGCCTTCACCCCGCTCCCGTGATGCGCTGGCCGCCGAGCGTCGACGGATGCCGTGGATGGCGATGGAGAAGAAGTATGAGTTTGACGGGCCCAAGGGTAAGGTAGCCTGCTCGACCTGTTCGAAGGCCGCAGGCAGTTGATCGTCTGTCGCGCCTTCTTCGAGCCGGGGGGGTTCGAGATTAATCAGTGCGCCTACTTGGTCGGCAACTGTGACGCGACATCCGAAGGGCAACGAATGAAATAACTCTTGAACATATACCGGAGAATCGTACAATGGGCCGCGTAGCCCGGCCCTCATCGCCAACAGAGCCTCTTCCAAAACACAACCCCTTGGCCCTTGTAAACTAACTCCCGCCCCGAACCCCAGACAGAGGAACTAGGCGATGAATAAAACTGGTGTGACTATCTGTGGACCAAGAAACGTGCTCTGCTCCCTTACCCTCGTTCTAATAGTTGTTATGTTGGCAAACGGTCAGCAGAAACCGACGGCGATCTGGGCGGATGTAGACTTGAGCAAAACCGAATCTACGAAAGCCGCTAAGCCCATACAACCGCTTGCACTTGATCCGAAAAAGGGAAAGAGCATCTGGCGTGAGCCAGCGTGGTATGTCGCTCTGGGCGGCTCCGCACTGGATATCGCTGGAAGCATCGCCACTATTGACGGCAAGCGTACTAGCGAAGGCAATCCGCTTTTCAGGCGTACTGATGGTAAGGTGGCGTTGACGCGGGCGCTTCCGTTAACGGCTGTCTCTCTGTTTGCGCAATACAAAGGCTACAAGAATCCCAAATACCGGAAGATGGCGATGGCGGCAATGTTGGCCACAGGTATCCTCCGCGGGGCGTTTGGCGGCGCCAGGGGATTCGCGATGCGCTGAGCATCCGGTCTCGTCCTATCTTCTTTAGCGCTGTCGCGGTTGCATACGAGTCGAGCCGTGCATCGCACTCACTAAGAGATGCGCATCTATTTGCGAAACACTCTGCAGGCATTTTAATCTGCTCGCGGCCAAGTATTGCAGCGCGACTTCTCTGCTCTTGGCGACAGGGTGCGGGTGCGCGTATCACCTCAAGCTGGTTGCATGCCGGTGACCCCGCCGGCTCAGGTAAATGGAGCCCACCGGAGTTATTGCCGCAACACTTGGACCAGTAGACTGGCTCGTCCCTTCCAGCTCGGCGGTGTCCTCAACAACCTCCGGTGAGGAGCCAGACGTTGAGTGTTACTGTTCAGCACATGGAGAAATAACACTGTTTAGAAACTCTAAGACCAGAGCAGAACGAATGTATCCCTCCGGCCGCTCCTTCGTATGAGGCGGTTCTCTCCGTTGAATCGCGAGCGACCTCGGTGCGCGGATTTTCCAGCATTGATGCAGTCTTCCCCGCTTGACTCTTGCCGGTTGGTCTCAAACTGCGCCGCGAAAATGTCCTCATAGCAGTTGAGCAAAATCAACAATTCAGTGGTCATTCGCTCAGAAGCTTTTGAGGCATTCCCCCGCAAGGATGAGTACGTCAGTCTGACCTCCTCCGCCGTTCTAGGCCGTGGTGGCAGGCATCCGATTGTGTGCGGTTTTGTAACGCG
>CAZOOE010000190.1:0-11418 GCA_964581275.1 uncultured Clostridia bacterium
TGACCAGCGAATCGTATTCTTGCGCGCCTGCGTCGTAGTTGTTCGATGAGTTCCCCCAGCTATTATTGGATATGCGAGCCCCGTGTGCGTAAGCCGCAGAAGCCACGTCTTTGAAACGAAGCGGGCTAGCGAGCTTACCGCTACTGTCGAATATTCGAGATGCGCCAAGCCGCGCCGCAGGGTCGACCCCCAACCCGTACATGTAGCCAGGCACATCCTCGCGGCTGCTCGCTCCTTGTCCCCCGGCGATCGAAGCCACAATCGTGCCGTGCCCGCGGGAATCATCCCGCTGCCCGTCAGAAGCGTAGTTGATGCAGTAGCCCACGCGGCTGTGGAGTGACGAGTCGAGAAAATCCGGATGAAGCAAAAACTCGTCGGTCGAACCGCGATCGAGCCCGGTGTCGGAAAAGTCGATGACGAAATCCGCCTCAGCGTCTAACCCCAATGAAGAGAGCCAGGACAAATAGCCCGGCCCGCTCGGCTGCGTTCCGTCCGAGGTGAGATTCCCAGCCACGATCTGAGCGCTCCGTTCGTCGTGTAGGTTTAGCTCTGAAGCAGGTCCGGCAAACAGCACTTGATCGAGGCTGGCTATCTCGACCAACCGTTCCGCTAGCACCGTGACCGTAAGCACTATAAAGTTGAGGAACCTTCTCGGCTCACCGTCGACGCTCGACGCTAACCTGTTGATCGTCTCAATCGCGGCCTCGGAATCTGTCGAATCGATCAACTCGATCTCAGCGTCCACGCTTTGCCCAACAGCGCCAAGCAATTCATCGGTGAATGTTGGATCGAGCTTTTGAATCGCAGGAAGGCGCCCCATCCACCGTATGGGCCTTGCTTCGTCCCGATCTCTCCGCGCGCTGAGTGCCGCCACACCAGCGAGGTTGTGCTGATCCCCTCGAATGACATAAGCGTTGTTCGGAACATAACCAACTATCTCGACGCCAGTCGCACGAAGCTGATCAATCCAGGCGCGCTTGATGGGACCGGGGAATTGAACAACTCGAATCTGCCTCGCGCTCGAAGCGCTCATCACAGACATTGTCCGCTGGTCCTCGTCTGACGTGTCCAGATCTGCGCGCGCGTCGGTGTCCAGAGTCGCACGTTTGAACAGGATCAAATTCGGATTTGAGCCCATGACGATTCGCGGGTGTTTACCGCCGTCTGAGGATACCGCGCCGGGTGACAGCAGAGCGGGAAAAAACAGGATAACGCCGGCAAAACCGACGAGCAAAAAACCAATCCGTTGTTCAGTTAGACGATTCATTGGACAACAGGAATTCAAGAATTACCCAGCCACTCACCCGGTCGACAAACGGCCGACAAATTATATCCGCTGCCAGCATTCTTGGAAAGACATAGCAACCCAGGGTAGCGGTCTTAAATGTCTGTTGCTGGCGAATTGTGCTCTCAGAATTGGGGTCTAAAGGTTGTTTGCACCCCAGCGGGGTGCAAAGTTCGTAGAAGAGGCTCGTCTGGCGGGCCGCACCCCAGCGGAGTGCAATGTTTGTAGAAGAGTTGTGTGTTGGGCCGCACCAGCGGATATCGGAATCCAATCGGTCGGCGCTCGACCCGTGCTGAGAAGGCCTGCCCTCTCGAACAGACCTTCCATATCGGGTATTGTCATTTGGCCGTGGGCGCCGGCTGGGCGCCGTTGTTGGGGTTGGGTCCGAGTTCTAGCCGCTCTCGAAACAGATTCAGCAACAGCAGAGTTCCAATGTTGCCTCCGCCGTCTCCAGGTCCGCCCGAAGCCATCACATCCGGCGTGATACGCACGCCTTTTTCGCCGATTACTCTAAGCGTCTCGACCAGGGCTACGCCTTGCGCCCCGATCGCGTTGACCTGTTCCGCATAAGCCACGCCTTGAGCTTCACCCATCAATCGAACCTTTTCGGCTTCGGCTTTGCCTGTCGCCTGAATGTAACTAGCTTCACCTTCTCCTTCTGCTTTGCGTTGCTCCGAGCGCTTGCCGGCGATCTCAACTCCCACTGTCGCCTCCATCAATTTCACCTGATTGTCGGCCTGCGCTTTGGTTCTTTCAAATTGGATGCGCCGCTCTTCAGCTTCACGCTGCGCGTTGAACATATCTTGCTTCTGCTCGGCGAGGATCTTTTCGGTCTGGGTCTTCATCAGCTCCTCGGGCAGATGAATGTGGCAGATCAAGACGTTCACTACGTCGACGTGGTATTTCAGCAGGTGGGCGCGGACGCGAGCCTCGGCGCGTTCCTGCTCTTCGTGACGATTCTGCAAGTAAGCCATTGCCGACGACTCGGAAGCCTGGTTGCGAAAGATCGAGTCGATCAGCGGGTGCATCACGTTCTGGATCAAGCGTTACACGGAGCCGATCTTCGCGACCATGAACGGCGCGTCTTCGGGTTTGACGCGAAATACGACCCGGACCTCGAGTTGCATTGTGAAGCCGTCTTTCGAAATCACCTCGAATGGATTGAACGTATTCGCCACTTCGCCAGAAGTCCATTCAACGGTCTGATTGGTGGTCGGTATGATTATCGGCGTCACCGCTAGCGTGTTCACGTAGTAGCGTCCCGGCCCAACTACTGTCTCCTGTATACCGCGAAAACCGGCCGGCACTACATAAGCCTCGTGAGCGCCTTCGTCCAGTCGGCGGTCCGCAGGATCGTTGAGCGCAAGATCTTCTTTGATTTCGGCGACAGTGTCCTTGTCGTCTATCTTATCCAGCCGCGCCGCGGCGTGGGCGACTTGCTCTTGTTCTTCTCGCTCCAATCGGTCGCGGATCTTGGCGGCCATTGCTTTTCGCACTTCTTCCGAAGGGTCTTTACCGACGTTTGAAACAATTACCGCGACCTCACCCGGCTTTACCTCTTTCGCGCTCTCGGGTATCACTTTAAACAGCATTGAGTTGATGTAGTAGGTGCCCGGCAGCAGGATGTCCTTTTGCGGCCCGCGTTGTCCTCCGTGGCCGATAAACTCGTTGCCATCTTGAAAGTTGTCGTGTCCCTCAACCTGAGTGGCGACGTAATCTCTGGGATCAAGTGTTGCGCCATCCAATGCTTCGACAAGGCCAATCTGATTTTCCTGGATGACGGTCGCGTCGTTGAGGCGCACGAAGAACAGGCCGCGCTTTGGCTCGCTGCCTCCTTCAAGGGGCGTTGATTCGGTCAGTATTCGATAGGTTCCCGGCGTAAGGATGTCGACCTGCGGTCCTTTTTGCCCGCCCGACGCGATGAATTGCTCGGCGTCTTGGAAGTTGCGATGATTGCTGATGGCCTTCGCAAGCAGCCGGCCAGGGTCGAGTTGCGCGCCGTCGGCGGATGTGACAATGCCGACTTTGCCCTGGGGTATCACAGTCGTCTTAGTTATCGAGACTCGGAAGAGGTACGGGTGAATGGGCCACAGCCCCGGCGGCAACGTGCGCAGCTGAATGCCTTTGACTCCGCCGCGTTTGATGAACGAGATCGGGTCCTGAAAATTGTTGTGCGCATTTTGCGCCCGGTCGGCGGCAAAGATCCCACCCGGAGGCATCGGCTCGCCATCGATAGCTTCGATGACGCCCATCTCATCGGCTCCTATTTCAATCAACGGGACCTTGCGGATGACTTTCTCAAAGGGCCACTTGATCATATGAAGACCGGGCTTCAGGACGTCGGCTTGAATGCCGACCTCGCCTTCAGTGGCTACCACCCGACCGGGCGGCATCTTCGCGCCTAGGTAGCGCCGCTCTTTGATTGCGATCTCACGGGCGCCGACGTTGACCAGAATCCGACGCAGGACTACCAACAATAAAACGAACGCGATAAACGCGACGACTGCGTACGGCAGAAGAGCCTGAAAATCTCTTGAGTTCATAATTGACCTCTATCGCTAGCAAGGGTTCCATAGTCCGACAAGCTGCCAGCTTGTCGAGGGTATTATCTCTAGACCAGTGGTATGCCAGAAGAGCCTCTGACAAGCTGGCAGCCTGTCGGAGGAGCAAGGTTCAACGCGCGCGTGTCGCCGTTGCTAGTTCACGGCGAACGCCCAAGAGCCTCCGCTTCAACGCAAAGCCTACGCCCCCGCGCCTCGCTTCCGGCGCGAGTAGCCAGTACTGGCTGACGAATAGCTCCACCAACTCTTCCGCTGAAAACTGGGGGAGCTTTCCGGGGCGCCAAAACTCTAGTGCCGCTTCGACTGCTTCCTCGTAAATCTCAGCATCATCTGAGAGAGCGGCAATGTGAATCATCTCGGTTGTCGAACGCCGATCGGGGGACCCTTTCCAGGTCTCAAGCAAGCGCCGGGCAAGCTGCTTGTTTGCTCTCAACTGATTGCTCCTGGAAACGTGCGAGACGAGAGCCGCAAAGTCTTCCTGACGCTCGGAAGTCGACTCGACCAGGGCATCGAGAACCTCAGCGTATAAACCTGGGTCGCGTGTAGAGTGTGCTTTGTTCAGCACGTTCAGGTCCCCACCTCTGGCGAGTTCGAGCAATTCCCGCCTGGTGGCTTGAGTTGCCAGTTGCCGATCTTCCACAAGCGGTACCTGGTCAGGACCATCAAATAATCCTTCGAAACCGCGCGGCGGAAGATTGCGATTGTCGGGAGTGCCCGATGGTGTTCTTTGCCAGAGGTAAATGCTGAAAGCGGCACCGATAAGCGTAAGAAACGAAAAAAAGATGATGGCGATCATTGCCTTTTACTTCCTGAGCGACAACCCGCTTCCCGGTGCCGCCCCCAGCATTGAACGGCATAGACGCATTGGTCAAGCTCAATCTGACGCAACTGAACATCGAGTCGACTTCCGTCGCGGTCGCGTTTGGAGTTGACTTTACTCCTTGAAGTGTTCTACAAGAAGTGCGCAGTTAACGATGAAGTGTTCGTCAAGAAATGCGCAGTTAACGTGTGTCCTCAACCTTGGATGGAGAAATACGATGAAGAGATTGATACGACTAGTCGCAGCAGGTCTACCCCTCTTGCTTATCCTGGCATCCGGGGTATTTGCTCAAACCCAAATAACTACTGGCGTGATTCAGGGCACGGTTTTGGATGACCAGGGCGGCGTCGTGCCCGGCGCCAACGTTGAAGTCAAGAATCCAGACATCAACTTCTCGAGGGCCTTGACTACCGATGCGAACGGCCGATTCGTATTTCTTCAATTGGCCTCAGGACGCTATACGTTGACAGTCTCAAAGCAAGGCTTTGCGACGCTCGTGCAACAGAACCTGGATCTGACCGTCGGTCAGGCGATTTCGCTAACTCTTAACATGAAGGTTTCGCGGATCGAGGAAAAAATAACCATAACCGCCGCGCCAACCATCGACACCGTGAAGACGGAGTCAAGCTCGACCCTAAACGAGCAGTCAGTCGGCAATCTGCCGATCCTGGGACGGAAGTTCGAAGACCTCCTCACTCTGACACCTGGCGTTAGCATTACCCAGGGACCTGACGGCGACGAGATCAACTTCGCCGGGCAACGCGGCGTCTTCAACAACATCAGCCTCGATGGCGGCGACTACAACAACGGGTTCTTTGGCGAGCAAGCCGGCGGTCAGCGAGCGGCGATCGACATAACCTTGGACGCGGTCAAGGAGTTTCAAGTCATAGCGACCGGAGCCAGCGCCGAGTTCGGGCGAACCGCCGGAGGCATCGTCAACGTCATCACGAAGTCCGGCACCAACAACTTTCACGGAACCCTGTTCCATTTCCAAAGACTCGAGGGGCTCAGCGCCAATACCTCCGACGGCAAGCCGCTTCAGGATTTTCACCGCGAACAGTTCGGCGGGACGATCGGCGGACCTATCATTAAGGACAAAGTGTTCTTCTTCGGCGCTTTCGAGCAAATCATCTCAAATCTCACCCGGGCTAATCTGAGCGAGCCGATCGGGACACCCTGCGCGGTGTCGGTGCCGACAATCGGCGCTAATGAGGCGTTGATCAACGGCAGCGCTGATTGCCAGAGGCTTGCGTTGATCAACTTCTTCAAGACAAAGCTGAGCCAGGACGAAGGGCTGCCGGTCAAACATCCAATCCGCAACACCGCGGTACTAACCAAGCTCGATTGGGACCTCTCGGCCAACAACAAACTCAGCGCGTCTTACAACTTCGACTACTCGAAGAACGAGAACCAGACCTTCGATGTGGCTACCTATGGGACGACAGCCAACGGAACAGAAGGTCCGTCTAAGATCAACCTGTTCAACCTGAACCTGTTCAGTTCGCTCTCGCCGACAAAACTGAACGAAGCGCACTTCACCTATTCCCGTGAGTCGCGTCCGCGTTCGGCGACCAAGTCCAACATCCCGGCTGACACCGCGATGGGCGGCTTTTTCGACACGCTTCCGACTTTCCGGTTCGGGAATCCGTTCTTTCTAGGACCCAACATCGACGAGTTGATTTGGCGTACCCAGCTCAAAGACAACTTCTCGATAGTCTCCGGCAAGCACACTTACAAGTTCGGCGGCGAGTGGCTGCACACCCTAAACGATCAGGTCTTCCGTGGCTTTTTCGAGGGACGCTACATCTTTGACAGCGTGACTGGCTTTCTGCGATACGCGTCTTCGGGTCCCGGGTTTGGTCCAAGTGCCAATGCGGCACACCTCCTACTCTTCTTGCAGGGGGCTGGACCAACGGGTCCCGCGACCGACGCCGCCGGCGCATCGAAGATTGACAATGAAGAATACGCGTTGTTCATTCAGGACAAGTGGCAAATTCGTCCGAACTTCACTTTCAACTACGGCCTCAGGTGGGAAGCCCAGATATTCCCAGATCCTGTTGTTCCTCCCGCGCAAACGGCGTATGGAATCTTCCTGAATGATCCGAGGTTCCCCTCAGATGGAACGCTGCCCAATCAGAAGAAGATGTTCCAGCCGCGCGTCGGATTCGCGTGGGATCTCCAAGGCAAAGGCAAGTCGCTGCTGCGAGCGAGTTGGGGTATCTACAACGCACGCCAAAATATGCTTTCGCAGGTTGGTTCGATCACGACCAACGGAGTTCAGCAGCAGACGATCGCCGGCGGCCTGTTCGCAAATCCTACGATTCTCCCGACGTGGCCTGGTCTGGTCACGCCCACCGCGCAGTCGTGTGGCTCGAATCCTTTCCCGTGCTTCAGTGGAGTTCGTGTCTTTAGCAGAGACTACGCGAACCCGCGAATCTACACGACCAACGTTGGCTTCGAGCAGGAGCTGGCACCGAACTGGGCGTTGTATCTGGACTTCACGCATGCGAAGGGCGTCCACATGACCCGCTTCCTCAACGTCAATCGCAAACTCGACGGAAGCGGGAACCCGATCTTTGGTCTCGCGCTGGGAGAAGTGCAGGTCACGAGTAGTCCTGGCAAATCGCTCTACCGAGGGTTCACGGTTGGGGTCCGGAAACGATTTAGCGATCGCTTTCAACTCGAAGGCAACTACGTGCTTTCGAAGGACCAGGATGACGACTCGAACGAGCGTGATCCGTTCACCGACCGCTCATTCGACATCAACAATCTGTCTCTCGACTACGCGCTGTCCGATCGAGACATCCGTCACAAGTTCAACTTCTTCTCATACGCGGAGATCGGAGGCGGATTGCAGTTCAGCGGCCGCATGCAGGCGCGGTCGGCGCAGCCGATCACGCCGGGTGCGCGAACAGCTAACAACCGCAACACGGCTCGCAAGGACAACGAGTACTTCTCGTTCGACTGGCGCCTCGCGCGGCGCTTCAAGTTTGGCGAGCGATTAGCCCTGGAGCCCACGTTCGAAATGTTCAATACGTTCAACAACAAAAACAACATCAACCCACTTTCGACGCCGGGCCTGTTCAACTTCGACGGATTCCTGCGAGTGGGAGTCGGAGATCCGAGGCAGGTGCAGCTCGCGGTGAAATTCATTTTTTAGCGATTGGGCTCTTAAGGGATGAAGGAAAAGATAACGCGGCTCACAACCACGTGGTTGTGAGCCGCGTTCGCTCTCCCTGTTGCCGTGCGCACGCCTAAAGCCTACGCTACTTCGGTGCAAGCATCCGCTCAACCGTCTCGTAACTGGCTTCCAGAGCCTGGTCCAGCCTTTCGGGGTCATTGCCGCCACCGGTCGCCATATCAGCGCGGCCGCCGCCTCTACCTCCAACAAGCGCGGATATCTCGCGCACGATCTGCCCGGCATTCAGCCGCTTGGTCAAATCATCCGTCACACGGGCTATGAGCGAAGCCTTGCCGTCATTTGACTGACCGAGCACCACCACCCCGGACCTGATCTTCTGTGAGAGCGAGTCGGCAAGCTGACGCATCCCGTTAGCATCGAGACTGGTTACCCGTCGTGCAACGACTCGAACACCGCCGATCTCGCGTGCGCTGTCGGCCGCCGACGCTGACTCCGCTTGCGCCATCTTCAGCTTTAGCTGTTCAATCTCCCGCTCGTAGCGGCGCACCTGATCGTGGAGTTTGTCAACGTGTGCCGGGATGTCGCGCAACGGCACCTTAAATTTCTCAGCCAGTTCGTCGATCACCTTTTCGTCAACCTGGAAACGCGCGATTGCTGCGTCCGCGGTGAGCGCTTCTATTCGTCGCACACCTGCGGCGATCGACGAGTCGCTGATGATCTTCAGCGGACCGATGTCTCCGGTAGCGCGAACGTGGGTTCCACCGCAAAGCTCGGTTGAAAAGCCGGGCACGCTGACCACGCGAACATCGGACGCATATTTCTCTCCGAATAATGCCATCGCACCCGAGTTCAATGCCTCCTCGAGCGGCTTGATTTGCGTTTCGACTGCGCGGTTGTGCAGAACCTCGTCATTGACCAGCCGCTCGATCTCAGCGATTTCGTCTTCACTAAGCGGTGCGTAATGAGTGAAGTCAAACCTCAAGCGATCGGGCGCGACAAGTGAGCCCGCCTGTTTTACGTGCGGCCCGAGCACCTCGCGCAACGCGGCGTGCAGCAGATGAGTGCCGGTGTGATTGGCTTTGATCCGGCGGCGGCGCTCCGCATCGACGCGGACGTTGATGGCGTCGCCCACTCGAAGCTCACCTTGCTCGAGTCGCGTCTTGTGAAGGTGATAGCCGGTGACTACCGAGTAAGTGTCTTCGACTTCGGCGCGCACATTCTCGCCTTCGAACACGCCGGTATCTCCGATCTGGCCACCGGCTTCGGAGTAGAACGGAGTTCGATCCAGAATCACCTCTCCGGTTTCGCCTGGCGACAACGACAGCCGTTGTTCGTCACCCACAATGATTGCGAGCACGCGGGCGCCGGCGGTTTCAGTCTCGCGATAACCGGTGAACTCAGTGCGTGGGAGCCCTGCGACAACCGTCGCATAGATATCACGAGCGCGGCGGCCGGTTTCGACCATCGTGGGCGCTGTCTGCTGCTGAAGCTCGCGAAGCGCGGCGTCGAACTGCTCGTTGAACACATCCTCGCTAAGCTCGATTCCGTGTTGTCCCAACACAACCCGAATCAAGTCGCGCGGCACGCCATAGGTATCATAGGTCCGAGCAAGCTCGAGCATCGGCGGAGCATCGGGGGAGTAGCGTTCAAACAGCTCAGAAATCCGAGGCTCACCAACCGTCAGTATCCGGCTGAACCGTTGTTCCTCGCCGAGGACGGTCTGTTCGATCAAATGCCGAGATGCCACAAGCTCAGGGAAGGGCTCGCACATCAAATCGACTACGAAGTCGGTGACCTTGTAGAGGAACGGCGGCTTCAGGCCCAGGCCTTTCTCGCCGTGATAGATCGCGCGGCGCATTATTTTTCGGAGCACGTAGTTGCGTCCGACGTTACCAGGCGCAATCCCATCAGCAAGCGAGAACGCGGTCGCGCGAGCATGGTCGGCAATCACTCGCATAGACATGCCCTCAGGCGAATCATAGACGTACCGCGTGTCGGCGAGGTTTGCTATGAAGTCGATTATCGGTTGAACAAGATCGGTGTCGTAGTTTGACTTCACCCCTTGAAGCACAGCCGCGAGGCGCTCTAGTCCCGCGCCGGTGTCGACCGACGGCGCCGGGAGCGGATCAAGCTTGTATGACCCATCCGCCAACTGCGAGCGGTTGAACTGCATGAAGACCAGGTTCCAGATTTCCATCGTCGTATCGCCCGGGCCGTTTACGTATTCCACGCGGTTGAACTCAGGATCATCGGGCTGGTCACCCATGTAGTAGTGAATCTCGGAGCAGGGGCCGCACGGACCGGTCTCACCCATCTGCCAGAAATTGTCTTTTCGGCCGAACCGAAGAATTCGCTCGGGTCTTGCGCCGACCTGTTGCCAGTAGCGCTCTGCCTCTTCATCGGGAGCAACCTCGTCGTCTCCGCCAAAGACGGTAAACCACAGACGCGACGGTTCCAGCCCTAATTCGTTCACCAGCAGATCCCAGGCGAAGTAAATCGCCTCTTTCTTAAAGTAGTCACCGAATGAAAAATTGCCCAGCATCTCAAAAAAGGTGTGATGCCTGGCGGTTCGGCCGACCTCGTCGAGGTCGTTGTGTTTGCCCCCCGCGCGCACACACTTTTGCGAGGAAGCCGCGCGCTTGTAATCGCGAGGCTCAACCCCCAGGAACACGTCCTTGAACTGGTTCATCCCCGCATTGGTGAACAGCAGCGTAGGATCGTTTGCAGGCAAGAGTGGCGAACTTCTGATGACGCGATGGCCGCGCTCGGCAAAGTAATCCAGGAACTTCTGTCTAATCTCGTGTCCTGTCATAAAGGTAGTCGTTGTCACGCGAAATCGAAAGTTGAATTATAGCAAACGCTCGGTAGGAAAGGTAAAAGGCAGACTAACCAGGTCACACGTAACCCTGCGGCTTTGCGACTTGGCGTCTTTGCGTCGAGGCTGTTCGGAAAGCGCAGGCGGCAGCGACGCTAAGGGCCAGGACGCCAAGCCGCAAAATACAGCTAAGGCAAATCAACCCTGGACCGAATCACACGGAGCTATCTTGTCCACCTTCCGCTCGGTATCCTGACCGGTCCGGGGTGAAAGAACTTTTCGGGCGTCATCACGCCGTCCTTCTTGAACACCATGCCGTTCTTCATTACGAATTGGACTTTGTGCAATGCGTCAATGTCCGTGAGCGGATCTCCCGCGACCGCAATCATATCGGCGAACATTCCCTGCTTGATCGGGCCGCGTTCCTTGATGATGTCCGCTGCTTTGTAGCCGTTGATTGTCATCGCGCGAAGGATGTCTGCCGGTGGGATGTGGGCTGCTTTCCAGGTTTCGATGAAGGCGATTGTCAGGTCGCCACGGCTCAGCCACTCGCCGGTCTTCTCGTCTTTCATCCGGTCGTTCCAGTAGTCGAAGTCAGTCGAGAAGGTCAATGGCACTTTCTTCTCCCACGCATCTCGCAGCTTCGCAACCACCTGTTTGAAGGCCGCCTCGGTTCCTCGATATTTTGTGAACGGCGTGTCGGTGCCAGCAAGGAAGATGCCTTTCTCGGCCATCTGGCGATGATGTTCAGGCGTCAGGGCGTTGCCGTGAGCGATTATGTAGATTCCGGCATCG
>CAZOOE010000191.1:0-11393 GCA_964581275.1 uncultured Clostridia bacterium
AAAGATAAATAAGACGTCTAAGTATACGCGGATCTTTGGCATTGGCAGGGTGGTGAAAAGCGCGTTCGGGCTGGTGTTGGTGCCCGTCTATTCTCGCAAGTTGCCGGCGGGTGCATTCGGTGTGTTGTCGCTGCTCACCGTCACTCTGACGCTTGTCACGCTGGTTCTGAAGTTTGGGCTGAACCACGCATTCTTCCGTCACTACTACGAGACCAATGATCCGGAACGCCGCCGCAAGATCGTAGGCTCGACACTGATTTTCCTGCTGGTGTCATCGGCCGCAGCGACCGCATTCTTGTGGAGGATTGCTCCATGGGCCGCGGCAATTCTCTTTAAGGGCGACCAATCGCGAGCAAATCTGGTCCAGCTTGTTTTTCTCATTTGTTTCTTTGAAGTGATCTCGTTGATTCCCGATTCTATCCTTCGGGCAAAGTTTGAGTCGGCCAAATATTCTGCGCTGAACATTATTGCGTTTCTATTCCAGTTAGTTGTCATCGTATACCTGGTCATCGGTGTGGGCGCGAACGTCAAGAACGTATTGATTGGCCGCCTCATCGGCGCAGCCTTCGAGGCTCTGCTGTTCTATGCGATTGTCATTCGCGACTTGAGCCTCAGATTTTCTGCTCACGAACTGAGAGGATTGCTGGCGTTTGGCACTCCGCTGATATTCGGACAGATATCATTTCAACTGTTCATGATGATCGACCGGTTCTTGCTCGAGCGGTATGCGACCGAGCGTGAGTTGGGCGCATACGCGATGGCCAATACGTTGGTGTCGGTGGTCACGGTTCTGGTAACCGTTCCGTTCAGTCAGGTGTGGACGGTGATGAGATTCTCAGTGATGAACGAAGACGGTGCGGTAGAATACTACTCGCGGGTACTGACCTATATTCTGTTTGTGAGCATGTTCTTCGCGCTTTGCGTCTCGGCGGTTGCGGGTGACGGCCTGACACTCTTCAGCCTGAAGGGGTATTGGGCGGCGGCGGCGATCATCCCGTTGCTCGGGTTTGCCGCGGTACTCGACTGCGCATCCCGAGTGCTGAACGTAGGCATAACCCTGAGAAAGCGAACGATCTTCGCTCCCATTGTCATCATAGTCGCGCTGGTTGTTAACATCGGTTTGAACCTCCTGTGGATCCCGCGATACGGGATCATGGGGGCGACGGTCGCGACATTGGCGTCATACGCCGTTTTTTGTGTCCTCAGGTATTGGGCCTCGAATCTGTTCTTCAAGGTCCGCTACGAGTGGGGCAGAGTCTTCACGATTCTAGCCGTAGGGTCGGCGGTGATCGGCGCGTTCTACCTGAACGATTCATTGCGGGGCGACTCGCCAAGCGATGCGCGGCTGGTGGTGTCGTTGGCAATCAAGATCTTGTTGGCTCTGTCATTCCCGCTGGTTCTCTTCGCGCTCCGCTTTTTCGATGAGCGCGAGCTGCACAGGATCGGCGAAGTATGGCAGAAGCTACGGCGTCATTGAGGTGGAGCCGCTTAACGGAAGCCGGGTGATGTGGCCTCAGTTAGCGCGATACGCTCCTGGCAGAACCAATCTTGGACGCGATGTATTGCGTGTTGTCGTTGCGGTGCTTACTACGCTATGCATAGAACCGACGAGAACACGCAGACGCAACGCGCACCCGCAGAAACGGGTGCGGTTGAACATCGATGTCCCGTCCGCTATATTCCTTGATCTTTTGTTATGAGTAAAAAAGTTCTCTTTATCGGTCTCGATGGCGCGACCTTCGATGTGCTCGACCCGCTGATTGATAGAGGCTTGATGCCTCGATTAAAGCAGTTCATCGACGAAGGCGTTCGCGGTCCCCTCGAAACAACAATTCCTCCCATCACTCCTACCGCCTGGGTGTCCTGGATGACTGGCAAGAACCCCGGAAAACACGGGGTATTCGAGTTCCTCCTGAGACGAACGGGAAGCGGCGCGTTGCCCGATACACCGGTTAATTCGCGATCGAGAGACGGACTGCCGTTTTGGGATTTGCTCGGCCAGATGGGCAAGCGAGCGATCGTTACCAACGTTCCATGTACCTACCCGCCGTCAATGGTCAACGGTGTGATGATCTCGGATTTTCTGACGCCACGCGGCCGTCGTGACTTCACATATCCCGAAAGTTTGATCGAAGAGGTCGAGAGCAGATTTGGGCCCTACGAGCTTTACATCACCGAAGTCTACACCCCCGGCAATGTGGACAAGATACTCGATCAACTCTTCACCGAACTGGAATACAAGACCAAAGTGAATCGCTACCTGATGGAACAGTACGGCTGGGACGTGCTCGCGACGCACTATTGGGGCACCGATCGGTTCCAGCACGAACTGTGGCACTTGCTTGATGAAACGCATCCCTTCTTTGATCGCAAGGAGCACAATGCCCACATAAGCCGAATATATGAATACTGGCACGCGGTGGATTCGACGCTCGGCGAGTTGTTTGACGATGCAGGCGATGAGACGACTGTCTACATTGGTTCAGATCACGGTTTCGGCCCGATCGAGAAGTTTTTGTGCTTCAACGTTTGGTTGATCGACGAGGGGTTGCTCGTTTTGAAGGGCGATGCGATGACTATGTTCAAGCGCGCGCTGTTCCGGCTCGGCCTGACACCCGATCTCGCATATCGCTCGGCGATGAAGATGGGGCTCGCGCATCTGCGATTGTCGGTAGGCGTGACCAACCGCTCGAAGCTGATGAAGCTGGCGAACCAGTTGATGCTATCGCTCGGGGACGTAGACTGGTCGCGCACTGTAGCATTCTCAAAAGGGAACTACGGGCAGATATTCCTCAACCTGCGCGGTCGTGACGAACACGGCATCGTCGAACCCGGAGCGGAGTATGAGAAGGTCATGGCGCAGGTCATCGATAAGCTGCGTGCCCTGGTTGATCCCGAAACCCGCCAGGCTTTGATCGGTCCAATCTGGCGTCGCGATGATCTGTATACCGGGCCCCACATCGATGAAGCCCCGGACATTCAGTTTCTTCCAAGCGACATGACTAACAAGCCGCTGGGCACACTTGACCTGACGTCGAATAAGTTTATAACTCCAGTGTACGGCAACTCCGGAGACCATCGAATGCACGGCGTATTGTTGGGACGTGGACGGGAACTGCGTAGTGGCGCTCAAATCGACGGCGCTCGCATTATCGACTACGCACCGACGATTCTGCATTCCTTCGGCGTCGAGGTCCCGCCGGACATGGATGGACGCGTGTTGGAAGAGATCTTCGCAGAGGAATACCTGGCGAACAACCCAGTGAGAGTTTCTGAAACGAAGGGCGTTGAGTACAACGCGCCCGACCAGTCACCTGCGATGACCGAAGAGGAGAGCGAGGAGATTCGCGCGCGGCTGAGGGGGCTTGGCTACCTGGGATAGATGACGAATGAACAATCACAAATGGAAGATGGAGGATTCCCCAGTGCTACGGCAAATCGCCGTTTTTCATTTTCCATATTCGATTTTGCATTTATGATTTTCCATTTTTCATTCGTCATTTTTCGTTTTCCGGCCGGTACTTTGAAGTTCCTGCTGATTCACGACTAACTCTGCTATGCCCTTCGAAACCATCTCAGCCATCCTTCCCGCTTACAACGAAGAAGAGAATATAGAGACGGCGACGAAGCGGATGGCCGATGTCCTTCGGGCCATCGGCTTGCCTGATTGGGAAGTGATAATTGTCGATGACGGCTCGATGGATCAAACCGGCCCGGTTTCTGATCGGCTTGCCGCTGAAGACCCGGACCACATCCGTGTCTTTCATCACGATCCAAATCTCGGCTACGCAGCGGCGCTGAAGACCGGGTTCACCAACGCACGGCATCAGTTGATCTTTTTCACCGATTCCGACCTCCAGTTTGATGTTAGCGAGATCAAGAACCTGCTGCCGCTAATCGAGAGCACCGATATTGTGTGCGGCTTTCGCATCTACAGGTTCGATCACCTTACCCGTTTAGTGGCATCGTGGGGTTTCAACCTGCTGGTGCGAATCATGTTTCGAATCAACGTGCGCGACATCGACTGCGCATTCAAGCTCTTCAGGCGCGAAGTTTTCGACAAAGTTACAATTGAATCGAAGAAGTTTTTCGTCAACGCCGAGGTGCTGGCGAAAGCAAAGTACTTTGGTTTTCGGTTGACCGAGATCGGTGTGCGTCATTACCCCAGAGCTGCCGGCCGTTCGACCGTCCGCCCAAGCCACGTCCTCTCCACCCTTCGAGAACTGGCGCGCATCTGGGTCAACGTCCACTCCAAGGCCAGAGGGAAACGCTGAATCAAGCATGACAAGGCGGAACGCGGAGCAATTGATGTCCGACGTCAACCTCGCGACGAGTCATCGAAGGTTAAACCTGCGTGGGTTGCTCCAGGCTTTTGTAGGCATCGGTGCTCTCGCGCTGGTCGTGATGAAATCAGACCGGCGGGGCCTGGTCGAAGCGCTCAGGAACACGCGCGTGGCTTACTTGCCGGCCGCAGTAGGGGCCTCCTTCGTGGTGACCTGGCTGATGTCGTACCGATGGAGGGCAATCCTCGCCGCCAGAGGGGCGCACCTCAAAACTCGCCGTCTGTTCGTCTTTTACCTCATCAGTTCCTTCGTCATGAGCTTTATACCTGGCGGCGGGGTGAGCGGAGACCTGGCCCGCTTGATTTACGTTGACCGTGAGGTGCGCGATAAATCACTTGTGCTGTCAACTCTGGTCTATGAACGGCTCATCGGGGTCTTCACGCTGTTGTTGATCGGGCTGGGTGCGACGCTGATGACGCGGGCGTACGGGCAGACGGACCAGATGATCTACCTGAGCGAGGCGTTTTTGACTCTTGCCTTCATCGCGATAGCTACTCTGATTACTGGCTATGTTTCGACAAGGATTTCTCGGTTGATCAGAGCGGTTGGCCGTCGCCTCAGAATTATTCGAATAGCCGAGGCCGCTGCTCGAACGCTCGAATCGATCTCGGAGCTGAGGCGGGATAGAGCTTTGCTTTTTCGAACTCTGGTGATTTCGGTCTTGATCCGAATCGTTTGGAGCCTGGGATGCTACCAGGTGGCTTGGGCGATGGGACTACCCATAGGATTGCTGACGATGTTCGCATTCATATCGCTGGTAGACGTTGTCAGATTGATGCCGATATCAGTCGGCGGTTTGGGAGTTCGAGAGTGGGCGGTGATCGTGCTGTTTGCAGGCTTAGGTATCAGCCGCGAGCAAGCGCTGACGTTTTCCATCCTTGCGTTCATCCCGGTTTACTTGAATGCGATCGTGGGCGGCATTCTCTATATCTCCGGCGCCCGGCTGAGAAGAGAGAACGAGCCATCATCGACCACCGCTTGAAAGTTAGCCCCTCAAACTGACTGATCGCGAATGATCACGGTCGTGAAGTCCGCGGCTCGACTTCATTCCGTTCCCTTCACCCCTAGCATAACGACCGACAGCCCGAACGGGAACGCAATCCGGCGCAACAATCGCGCCTCAAGCTTTAGGGCCGCTCCAAGCGCCGCATTGAGCGGTCTCGAAACCGGCTTCACATCGGATTCGGCGCCGCCTCGCCACTTCGAGAGCAACCGGTGTGGAGCTGCCGCCCAGAACAGCAGAGTGTTCGCATAAGTGGCTCGTTTCGTCTTGAAGCCGTGTGCTAACAACAAGCGCCGCAAGTCGGTCAGGGTGTAGCGCCGGTTAGTGCCGACCGCCACATCGTGGGCGCCGCGCATCCAGTGGTAGGCGGGCTCGCGGATGAACATCAGCCCTCCAGGCCTGAGCGTGCGATACATCTCGGAGACGGCAGCGCTTGCTCGCTCATCGTTCAGTTGATAGATCACGTCGAAGCAAGTAACGAGATCAAACTTTGCGTCGCCGAAGGGCAGCCTGTCGGCGGATGCAAGCGCGACCCGATCAAGTCCGCGGGCCTTCCAAAATACTGACGCGTGGGGCGACAAGTCGACGCCGTAGGCTTCGCGGAATTTGAAGCGCTCACGCAGCCAACCCATTGAGTACCCAGTTCCGCATCCAACATCCAACAGACGCTGATTCTCTCGTTTTTCCAGGCTTGGGTCGAGCAACGAGGCCGTGATAGAGCGCATGCCTTCGTACCACCAAAGGCGCTCCTCCAGCTCAAACATCGCGCGGTACTCGGCAGCTCGCATATGAATTAGAAATGATTGATCAGGATGAGCGCCTTATTCCTCTCGTGCCTCTTCGGACACAGAAATGGCTTTGGGAGCCTGTTCTGCGGGATGTACGATCTGCGCCCTACGCATTATCACCAGTCGCCACCACAGTCTGCTCAAGTCGCGAAACGTCTTCAGCAAGCGCTTGAAGTTGAAGAACTGAGACTTACCATAAGCGCGGTGATAGTGATAGACTGGCGCCTCGGCGAATCGCAGCCCCGCGTCTTGAAGGCTTTTGATCATCTCAACGCAAATGGTTCCGCTTGTCGATGAGAGACGGACGCGGTTGTAGCTTGCACGTCGCATCAGCCTGAAATCGCAATCTACATCCCTGATCTTTATTCCGAAGGCGATCCTCACAACCCAGCAATAGATATGCCCCAGAATAATTCTATGCAGCGGATCGGAGCGGTTGATCTTGTACCCGTTTACGACGTCGATCTCGTCGGTCATAAGGAGCGCGAGTTTTTCCAACTCGCGTACGTCGTATTGGGCGTCGCCGTCGGTGTAGAAGATCCATTCCTTTGAAGCATTCGCAAACCCGGTACGCAGCGCACTGCCGTACCCGCGGTTTACCGGGTGGTGGATCAATCGAAGCCTAGGATACACGGCTTCCAACTCAGACAGAACCTGCGCCGTGTGATCGCGGCTTCCGTCATTGACGACGATCATTTCGTAGTCGTCAGTCAGTTTCCTGAGCGTCCGGTCTGCGAGCACGACCATACTGGCGATCGTACCGGCGTCGTTATAGGCTGGAAAAAAAACGCTGATGCTCGGAGGATTTCTCATTCACACATCCCTGGAATCAAAAGCGCACGCAGAGCCAACGCAATCACTGTTCAGGCGTCGTTACGTCTGTCTGGGCGCGAGTTGTCTCCCAGATGATCGTATTGCCCGCGTCGGTCACTTCCTCAGTCGCATAGAAAGGATCAGCCAGTGCCTCATCGATGGATATGAATCGAACGCCCATCGCTTTGAACCATCGCAACAACTCGTCCAACAAATCGCTGGTAAGCTGATTTGCCTGAATCATCAGGATCTGTTTCAAATCACGCCCGGCAATTCTTTGACTGACCACTCGGGCCTTCTGTGTCTTATCAAGTAACATAGACTTGAACGTAGCGGCGACGAAGTTGGCGCAGGCCTTGTCGCCGCGTGCGAGCGCTGCGCAATAGGGCTGACTGTAGTACTCATCCCTCGAATTGATCGTCGCCGGCACTTCAACAAAGCCGCTCTGCTTCAGAAAGGCGTGGATCTCGCGGGGTCGCCGAGGATCCAGGCCCAGCTTCAGGGAGGGGTATCGAAAGTACTTGGTGTTCCGTCCGAACTTACTCCAGAGTGGCGCAAGTTCCTGTTCGTTCCTGATCAATGAATCTATGAAGTCCTGGGCGGTACCCTTCTTGGGGCTCACGCCGTTGTAGGTGAGGTTGCCTATGAGGTTTCCGCCTCGGAGCCACTCTTCCTGGAGATCCTGGTCCACCGACTCGCCCGCTAGGAAGTCAACCGTTGGCGGGATACCATTCTCTTTCAGCGCGTTCAGCAGCCTCTCGAAATTATCGCGACTGTTTTCTGTGTAACACCAATCATCCTGGTCGCGGTCCGGGTCCGCGGTGGAGCGCACCATACCGTTTATTGTGAGTGCGATTTCCATGCCCGCTAGCGAATCTTGCGGCTCGTCGGGGTGCTTGCGCCGCGCTCTCAGCGCGGCCGCTACCTCTGGAATCGCGTTCAGCTGCTGCCGGCAGCGCGTCAACTCGGGCTTCGCTGCCTGAGTATCTCTGGAAGGCGAACAACCGGCGGAAAGAAGAATGGAAATCGCGATGACCGCTATAACTGAAGACAATTTCATTCTTTACCTGGAACCGCCGTTCAGCGAGTTGTCCTTACCCGGCACCCATCTCGTCAAACAGCAACAACCTGCTCAAAAGTCTGGCATTTTACAGGCCGCCGACAGCGGCGAGCAAGCTGCGCAGTCCAAGGCGATCACGCTCCAGCACGCAAGTGCCCCTCAGCCGGATCTCGCCGAGCGCGAGCCGCTTCCCTGATCCTGAATTGTGGCGATCGCGTTCAGGACTTCCTCGGCATTGATCGTCATCAAGCAATCGTGATGAGGACACGCATGCACATGATCGTCGCCTTCCAGCCTGAAGCAAGGGCTGCACGGCAGCTCGTGCCGAATCACAGTGTGTCGGTCCCCAAGCGGCGCGGTACGGCGAATATCGGTCGGGCCATAAATCGCCGCTACTGGTGTTCCCACCGCAACCGCTACGTGCATCAGTCCGCTGTCATTGCAGACAAGCACATCGCATTGCTCGATCAAAGCCGTCACCTGCTTCACCGAAGTCTTGCCAGCAGCTAATGAGATTCTGCCCTCCAGTCCGTGGGCCATCTCACGGATCATTGCTTCCTCCGATGCGGACCCAAAGAGAATGATGTGTGTATCCGGCCCGTCTGCTACGACTCGCCCTATGACTTCGCGATAGCGCTCGATTGGCCATTGCTTCCAACGCATTGCCGGAGAAGTTCCCGGCTGAAACCCGATGACCCTGCGAGCTCGGCCCCCGGTGCCGTGCTCGACGAATCGCTGCGCGAACGCCCTATCTTCATCTGTGAGGTGCACAAACGTCCTCGCCGCAGAAGCCGCTAAAGTTTGCGACCCAGCCGCTGCCACCAGATCGATGTATCGCTCGATCTCGTGCTCGTCCTCGCGCATCTGAACCGGAAGGTTGAATACAAAACTGTAGCGACTGAAGCGGTGTGACCACCCCGGGCTTGTAACGTGTCCAAGTCTGAAGGGAGCGCCGCTCGCGGCGATCAACAATGCAAGCGGCCACGAGTGGCTGTGGAATTCGTTTATGGTTAGGTCGTATCGAGTATTGCGAATTGCCTCCGCACGTGCGATCCATGCCCGAACCCCCGATGAAACGGGGAGGTTGTAAATATTATCGAACACATCGACGCCGGCGAGGACTTCCTCACAGCCAGTGTTGTTTCCGACTTGCAAGTCGATCCTTGCAGCGGGATATCGTTCACGCAACAGCTTGAGGGCCGGCGTGTACATTATGAAGTTGCCAAGTCCGTGATAAGCAAAAACAAGAATGCGCTCGATCCGCTCAGGAGCGAATCGCATGTCAGGCAGGCTGGACAAATAGACCTTCAGCACGGATTCGGCTGGAAGTCTCACAATCTCTTTCAGCATCTGCCTCGCGCCTGTTGTAATCTGATTCATTTTCAACCGCGCCCCTGATTGTATCGCCCGCGCTTGATTGCGGTAAAGTCAGCCATCTAACTATAGCTTGGGCCTCAGTTCGTTTGTCGTTGACGGCGGTGGAGAGATTCTCCAGTTTGAGTGCGAACGGCCCAGCGAAACATTGATAGTCCGCTTGACATAGAGTGCTCTTGTGCGACGCGTACTGCCCCGGAACGGCAAAGGCGGTTTTGCTCCTGTTCCCGACCTATCCTTCGGTTGAATACGGTCCCCTCGAGCAGATCACGATGCAGATTGGAACGCGGCGCGGAAGAGGAGTTCGAAGACGAGAAGGCGGGGGGATTCCGAAAGTTGTTGATTTCTTCGAGAACGGCTTCGACCTTTCGGCGGGCACCACTCGACCTTGGGTGATGCTGTTAACAGCTACGTCGCCCTCAGGATGAACTATGACGAAACCCTATTGGGAGTTGGGGTCCACGCGGCAGCGTGTTGGAGCGCCACTCTCAGCTGATTGGGCCGCCAAATGGGGCCCAATCAGATCGCCTCGGCTGGATGTCGTAGAGTGCGAACGTTACGAGAGAGGCTTCTTCCGTTTGAAGTCGATTGCGGGAGACACCTGCCCGGTCCTCGGAAGTCTGACCTCTACCTTTACAAGCTTGCGATCGGGCACACGCTTGTTTAGCTTCTTGTCGACGCTGGAGACGTGCTTGTAGGTGCCGTTGCCGGTAAAGTACCTATCCTGGTATTGGATCTTCTTCAAAGGGACATCGCTTACCCAGATCTCGGTTTCATCGATCCGGAAGTTCCGGCCGGCCAGTTCGAAGGTGGGCCTGTCTCCTTCGGTGAAGAACGCGTCGTTGATTATGGGCATCGGCCATATCTCGAAGCTCCTGTTCGAGGTCGCGGTTGCGGAGTTCCCCGCGCCATCGTAAACCGTAATCCGCACCTTCGCCCTGCCGGTGACCGTATCGGCCGGAACCTGCCAATCGTAACTCTGCGAATCGCCGATGCTCGGCGCGTTAGTTGAGACGATTTCCTGGTAGGTGTTCCCATTGTCGAGAGAGACTTCGATGACTCGCCGAAGCACCCCGACGTTGTCCGTCTCTCTCCACTTTATCGGGCTTGACGTTCCGCCGCCCACCGGATCAACGCCGTTGTGTGATAGTAACGTTACCGAAGGCGGAGTGGTGTCCGGCGGCCCATTGACGATCTCGAATGATGACGGGCTTACAGATGAAACAGGAAGATTGACACCGTCAAGGACGGTGACTCTGATCCTCGCGGTTGTTGTCGGCCATCCAGGCACTTTCCAGTCGAAGCTGCGAGCGTTCCCGTCGAGCGCGGCAATCGGATTGAACGAAACGCCGTCCGGTGAGAATTCGACCTTTTGGCTCTGGATACCCTTGTCGTCGGACGCGCTCCACTGAATTCTAATAGTGTTGCCGACTGTAAAATGCTCGCCGCCTACTGGAGACGTCAAGCTGACCGAGGGAGGCGAATCAAACGGGCCGGACCCTTGCGACTGAACGTTGTATACTACCAGCGCGAAGTCTTGATCGGTGAGATCGCTGTTACCTGGCACACCGTCGCCCGCAATGTTCGCAGCCACTATCCGAATTGTAAAATCGCCCGACGCTCCAGGTGGCGCCCAAACGGATTCGAGATTGTTGAGCCGATCCGCTGTGCCGCCCGCGACCGACACCGCGCCGGAGAATTGATTCCCGAGATAGGTCTGGCCGCCCAAATCCACTTGCAGGTCGAGATCGTTGACTTGTGGGTTGGCGACCGCGTTTCCGGGCGCATCTGTCCACGCCAGCGTTACGCGGAACGGTTTCGAGGGATCGGCAACTTTTCCCTTCACGGTTATGACCTGTCCAGTGTTTGAGAGTATTTGGTCTTGATCGATCAGAAGCCTGGATACACCGTCGAGGGCGCGGCCTAAACTCATTAGTCCCCATCCTTGACTGCTGCCTGGTAGTGTGTCGCCCGCCCCGACCCCAGTCATATACGATGCGGAGTTGCTCAAA
>CAZOOE010000192.1:0-11247 GCA_964581275.1 uncultured Clostridia bacterium
ACTCTTCGAGCTCGAACTCGCGAACATCGACGCCGTCCAGCAGGACCCGTCCCCGCTGAATGTCGTAGAACCTTAACAGCAGGCTCGTTATCGTAGTCTTGCCGGCGCCGGTGTGTCCCACGAATGCGACCCGTTCACCCGGTTGGACGGTGAAAGACACATCTTTCAATATCCAATCTTCGTCATTATAAGCGAACCACACATTGCGAAACTCGATCTGACCGCGCGCGCGACCGATGCGGACGGGTTTTTCGGGCGATGCTATCGTCACCGTTTCGTCAAGCAGTTTGAAGATGCGCTCCGACGAAGCCATCGCCGACTGCAGGATGTTGTACTTCTCGCTGATGTCCGAGATGGGCTCGTAAAACGACCGCGCGAGCTGGATGAAAGCGACGAGTGTGCCGATCGTCGCCGCGCCGCGAATGACCTGTCCGCCGCCGAACCAGATGATCAGCCCGATCCCGATGGCCCCGATGATCTCAACCGCAGGGTAGAAGACCGCGTAATAGAAGATCGTATCGATATTGGCTTTTCGATGCGCCTGGTTGATGTGGTCGAATTTGCGCATCTCTTTTTCTTCTCGGTTGAACAACTGGACCACCGGCATTCCGGTTATGTGCTCTTGCAGGAACGCATTGATGCGGGCGATGCGAACTCGGACCTCGCGGAACGATGAACGGGCGCCCAGGCGAAACCATGTTGTCAGTACCGCTAGCAACGGGAGGATCGCAAACGAGACCAGAGCTAATTTCCAATTGACCTCGAACATCCAAATGACGATGTAGAAGATCATCGCCACATCGCCGAAGATCGCGATGACTCCGGCGGTGAACATCTCGTTGAGCGCATCGACGTCGGTCGTGAGCCTCGTCATGAGCCGGCCAACAGGGTTGCGATCGTAAAAGCTGACGGACAACTCCTGCAGCCGTGCGAAGATCTGTTTACGCAGGTCGTACATTATGTACTGACCCATGGTCTGGATCACGATGGCCTGAGTGTACTGAACCGCAAAGGCCGCAAGGCTCGCGAGTAAAAAGACAATTGAGATGAAGACAATGCCGTGGTACGCGCCCCCGCCAAAGCCGCTCCGCTCTGCGAGGTGCTTTAGAAAAAGCGCGAAGCCTGACGCGGGCTTCGAGGGATCGGGTGCGAGGAACAAATCGATCGCAGCTTTCGTGAGCGGGGGTCCGGCAAGCACCAGCGGAGCGCTCAGGATGGTAAGCACAAGCGACGTTATTGCGTGCCACTTGTACGGCCACAGATACGTGAGCAGCCGCTTCA
This sequence comes from uncultured Clostridia bacterium, assembly GCA_964581275.1. Taxonomy (GTDB): domain Bacteria; phylum Acidobacteriota; class Blastocatellia; order UBA7656; family UBA7656; genus Onstottus_A. Next base: position 1,282 of record CAZOOE010000192.1, read on the forward strand.
TCAGCCGCGCGTCGTAGGCTTTGCCTAGTACTTCTTCTTCGTGATGCGAGTCCGCCATAATGCTCGTGATTAGCTTGCCGCCAACTCTTCTTCCAGTAACTGTTTCTCGTAAAGCTCGGCGTAGCGGCCGCCGTGCGCAATCAGCGAATCGTGCGTCCCGCGTTCAGCTATCCGCCCGTCTTCGAGTACCACAATTAAGTCTGCGTCCTTAACCGTCGAGACTCGGTGCGACACGATCAAGCTCGTTCGGCCGCGCATCACCCGGCGAAGGTGCCCGAGAATCTGTTCCTCAGTGTAGGTGTCAACCGACGACAGGGCGTCATCCAGGATCAGAATCCTCGGCCGGCGTATCAGTGCGCGGGCAATGGCCGTCCGTTGCTTCTGTCCTCCTGAAAGCGTGATGCCCCGCTCGCCGACAAGCGTCTCGAAGCCTTCGGGGAACTCGAATATGTCTTCTGCGATTCCCGCTTCGATTGCCGCTCGCTCGATCTCTTCAGCGGTTGCGTGTTCGACCCCGAAAGCGATGTTCTCAGCTATGGTTTCGCTAAACAGGAACGTCTCTTGCGGGACATAACCGATGGACGAGCGCAGCACGCTCAGAGGTATTTCTTGGATGGGTAGACCGTCGATCAGTACCTGACCCGGATCGGCGTCCAGCAGCCGCGTAACCAGATTCATCATCGTCGATTTGCCGGAACCGACTGCGCCGACAAAAGCGACCGTCTGGCCAGGCTCGATATGAAGATTGATGCCTTTCAGCGCAGGATCACGCGCCTCGCCGTAGGTGAAAGTCAGATCTCGAAACTCGATCTCACCCTCGATCGCGTCGATGCCGATTGAGGCTTCGGAGTCTCGAATTGCGGGCTCAATCGACATTATCTGATGCATGCGCCCCATCGACGCCATGCCTCGCTGGAAGATGTTTATCACCCACCCGAGTGCGATCATCGGCCATACCAGGTAACCGAGATACAAGGTGAACTGAACGAACTGCCCGATCGATATCCTTCCGCCTATTACGAGCCCACCTCCGTACCACAGCACCGCGATGAACCCCAGGCCTATGAAGAACTGGAGGATTGGATGGAAGACTCCGGAAAGCCGAATAAGTTGCAGGTTGCGATTGACGAATTCGCGATTGACCTGCTTGAAGCTCTCGATCTCGGACTGCTCTTGCGTGTAAGCGCGTATCACACGCACACCGGCAAGCGATTCCTGCGCGCGGTTGGACACTGTGCCGAAATACTCCTGAACCTTCTCGAAACGATCGTGTATTCGCTTCGAAAAATAATTGGTGGCCGTCGCAACCAGCGGCATAGATAGAAAGGCAAGCAAAGTGAGCCGCCAGCTTATCGACGCCATCAGCGGTACGAGCAACGCCATCGCGAATACGGTATTCATCGAATACATCAACGCGGGCCCGACGATCATCCTCACCGCCGAAAGATCGTTCGTTGCCCGCGCCATCAGATCGCCAGTTCGATGTGACTGATAGAACTCGAACGGGAGCTTTTGAAGATGGGCGTAGAAATCATTTCGCAGGTCATACTCGATATCGCGCGACATGTTGATTAGTACGCGCCGTTGAGTGAAGAGGAAAACACCCTGGGTCAGCGCGATCAAGATGAGCAGCGCGCCGTACTCGAGGAGCTTCGAATGTGTGACCTCGGCCGCGAGATCGTCGACTGCTTTACGCAGCACCAGGGGCGCGGTCATCCGCACAACGTTCGTCATGAACACGCACGATATGCCGAAGATCATCAGACGCTTGTAGGGTACGAAGTAGCTTATGAGCTTGCGTAGCGGAGTCATTGCGAAATTTACCAGTGTTCGTTGAGTCGCATGTAAGTGAGCAGCCCCTTCGCTGCCAGTCGACCTTTCGAGTCGATGACATCGCAATCGGCCACGACGATCCGGCGGCCGTCCCGAATCAGCTTTGCATCGGCGATTACCCGGCCTTCACGAATGGCGCTCAGATAGTTCACCTTCATCTCGACGGTCGTGAAGCTGGCATCCGCTTCGGACGCGCTGACAATTGCAAACGCGACTGCAGTGTCAATCAACGTCGCGATCGCGCCGCCGTGCATTATCCCGGCGAGCTGCAGGTGCTGCTGTTTGACCTCGAGACTCAACCGCGCCCGTCCGGTCTCAAGTGACTCAAGTTCTATTCCGAGCGATCGCGGAAAGTGATTGGTTTCAAACTTTGCACGTATCAGCCGAAGTCTTTCAGCGGTGATTTCCATTCATCTATCTTTCTTTTATCGAGTCTTCTTAGCGGTCGCTCGAGTCTTCTTAACCAATCCGGCTTTGCTGGCTGATACTGGATGGGAGCGGCTCTTGTTTCCGCGAAGGGCCTTGAGCTTGGCCTGAATCGTCCTCTGCCTTGGGGACCATTGATAAACGCTCAAGTCGCAATGTCCCCGCTCATCGAACACCACTCCTTCCGCTTCCAGCATCAATCGCTGGCGGTCAGGTTCGGCAAGAATCACGCGGCCGGTCGAAATTGCGCCGCGCGAATTGATAACCCGATGCCATGGTATATTGCGTTCATCTTTTGGCGTCGCGTGCATCGCCCAGCCGACGAGCCTTGGGCTGTAACGCTCTTCAAGCAAGCGCGCGATCTGGCCGTAGGTCATCACACGGCCTCGCGGTATGCGCAGGACCAGGCGATAGATCTTTTCAAAGACCTTTTCGAACGCGGCCAGGCGACGAGACGGAGACATGGCGAGTGGGCGCCGCGTTGTTTCGCCCACTCTTCCAATCGCCGTATCTCCCGGTCGTCTCTTCCGCCGCGTCTCACTCATGTAGGTTCGGCGGCTCGATTCCCGCCAGCCGGTAATAGGTGTACAACTGGCCCCGGTGATGAATCTCGTGCTCTGTCACGAAGGCCAACAGCACCCCGCGACGCAGCGTCTTGCCATGAAACTCAATCTCTTCCCTCAACTGCTCTGCGGTCAGCGTTGCGACCTCGCGAGCAAGTTCGTCGTGCTGGCTATCGAACGCGCCGGCGATTTCTGCGGCGCTCCGCGAGAAATCAAAGGGGATCTTTTGGGTAGAACCGGCCAGGGCAGAGCGCACCAGCACGAGCTCGGCCTGAGAGATGTGACCGATTAACTCACGCATTGTGAACATGTCTTCTTTAGGGCGCCAATCAAGTTTGTCGTCCGGGGCGACCCTCAGCACGCGCGAGGTGTCTTTGTGTATGCGATTCCAATTACTGATAAGGCGTTCGGCATCAGAACTGCTCATTGCTAGCTCCTCTCGATAAGCGTATTGAAAGACTAAGCCGCCATTATCCGGTTAAGCAACGCGAGCCGCAACCGGAACACGAACTGGCGACGCGTTGGCCTTCGCGAAAGTGGAAGTGGAACGTCTGGAACTGAAGGGTCTCGTGTACGCGCATTGTCACTACACGCGTGCCAAATCCCGAGACCCGCCGAAGAGTGCGAGATCCTTTTTCAACGGAGTGACCGGGGTCGCTCCGGCTTTGGGGCATCTCGACTAGCGACAGTTGACACAATTTGTGAGTCCCCGCTGACGATATTTGTCACTTCCGAAGAGAGCAAGACGTTCTGTAGTAAAAGTTATTTCTCAAGGGCGGGTCGCTAATCGAAAAACAGGAAAAGGTTCGCGTGTCGAGGTCCCAACGCCTGCATCTGCTGGCACAACCATTGCACCAGCTGCACACGGTTCTAGCAGTTCGACAGTTAGATATAGAAACCTCTTCTGCTCAGAGCAACTGCGGGATGCGGAACTAATGCGGAGAATGGAAGGGAGGATGGGGGCCCTGCCTTCCATTCAAAGCAAAGCCACAAAGGCGAGCAGGCCGGCGTGACTTAGCATCAAAGCTGTAAGCAACACTGAGAGAAGCGACAGACAGTACACGGTTCGAAATATAGGGGCACAAGGGGGCGTGGCCTTATATCAGAACTCAGCGAGCCGCCGATAACGAAAGTTGTCGGCGGCTTGTATTTTTGGTGCTTGCAGCCTCGCACGAATCAATCACTTTTCGTCCTTCTCGCCCTTGGCATCCATCAGCTCGAGTTTTTTCCGGAGTGATTCGACTCGCGCACGCAGTCGCGTCGCCTGGTCGTTCAGTTCAGCGATGCGCTGCTGATAGCTTGCCTGCTGAGTGTGGATGTCATCGAGCCCGCGCTGCAGCTCACTGCGTACTGCGGCTTCGGCCTCGTCGCGGCGCAGACCGCCTCGCAACACCAGCTCACCCTGAATATTTCGCAAGCGCCGGCCGATGTCTTGTTCCCGCGCGTCGAGCTGAGACTTGTGGTCGACCGCATCCTGGATCTTGTCTTCCAACTTTGCGAGGCGATCTTCATTGAGCAATAGTTCCATCATTCCGGAGTTGCGTTCGGTTTCGCGCCTCAACTTGCGCATCTCGTCAGTGAGCAACCCGATCTGAGTGGAGAGGTTTGTTATTGCCCGGCGCATCAGGTCTTCCGGCTCTTGAATCGGGGTCGTCTGAACGATTTTGTCCGGAGGTTCAGTGGAGGGCCTTTGGGAGGGTCTCGCTTGTCGCGGTCTAGGGGGAGACTCCTGTTTTGTTGATTCCTGGGCAGCGCTCGACGCGGAGAATGCGGTCGCCGCCGCGATTGATAACAACAAGCTTACTAGGTTTCGCCTCATACCTTCGATGCTCCTTGTGTCATCCTTTAACGTCCCTGAATCAAATCCGTCGAGTCAAGGTTAGTTCCAAAATCTCGCTCGGGCAAACTGTCTGTTTCGCTCACCGCGCGCGCAGTCAGAAAAGAGGTTTAGCAGTTGGAGCCTGAATGAGAGGACTACACACGATCGGATCATCTTCAGGCAAACCGAAATATGGTTATGGTGTGAATGGCACTACCACAACTGCTGCTGGGCTGGGGAGAACTAGCAACAAAGCCTCGAGTATGAGAGAGTCTCGACGGCCCGATTGCTTTGTTCTATCGCGTCCCTGTCCTGACGTAGGTCACTAATGGGATTCATTGCTTACATTGCTCTTAAGTACCTGGCCTACTCCGCGTGGTGTTTTGTCGGCGCGTTACTTTTGGCTGTCCGTGCACAAGCCTCTGTTTCGCGCGCGTTGCGGGTTGGGTTGCTGCGCCTCTTGTTAGGAGTGGTGTTTGGGTTAATCATTTATTTGTTGGGAAGCATCGTCTATAGCGCCCTCATCGACGCGCCCGTTAAGGATGTGCTTACATACCTGGCGGTCTATGTTCCTGTGCGCTGGGTCGAATGGTCAATCATAGCGATGGTGATAGCCCCTTCAAACCTCGGTTTTGGGGTATTCTGGACCGGCTTGAACAGTCGAGATCGTCTTTGGAGGCTCGGTGGCGTGTTGATTTCTTGTGTTGCCGACGTGCCGATGATTATTGAGTTAGGTGGGATTTTACCGGTCGGGAGATTCTTGTGCTAAGAACCTACCATCGCAGCAAAGACCGATTCGTGGTAGAATATCGCCCAGCTTTAGAGGGTCTGTCTGGCGTAGCATTAGGAGTTGAACCTTGGGGCGCATTTTGGTGTTGCTCACATTCGCTGGCTTAGCTGCGGCGTTCTTGATCATCTACAACGCAAGCAATAAGCCTGCTCAAAGTGGAACCGTTAGTAATTCAAACGCGTCGAAGCAGGGAAATTCAAGGACAACAAAGCCCTCTCAGGTCGAGAAGGCGAAGCACGCTTCCTCGGCTGGCGCAGTTTATGGGAGGAAAATTGGCGCAGTTTCTGGGAGGAAAAACAGAAACCCTTCGAAATCGGCGACTGACCCGACTGAAGCGACGACACCGCCCACACCAAACAAGGCGCCAGCCGGGAATAGCGATGACAAGCTAATAACCGTGAAGAATAACTCGACGCCCGTCTATTCTGCGAACACTAAGCACAGCAAGGTGCTAAGACAGTTGAGGCGAGGGGATAGGTTACGCCCGGATTTGGAGGTAATCGATTCGGAAGGACGATGGAATGTCGTAAAGGGAAAAGAGAAAGAGAAGCCAGGTTTCGTCCGAGATGATCAGATTGAGCGGCCTCAAAAGGATCCTTCGTCATCGAAGAATCAGCAAATACCGAAACGCTAAACCAGTTCCAGTGTTATCTCAATTGGCGGGTCGTGCTCTCAGTGACGAAGGGCGCAGATGGTGGATTTGATGTGGGAGGCTCTTTCGGGAAGGAAGCGGTTGTCGCCTCATGCGACGAAACCGGCTTGACGATTCCTGGGGCCTGCATCCTGTTAGGCAAGACAGTTAGCCATAGCGCATTGACTATTATTCCCAATCCGACCATTAAGACAATGATGCCGGCGCCCGCGCCTAAGAAACCTAACGTCTCAACTTTGTCGCTATGACTTATCGAACTAACCAGCAAAAAACACAAAATAACACCTAGTCCAACTGCGCCAGTCAGGACACCTTCACGAAGCTGGCGTAGACGCCGTTCTTCAGGAGACTCTAAAAACTTTTCAATTTGGGGGAGCACCTCTTCCGCAATTTCGTTGAGATCGTCGGCTGTCCGAAGCTCCTTGATCCGGTCTGCTATTGCTTGCCCGATCTGATCGCGCGCAGTAATACTCGAGACAGTTATAGCGTCAGGTCGCTCCAACGCAGCGCGCACAGTATTCAGTTCTGCTCCACAGGTCCGACAAAATTGACTGTTGATTTGAGTCCTGTATTCCGCAATTAGGACAAAACATTGAAACCTCGAATCGACAAAGCAAAATACGCCAGATGTGGCAATCCAGGTTCCCTCAAATCTTCACTAACAATACTGGAAGGCTTGTTGAGTCTCATAGGCCGGATTACCACAGGCCGGGTCCATTTCAAGCGTTCTCCGGAATTGTGCGATTGCCGCATCGTAGCGGCGTATGTAGAACAAATGGAGTGGTGACTCGTACGGGATTTGAACCCGTGTTACCGCCGTGAAAGGGCGGTGTCCTAGGCCCCTAGACGAACGAGTCGAAACTTTCGGAGCACTCATTTCACTCAAGAGATCGACCGGCGAAAGACAGTTGATATTAGAGGACGGCACGCGCGTAAGGCAAGCGCACAGTCGGCGCGTGCTTCGCTTGAAGCATCCGGGATCGAACCGACGCCTGAGCCCCTCGCTTATGACCTCATAAGGATTATCTATTTGTCCACCGGGGCGAATCATGGTATCCACTATCAGATCAGGACTGAAGTCTCAGAGTTCGTGTGAGTTAGGAATGCAGGATAAAGCAGACAAATCAATCGGAGCGCTTTCAGCGAATGGGCGGGCTGATCGCCAGGTGGCGACGCTTCGGACGAAAGTGAAGCTGCAGCTCGACTCGGTCGCATCGCGGCTTGTGTCAAGCCGATCCCCTCTTGGCAAACTCCTCGTGGTCGTCGTTGTAAGCATTATTCTGCTCCGCAGCAGCGGATGATGGTCGCGCACATCTTTTTGCGCACAGGCCACCATCCGAAACAAGGATGGTGGCCTTTTGAATTTCTAATGGTTCGCAGTCGGCTTTCCGACGGAAGTTCGCAGCCGTGCGTTGAGGTACTTGGAATACGAACTTCCGGATGAAGCGGGGACTACGAACTGACATAAGGAGATTCTAGTGGCAGCGATAGTTGAACAGAACCCAGCGGCGGTCAGGGAGTCGGAGCAGCGCGAATGCGACGCGCCCCAGGATATGCGAGGCGCCCGGATACTTTGTGAGGCTCTCCTCAGAGAAGGTGTCGACACGATCTTCGGTTACCCGGGAGGAGCCGTGCTGCACATCTACGACGAGCTCCACAACATGCGAGACCGGCTTCATCACGTGCTCAGCCGCCACGAGCAGGGCGCGCTTCACATGGCCGAGGGATACGCAAAGGCAACCGGAAAGGTTGGCGTAGCCTTGGTGACGTCAGGGCCGGGCGCGACTAACGCAGTTACCGGGATAGCCAACGCGTTCATGGATTCGACACCATTGGTGGTCATATCGGGACAAGTGCCCAGAAGGATGATCGGAACCGACGCCTTCCAGGAGGCCGACACCGTCGGCATCACGCGGCCGTGCACAAAGTACAATTATCTCGTCAAAGATGTCCGCGACCTGGCCGAGATCATCAAAGAAGCCTTCTACATTGCGGGGACCGGCCGTCCCGGACCGGTGCTTGTGGACATACCGAAGGATGTGACCGGCGAGACGGCGCCGTTCGTCTATCCTGAAAGACTCTCACTTCCCGGGTATAGACCTGGCGTTCGCGGCAGTCTGCAGCAGGTCAAGCGTGCAGTTGAGCGAATCTGTGGGGCGACGAGACCGGTGCTGTACGTCGGCGGCGGAGTGATTCATTCAAACGGCTCGGAGGAGTTGTTGGAGCTCGCGGAAAGGCTCTCACTTCCGGTGACCCCAACGCTGATGGGGCTTGGCTGCTTTCCGTCGGGTCATCCATTGAGCCTGGGAATGCTCGGAATGCACGGGACTTACTGGGCTAACATGTCGATCTCGGATTCAGATTTGATTATCGCGATTGGTGTTCGATTCGATGACCGTGTGACCGGGGCGCTCGACAAGTTTGCTCCCAACGCCGAGATCATTCACGTCGATATCGATCCTACTTCGGTCAGCAAAAACGTCCGAGCTCATATTCCAATCGTCGGGGATGCCAAGAGCGTTGTTCGGCAGATGCTCGACCTCCTGCCCGATCGAGCTTGCACAACCAGCACGCACCGACTCGCCGGTTGGTGGAAGCAGATAGAAGATTGGAAAGAGTACGCGCCGCTTACCTACAAGAACTCCGATCAGGTGATTATGCCTCAATACCTGATCGAGGAGTTGTACCGTCTGACAAAAGGCGACGCGATAATCGCGACCGACGTCGGACAGCACCAGATGTGGCTCGCTCAGTACTATCCATTCAACGGACCTCGGCAATCGCTCACATCAGGAGGACTGGGGACGATGGGTTTTGGCTTTCCGGCTGCGCTTGGAGCGCAGATCGCTTACCCCGATCGGCAGGTGATCGCGTTCGTCGGTGACGGCGGGTTTCAGATGACCGCTCAAGAACTCGCGACCGCAGTGCAGTACAAGACAAACATCAAGATCGTGGTGATGAATAATAACTATCTTGGGATGGTGCGCCAGTGGCAGGAGATTTTCTACGACGGCGCGTACTCGCATGTGAACATGCAATGGCTGCCCGACTTCGTGAAGCTGGCTGAAGCTTACGGCGCGGTCGGCTTGCGAGCCACACGCCCCGATCAGTTGCCTGGTGTGTTGCAGCGCGGACTTGCGACTCCCGGAGTCGTCGTGATGGACGTCCTGGTTTCGGAAGAAGCGAGCGTCTACCCGATGGTGCCCTCGGGGGCGGGTCTGAAAGAGATGGTGCTCGGGTGAGGCACACACTTTCGATCCTTGTCGAGAACCGATTCGGCGAGTTGTCGCGCATCGTCGGTCTGTTCAGCGCTCGCGGATACAACATCGAGAGCCTGACCGTCGCGGAGACCCTCGACCCAAAGATTTCGCGGATGACCCTGGTGACAACCGGCAATGACGAAACGATCCAACAGATCACTCGTCAACTCGACAAGCAGGTCCGTGTGATCGAAGCCGTGGATATGACCGGCTCTTCGCACATCGAGCGTGAGATGGCGCTGATCAATGTGATAGCCGAGGCTGGCCCGGCGCGTCAGGAGGTATTGAGTCTGGTAGGCATCTTTCGCGCGAAAGTGGTGGACGTTTCGAGCGACGGCATCATCGTGGAAGCGACCGGCGATTGGGGCAAAATAAGCGCCCTGATCGAACTGCTCAAGCCTCTCGGGATTCGCGAGATCGTGCGGACCGGGACGGTGGCAATCACCAGGCTCTCGGGGAGAAACGTATCGGAGACAGATCGAGAGATCGACACCGAAGAGCTTGCGGTGTAGCGGAAGCTCTGCAATTGAAAGTTAGAGTACGGCCTCTAAGCGGAAGTTTGAAGTTCTGGGTTCAACGTTTAGGTGCAAATGTATTACGCTGACCGGCTAAGATGACGTTCT
>CAZOOE010000193.1:0-11171 GCA_964581275.1 uncultured Clostridia bacterium
GGGGGGGTTGGAGTTATGTCGGAGGGATTCAAACGGGTGGTGGTCCGAGGAGCTCGGTCTCTTTGTTTTTGGTGGCTGGTCGGGTGGTTCAGCCTTTGCGGCGGGGGATCTCCCGGCCGGTCCGGGACGAGTGGTTGAACTCGGTGAGCCTTCGCGAGCGATCGTTCTGGCGCTGGACCCTTCAGCGTGAAGGTCGATTACGATTCGCTCGGGCTCCGAAAGCCGGAACGTAGAATAAGACGAAAGAGAGCCAACTTCTATGTCGATCTGTACCGTTGCTTGCGAAGCACTCCGCGTGACCGCCGCGAGATCAGAAACCACAATCCGCTTCAGCAGACTCCTGTCACCTACAATGAAACGTCGGCCGGACAGCGATGATGAGACCGCTGCACTGTCGAGCCGAATGCTTAGTCTGTTGCCGGCACGGCGCTCGATGTAGCGAGTCTGGTCTGAAAGATCCACCACCACGCGAGCGTAATCGGGCCCGCCAAAGTTACGCACGTTTGTCAGGGTTGGCGTCCCGGCGGGCCGGTCCGCGCTGCCGCCTGCGATCATCACGTCGACCGGCCGGCGATTGAGCTGGGCCTCAAACCGCGCCAGTACCGCGCGCGCCTCTCGAGCAAGCACCGACGATGGAAAATAGGTGATCAGTTCTCGGTAAGCTTCAGCCGCGCCGTCCAAATCCTGCAGGTTTTCTTCGTATATCTGAGCGATGCCTGTCAGGGCTTCGCCGACAAACGCGCTATGTGAATGTTCAGCTACCACGCTGCGATAGGCTGCGATAGATTGTTTATAGAGCGCCGAATCGCCGGTCGCGTCGGCCATCTCGCGCAGCAGCTCGGCCCTTCGAACCAGCGATTCAGCCGAGAAATAGTTGTCGGTGTTGAGTCGAATGACCTGCCCGTAGGCATCCAGGGCTCGGCGGTAGTCGCTCTCGCGGCGCTCTTCCAGAGGCCGCTCATGAAGCGCACGTCCAAGATCGTTGGAATACCGAAACAGCTTCTCGGCTAACGAGCCCGGGTTTCGCGATGCTGAAGAATCGGGGTCGGCGGCATTCAGGACCGGACGGACCGTCAGGCAGAAAACCAACGCGAAGACAATCCCGCTGACTATCAACTTGTATCGTCCTGACGGCTGCATATCGGACCGTTTTGGGGAACTCTTAGGGGGACTGCTGCCGATTTCCGTGCCGGCATCGGGTGCAGTATACAACAAACGAGAGGTCGCAGTCAGTACCAGTTTGGGGGCGGGCTAGTCACTTGCCAGCTCGGGATCTTCGCGGCGGCCGCCGTACCACACTTCCAGGCCATCGCGGCGCTTGAGCGCCTTCGGTCCGGCGAGCAAAATGCCGCCAAAAAGCCGCAGCACCTCTCTCCCGGTATACATCCTTAGTTTTCTGCCCGAAGAGGTCACTGATTCGCGAAGAATCACAAAGCGGCCCTGACGTTTCAAAGCCCGACTCATCGCGATCTCCTCGGAAGCGAACAGCGCTTCGTCAAATCCGCCCACCGCATCGAATGCCTGGCGCGTGCAGAACAGAAAGCACCCACACGCAAAACCTGTGGCGCGGAAGAGTCTCACCATCACCGGAAAGACCAGCTCGGCGTAGCGCGGAAGCCGTCCATCAAAGCTTACCGCGGAACCGCCTCCGACCGCCCCGTTGTTCATCGCGTCGACGGCGGCTCTAACGACTTCGGCGCCCACCACTGTGTCCGCGTCGACAAAAATCAACTTGTTGCCGATTGCCTCGCGCGCACCGGCATTGCGCGTTGCGGCGATCTGTCGGAGGCTAACGCTGGCCACGCGAGCGCCGTGCGTCACTGCAATCGCCGCGGTTCGGTCGGACGACGCGTCGTCCGCGACAACTATTTCGTACGGCTCGCGGATGTCCAGCGCAGCTCGGTTCAACGCCTCAAGCGTTTGGCCGATCAGGGCCTCTTCGTTGTAGGCTGGAACAATAAACGAGACCATCAGGCAAGCCTAGTAGTTGTTTGAGAGACGCCCGTTGGCGAATGTCTCCGTCTTCGGCGGCGCCGGAACGCTGTTTCGCGCCGCGCTGGCTCCTCGGTTCTTACTCGCATCGTAGCGCGCCGAGATACTGCGCACATAATTCTGGGTCTCGCGGTATCGCGGGACCCGGTAGCCCGAATTGACTACCGCATTCTCCCCCGCGTTGTAGCCCGCCAGTACCAAATTAACGTCGCCGTTGAACTGATCCAGCAAAAAGCGCAGATACCTGGCGCCGCCTTCAATATTCTGCGCCGCGTCAAAGATGTTTGCGACTCCAAAACGCTGAGCAGTGGCTGGCATCAGTTGCATCAGCCCTGAAGCGCCTTTGTAAGAGCGCGCGCGGGCATTAAATCCGGACTCCTGACGCATCACCGCGACGATCAGGTTGGGATCAACGCCGTTGCGACCAGCTGATACCGCGATGAGCGCGTCGTATTTCGGATTGCCAGTTGTCCCCATCTCGCCGGAACTGGGCGCCAGCCCCGGCGGGAAGACTATCGGCTGTGCGGCTGAAGCCAGGGAAGTCGCCCCAGCGGCGGATGATTTAGACGTCGCAGTTTTCGTTGGCCCGCCCTGCGTTTTGAGTGCGGCTGCAGGCGTGTTTTTGACAATGGCGGGAGGTATAATAACCTCATGAATAACCAGCGCCGGTGTTCGCTGGAGCTGTTCGCTGGCAGCTTCGATATTCAAAGGAATGCTTGCTTCCTGCGCTCGCGCGTCGCTCGCGACCAGTGTCAGGACGGCCAGGATCATTAAACTGGCGGTTGATCTCATTTACCCTCCACTCCTTTGCAGCTTGAGGTCCTGATGTCCGGCGTATTCGCAGAAAGACACCGGCGGCGGGGCGATTACACAAAGGGCGACCGAGATGAAGCGGAGTTGAAAATCTGGAGGGAGCCGTTCTTCAACCTCACTTCGGCAGCCAGACATCCTTCCTTGATCTTTGATTTTCTATTTCGGATTTGCGATTTGATATTTGCGATTTCTTGATCAGGAGGGACTTTTGCTCCTTGGATCTAAATCACAAATATCAAATCGCAAATCAAGAATCAAAATCTCAAAGGCCTTGGCTTTGCGACCCAGGATCACTCCTGGTGTGCCTTTGTCGGTGACTTCAAAATAACGGTTTACTACGCGGCCAGTCTAAACTGTACCACTTGCTTTGTCAATAATTACGATCCGCGGCCTGCGCCCCTGAGATTCCGCTCACTTACGTCCGTGCGACCCCACGATCTCATGGAAAACGCGCGGTACTGCGCTCCGGCTATTGACGAACACGCCGGACGGGCGACCGTGGGCACCGCTCAAAGAGCCCAGATCGCCCCCTCGCCCCTTTCCCCTCGTCGCCCCTTCTCCCTCGATCGCCAGGAACGCCCCTATACGTCCATCACCGCGAGCGTGACCAAGTACTATGCGGCACTCGGCGAAACATCTGCCCTCAACTCTGCCATCAATCGAAGAGCGCTCTTTCGCAGCGGCCTCAGCAGTGGATTGCTCGCGAGCCCGATCAACTTGGCGATGATGTCGACGCTGCGGTCAATCAGACGAAAGGTGCGGGCGCGGCGGGGCGACGAATCGTGAATCCAAAACAGTGTGATCCCCATTTGGTAAAGCCAGAGCATGAAGGGCAACTCAGCCATCAGGTCCCTCGGCACACGGTTCGTAGACCCGGTGACAACGTCAGCTAACAACGCGATGCTCATTTGCCGCACCGGGTCTGACTCATCACTAAACGGGTTGAGCGGGCTGTGAGGATCCGCAGCGGTCTTGAACAGCTTACCGGCAAACTGATGATACGGTTCGAGCGTCTCGATTTTGGCGCGGATCACTCCGAGCAGCCGAGCCTTTAGATCCCGTTCCTCGGCGAGTACGGAGTTCGCGACGCCCAGGTGCTCTTCATGAGTCCGGCCATAAAAAGCCTGGATCAGGTGCTCCTTCGAGTGGAAATAGTAGTATGCGTTTCCTAATGCCACTCCAGCCTTGTCGGCGATGGCGCGCATGGTCGTCTGCTCGTACCCGCGTTCGCGAAACATTTCCAGGGCCGCTTCAAGTATTGCGGCCCGGGTCTGCTGGCCCTTGTCGGTCTTCACCAGCCCGGTCCGAGCCTCGGTCATTTCGCCCCCCTTAGGACTACCGAGCCCAGACCTTCGAGCTGATACCGGTTTTGAGAGATCATCGAAATGACGCGTTTCGCTGTGGGCAGAAGCTCCGGCGAACTCAAGCGCAACGACCATTCGCGGTATTCTCGCAACGCCCAAAGACACATCAGCCAAGCTTTGGGGCCGCCGTACACCGCGCCCTGGTCGCTGATTACCGTCAGATCGCTCAGCGTCAGAGGATGATTGAGCTGTGGATAAAGACTCCGCGCCTCATCGGAGCTCGCCGGCACGAAGACGAGCTCCACATACTTCGGCTTGCTCATCAACCAGGATTGAGCTCGCCTGCACAGCCCACATTGCGGGTCGTACAAGACAGTTAGTTCACGCATGGCTGTGTCCTCTCACCGAAGTGTATCCATCCGGGACTACCGGAGGAGGAGCGTCCGCCAGCGAGGACCTTCGGCGCATTCGGCTGAAGATGTAGAGGTTGAAAAAGTGCATGCCGCCGAGAACGACAAGCACCATGCCAACCTTCGCAGACAGGGCCTCAATTCCCTCGCGCGCATTCTGCACGTCGTAGCCAAGCTTTAGCGCCAGGCTTACATATCCGAAGTTGATCAGATAGAAGCCAACAACAAGCAGGTGATTGACTGAATCGGCGAGAGCCTCGTTGCCGTGAAAGACATCCACCAGAGAGACCGTGCCATTCTTATGGAGGGTGCGAGCTACCCACACCGTGAGGGCGATGCTGATCGCCAGATAGAACACATACGAAGCAACAACAACGTTCATAAGCGGCCTCCTTTAACCCTCTTTTGAACCTGTTCAATTTGGAGGGTACTCGAGTTGGTGAAGGAAGTCAAGAGATATTTTTGAACGAGTTCAACTTTGTTTTAAAAGGAGCTGTCGAGGGTAGGTCGAGTCTTGTCTTCTGCTTAGAAGTGATCGTCTTTTGAAGACAGTTCGCAAGCCGCCGGGTTAACTACCGCCGAAATCCTTCCCCACGCGCTCGTCTGCCAATTGTCGACGGTGGCCGCCGGCGAGTCCCAACGCGGAAGTGGCAACAAAAGATAGTTTGCCAGCGGACTGACATACGGCTCATACATTCGTCTCAGATCGGACAGCTTTTCATCCGCGGCAGGGTCGCTGGTTAGCTTGACGCCAGCTGTCGCCAGAGCGGATCGCAGCCGCATCAGCGCCACGGGTGGCAACCGGTCCGGCACTGATTCACCAGGCGGCGTGTTGAAGATCTGCGCCAGATCCACCACCGCGTGACGGGCCATCGCGAACGTAAGCTGTGCCTGGCGCGTCGAGGCCCCGTCAATCCCGGCCATAACCAGTGCGCTAGCGTCGAGAACGGCGGTCAATGCCGTCAACCACGACTGGTTGTTGTGCTGGGACCGATAGTAGCAAAGGACCGGATAGGAGAGGTGGCTCTCGAGCAAGTCGGCGGCCCAGCGTTCCCAGTCGCGCAATAGAAGATCGAGCTCCTGGAGGTTCTGACCGTGGCGACGAAGCAGCTCTCCTGCGCTTGGAGGCGAACCGGCGCGCGCATCAAGCAGCGCAATACTTGCCTCGCGCCGTGAGAATGCCTGATAGATCACCGGTAAATAACCAATGATCAGCGCGAGAAAACCGAAACCTACTCCGGCCTCTACAACCGCCAGCGCGCGACCGAGCGGTGCGCTTGGAGTTACGTCTCCATAGCCCAACGTGAAGAACGTCGTACCGCTAAAGTACGCGTAGGTGGCAAAACTCTCGCCGGCCTCAAGCACGTTGAGCGGCGATCTCAGCGACCAGTGCAGCGCCGCAAACCCGATAATCAGACCCACAGCCCAAACGATCAAAAGCAAGATCAACGAGAGAGGGCCGAAGAAGCCGAGGTAGGTCTCTCGTCGCTTGCTCGAAGAGATTCTCCGGGCAATTGCCCCGGACGGTTTCCAGGTCACACGGTAGAAACCTCGCGCGAAGCGGATGCGCCTCGTCACACGGCGCGGGAGTACAACCACTTCAAAAGCATCTAGCAGGATTGCCAGAATCAGAAGAACACTGACAACAATGACTGGGGCTCTCATCTATCGGCAGCTCTTGCGTCAAGCGTAACGCACTGGATCTATGACTCGGATCTACTTGGACGGAAAATCGAAAGGCGTCTCGGCTTCCCTGCGTTTCTCAAATAACGCAAAGACGATAACGTCATTTACTTCGTTCCAACTCAGCACGATTCCAGTTTGCGAGATTGGCTCCGGCTTCATAGGTGCTCTGCATGAACTCGAGTAAGGACCGATCGGGTGAGTCGGACTTACGGACATCATCATACGGCAAAATAAACTCCGATAGTTCCGTGCTATAGAAGCCTGGCCGCGCCGTCGCCTTGTCCAACCCCGGCGGCGCCGGCGCGGTGTAAGAATAGAAAATCGGCGCTTCGACCGTTCCTCCTCCAGGCCAGAACCCGTGACTGATCACTTCGTGCGAGTATGCCTCGCGCGTGATGGCGTCGGCCCCGGGACGTTCCGGCGCGCGCCGTCCCGAGAATCTTGTGACCGCGAGATCAAAGCTTCCCCAGAAAAAATGCACCGGGCTGCATTTCCCGATGAAGCGCGATCTGAACTGCTTGAATACTCTGTCTGTCTGAGCCAGGATGCGCCAAAACCGATTGGCGTACTCGGCATCGTAAGAGGCGTGCGTATGATCCTCGGCAAAGGGTATCGGCTCGGCGACTTCGTCCGGTTTGGCGTGAATCTTAACTTCGATCGCCAGCGACTTCAGCGTATCCATCAACTCCCGGTAGAAGTCAGCGACCGAGCGTGGGGACAAGGCTAGAGAAGTGCTGACGCCGTCACTGGTTTGAATGAGCAGTTGATGGTCGATGAAGTCAAAGTCTATCTCGAACGTTCGAACGCCGTAAGGAATAGGCGTGGAGGTCAGGCCTCGCGAAGTGACATACAGGACGCTATTCCACCAGTGGTTTTCCAACGGAGTTTGGGTGAGCCGAATCTTGCCGACAATCTGCGTCCACATGTGAAGCGTGGCTTTGGTGTCTTGCCATTCTTTCAATGGGAGACTGGGCCATGTATCGCCGCTCAAGGAAGCACGCGTCAAACTTGATTCCGACATTATTACCTCCGCTGCTTGAAATTCAGGTTTCGTCCACCGTCGCGCGATGATCAACGACTCGATAAGTACTCGGCAAGTGGAGCCACGTTTAACTTGATTCTCACTGAACGCCAGCCGTCTTGCCTTTAATCATCATAAACGCGCTGAGAGCGCTTGCCAACGACAGCACAACCGCAACGGTCATGACCAGTCGAAAGCCGTGAATGAATGATTCGTTGATCACCTGCCTCAACGCAACCCGCGTCCCGTCATCGATGGCGGCGGGCAGTTCGGCTCCAGCCATCCGAACGCGTTGCTCATCTATGACGCGCCGCAGCTCAGGTTTGAGCGGTATCATCGCAAGTCGCGCATCAAGCCCGCGGTTGTAAGAATGGAGTATCACGATACCAAGAATCGCGATCCCAAGAAGCCCTGCTGTGCGCGACACCGCGTTATTGACACCGGAGGCGACGCCCGCTCGATTCTCAGCAACCGCGCTCATGACCGTGGTCGTGAGCGGCGCAACCGTGGTCGCCATCCCAAGCCCGACCACTACGATTGCCGGAAAGAAGGTTGTCCAGTAGGCTCCGCCCACACCCGGAACAATAAATAGCGCATATCCCAACGCTGTGATAGCCGGACCGGCCACCAGCGGTAGTTTCGCGCCATAGCGCCTGACCAGCCCTCCCGACCAACGCGATAGTGAGAACATGATCAGAATGAAGGGAAGCCAAGCAGCACCGGCGGCGCTTGCGGCGTAGCCCTGCACCTGAATCAAGTTGAGCGGAACGAAGAACATTGCTCCACTCAGAGCAGCGTAAAGAAACAGCGTAAGTAAATTGGCGCCGCCAAAGTTCCTCGAGCGAAACAAAGTTAGCGGAAGCATGGGATTCCGAACTCGCGCTTCGATCACTAGAAAAACTGCAATTGAGACTATACCTATCAGGAGCGCTGCTAGCACCACTGGATGATCGAAGCCTCTACTCGATGACTCGATCAGCCCATAGACCACAGATCCCAAACCCACGGTGACCAGGGCCGCACCCAACCAATCCAGTTTCTCTTTTCCCTCATCGTCCGTGCTCTCAGGTACATGCCGGTAGGAGATCAGCAACACCACGAGCGCCATTGGTACATTGATGAAAAACACGGCACGCCACGAGATGTGCTCGATCAGCCAGCCGCCGACTACCGGACCGATGGCTGCGGTAATCGCCGTAAACGCTGACCAGGTGCCGATGGCCTTACCCCGCCTTTCTTCCGAAAACGAGGCGCTGATTATGGCGAGACTTCCAGGTACAACCAGCGCCCCGCCTATGCCCTGCACCCCTCGCGCTGCTATCAATTGACCGACGGTTTGCGCAAGCCCACACCCGATCGACGCCAGAGAAAAAAGAGCAGCTCCCACCATGAAGACCCGGCTCCTGCCGAATCGATCCCCCATCAAGCCTCCAACCAGAATCAAAGCGGCGAGAAAGAGCGCGTATGACTCGACCACCCATTGCACATCCAGAACCGTAGCCTTGAGGCTAGCTTGAAGGGCAGGGAGGGCGACATTCACAACGGTCCCGTCTATGAAAGCCATGCTTGATCCCAGGATGGTGGCGGCGAGAATCCATGGTTCGGCGCTGCGCGCGCACCCAGCCGCGGCGGGCTTCGATATGATCACGCCTTCATCGCAGGGCTGTGGGAAAATAGTAGCCATCGTTGAGCAGAAGGCTTACGGAGAAGAGTATCAGTTGCCTTTTTGCTTGACTGTGAAGAGGTGTCCAGCGACGGTGATAGTGCTGTAACGAGTGGCGCCGGGATTTGCCGCTACGCTAAAGCTCACTGTTCCATCGCCAACTCCGCTAGTGCCGGCTGTTATGGTGATCCAGCTTGCGTTGCTGGTCGCGAGCCAGCCGCAACCGTCTGTCGTCATCACGCTGATGTTTCCACCCCCGGCGTTCGGCGTCTTGAAGGTCTGGCTCGGGGGCGAGATCGAATAACCGCAGGCGACGCCGGCGCCGTCCTGCACCACCGTGAAGGTCTGGGCCGCGACAGTCAGTGTCCCGGTACGCGGGACGTCGCTCATGTTCTCTTTTACCTCGAACGTATTCGTGCCGGCTCCGGTGGCGCCGCTTTCGGAATTGATAATAATCCAGCTATCGTTGCTCACCGCCGTCCAGCTGCAAGCCGGTCCCGTCGTCACCGTCACCGAACCGTCTCCGCCCGCAGCGGCGAAAGGTTGGATGGCTGTAGAGAGCGAAAACGAGCAGGCCAGCGGCGTGAACTTGAAGAACGCCACCGCCATATCGTGATCCGAAATTCGCTCCGGCCGGTTCGGGTCGTTGCGAAACGATTCGGGGAAGTCCCCGTTGTTGCGCGCGTAAGCGATCCGGCTGAAGTACGGCAGCAAAACCGTATTGACCAACTCGTGGTCGAGCACCTGGGCGTTGCCGTCGAAGCTGAACGAATAACGCTGATCGAGCGGTAGCGTGTCCAGCAAATCGATGAGATTTGGATTCACCAGATCGTTGCTCGCCAGTACTACTTCACTGGCAGGAGTCGGCGTCCCCTTGATTGTGCCGATTCCATCAACGTAGCCGTCGTTGAACTGAAACGCGTTGTAGTCGCCAACCGACACGATGCGCTCGGTAGGATCGGCTAGCTGGCGCGCCTGAATGAGGTTGGCCAAGAACTCGGCCTGTGCACGCCGCTTGGTGCGGACCCGATCGCCGTCCGTCGGGTCGTCAACACCCGACAGCGAGCGAAGGTGATTGACGATAACTGTGACCGGGAAAGTCGGCGCTTCACCATTTGGCTTGCTACCGGTAATCGTAATCAATGCACGCAGCACCAGCGACGGGCGGTCATTGAGCAATGCCATCGACCCGCCCGGTTCGGTGTACATCGTGTCTTTACCAACCTGAGTCACGTCGATGACCGCGACCCGGGCGGTCTTGATTAAGAAGCCCACGTCGATGCCACCGATGTCATTGCCCTCAACGAGAAAGGCCTGGTAGTTCGGATTCGGCTGCATTGCCGCCACTGCATCGTTATTGACTTTGTTGGCGACCGCTTGCAGCGTAGTGAGGTTTTCCATCTCCTCGATGCCGATAATATCCGGGCTGCGCATAACGTTGCGGATCGCCAGCGAGGCTTTGTTCAATCGGTTGTTGAACGCGGTGACGGTCAATGCCACATCAAAAATCCCGGGATCGTCGACCATATCAAAGAATCGCTCCATATTGAACGAGCCGACCGTGAACTCATCGGCATCGGCCAAAGGCACGGGGATTGCACTGATGTTGCCGGAGACTGAGGCTGCAGAGGTTGGATCGAGCAAGATCGTGTATGTGCGGAAGGCGTAATCCAGCGGGCCGGTTAGATTCGTGACCGTTGCGCCGCTGGTGACCTCGAGTATGGTGCCGCCGGCCTGTCCCTTGCTATCGACGCGCAAACGTTCAGGGTTCGCATCGAAGCGCGGAATGCAGCACGGCGAGCCGGCCGGAGCCGGATCTGGGGTCTCTAGTCCCGGCTCCCGGAAGGGCCGCGCCACGCCGGTGATTACGCCGTAGAAGATACCGTTCGAATTGGACGTGGCATTCGTCTCATTTACATTACCCTGTGTCGGCGCTATCGCGGTGAGCGAGTTGACGTGTACCCGCATCCCCTCAAATCTTTCGAGCTGTTGGATGGGGCCGGTCGGGCTCGTATCAGCGGCGGTAAGTGTTACGGGGGTCGGCAGCGCGTTTCCGGTCGACATCAGACTAACGGTTGGCGAACCGGCGATCTCAGTGGCCGGTGGGCTGTGCGGGTCCACCGAAGGAATGAACTCCTGGACAGTCCCTGTCACGGCAACCGAGTTCCCCACAGCGGCGGCACCCGGTGGCGAGCTTGCGGTGAAAACAAAGAGGCCTTCGGAGGTCGTTGGGCTGTCGTCAAGATAGGCGTCGCAAGCCGTTGTGTAGAACGCCTTGATCT
>CAZOOE010000194.1:0-11132 GCA_964581275.1 uncultured Clostridia bacterium
ATCCACCACGAACTGAAAGCGCACGTTTTTCTCAGTAACATGGGGCGAGATATACCAAGAGGATACGAGGATCGACCGGAGGTTAAGCGGGAGTCGAAGAGGGCGGAAAGGGAGGCTAGGTCGAACTTCAACCAGCGTTGAATCGCGTTTGCGTCGAAGAGGTCATACTTAGTCGAAGAGGTCGCACTTAAATGATGATCGGTTTTCTGAGAGTTGTGCTTATGCGTGCGTGTCTGGCAGTGTCCGTATTACTCATTGGCGTATCTTTCGTCAAGGGGCAATCACCACGAACGGCTGCGGACCAAGTTAGACTGCTGCTCGAGGATCCGAAGTGCCTGAGTGGTCAGAATGAACTAATCAGCAACCGTCAAGGACAGCCTCGTGTCTTTGGCCCAAAAGAACTGAGGCAGATGGCGATCGACAAAGTGGCACCAGTCGCCCCATACATTCGCGGGAAGAGCGTAGTAAACGTCTATTTGTTGGTCGGACTTGATGGAAAGGTCTTATGCGCTAGAGCTGTTGGTGGACACACGATACTGCACCTGCCCGCTGAAGTGGCGACGAGGAAATGGGTCTTCAAACCAAGTGCCGGGCGCGATGCTGGCCGCACTTTCCTTGGACGCATTGCGTTCACTTTCAACTACGATAAAGTTAGCTTTTGAAGTCAGCGGGAAGTCGGTACAGAAGACGCATGGACCTGACGCGCGATTCTATGTTGGCGGCTAGCGCTCAATGTGAGACTAGCCCTGCCTATTCTGCTCATACTGAGTAACGAAAGCAGATACGAATTCGACAATCTTCTCCTGCTGACGGCGCGGGAGCTTTGATACTCGGTCGAAAACCTCCCGCACCCTTCCGGTTGGACCATTCTTCTTCTTCGCAGCAGTTCGTTTCTCAGCCTCGACCTTGAGCAGTTCTTCAAGCCGTACGCCGAAAGCCTGAGCCATCGCCGGCAGAACGTCCGACCGCGGTGGTTTTTCACTCTGCTCCCAAAATGCGATGTTCGATTGAGGCACACCCAGAATGCCGGCCAGCTCGACTTGAGTGAGACCTGCAGCCTTGCGCAACTCAGCGAGATGCTTCCCGTAGGCCGACCGAGGCCGAGTCATTCTTCTCGCCATATCGACGGGATTATATTCCCCGGTTTCGGCGCTCACCGTTCTAACGAGATAATCCGCTTGCATCAATACCAGTATTCTGATATTACTCTGCCAAGTCAACAGAAAGCCGGTAATCGGCATTTTGTACTTGACAGGTTTTGGGAGAAACGCCGGATGCTGATCGACAAGGCTGAGATCGAACGAGTGAAGCGGGCAAATGACCTGGTGACGGTGGTTCGTGCGCGAGGCATCAAGCTGACTCGACGGGGTAAGCAATACGTCGGGCTCTGCAAGTTTCACGAAGACCACGAGCCGAGCTTCATAGTCGATCCTAAGAAACAGCTGTGGAACTGTCTGGGCGCCTGCAACGAAGGCGGAGACGTTTACCGATTCGTGATGAAGGCTGACGGGGTGGACTTCCGCGAAGCTCACGCGCGGCTCGGTGGTGGGAGACGCGATGCTGAGAATAGACGCCTTGTCCGAGTTGGTTCCTGATGCGATTAAGCTTACTCAATTGTATATAGCAGAACAAGCACAACAGCCTCCGCTCCCACAGCAGCAACAACGCCCGCAACAGCCGCAGCCTCCGCCGCAACAGCCACAGGCAGATATGCAACAGCCCCAAGGTCCACCAGGGCAGGGTCCGTCAGACCAAAGTCAACAGCAGATGCCAACTGATCCGGCTGAACTGGCGGGAATATTACTTGCGAAGATGGTTCCAGTGGACGAAGACTTAGACGATCCGCAGCCTTATATGGACCACTTCAAGACGTGGCTTAAGGGCGATGAAGGTAAAGACGCCGATCCGGTTCTTCGCGCAGCGGTCAGGGCGCAATGGAAGCAGTATAACCAAATGCAGCAAGTGGCACAGCAGGCAGTTCAGCAGCAGCAAATGCAAATGCAGGCTCAGATGATTGCGATGCAAGAGCAGGCTAAGCTACCGCTTGAGCAATCACGTCAACAGGGTAAGCTCGCGGATACTTCGCTTAAGGGTCAGATTGAAATGGCTAAGCTGCAAGCAGCGCCTGCGCCTCCTGGTCCTACGATACAACCTACGCCACCTGACAATACGGTACGCGATAAGATCGTGGAATCGGCGTTGACCGCAGCGCAGGAAGATCAAAAGCATCAGCATCGTATGGATGAGCTAGGGATTACTCACGGACATCGGTTACGTGAAGCTCTGGCGAAGGGCGCAATGAGTGCGGTTCAATCTGCAATGAAGCCGCCGCCAACCTCACAGGCGGGCGTCGGAGGGTCGTTGGTCGAAGGAGCGCCGATGGTTCCGGGATTGCCGGGCTTAGAAGGTACCTCCGCTCTCCCGGCGCAGGCGGCAGTCTGATTTTCTTTTAAAAGAAAATGAAACATGAATGCAGTCCGCCACTTCACGGACATCTCTGGCAATGTGAATGTGGTCAACTTTGGCTCCGAGACGATTGTAGTGATACTTGCGAAGACTGGTATCAGGTATGATTAAGAAGCTACTTGGCCTCCTGGTCTTACTCCTCGCATTCAGCGCGACGGCAAACGCGACGCACATCACAATCCTTACCTTAATCATTCCAACCCTTGCCGATTTGCTTAATCCGACGGTACCCGTATACTACTCCCCTACGCTCACGGCGATTAATGGAACTATTGGGAGTGGCGGTTCTCCGAATGGGGGCGTCGTCTACAAAGTCATAACCTGTACGTTAGTCTCGGGCACTGTAACCGTTCCTACCTTCACGATCCAGAGTACACTAGATGGCATTGATTCCAATTCCAGTAGAGTGACGTTCTATCTTTATAATGGGAACGCTCAGATTTCACCGAATCCCCTTGCGCCTTATGCTAATCTGATGGTTCCCGCCACAATCGCATCGGCGACCGGCTGTTCGCCGACAGGGACTTGCGCGTCACTTGCTGAATTATTGATCTGGAACTCTCCTGCGCCGCCTCTTGACCCTACCAGACTGGAGAGAGACGCCTCTCTCAGGATTGGGCAGGATGTAATGTTGATCTCTAGCATGTGGTCGACGCGGAACCGAATGATGATCGAAGCTGGCACTCGCGGCAAAGTGGTGAAGATCGACAGCAAGATCAAAGTACGCTGGAAGCTGGCGATGATTGGAAAGAAGTTGAGTGACCTATTCGCTCCTGACGAATACCTTGATTACTTCGAGAACGGGGACTTTTGAGAAGTTTTCAGATTATCTTCTTCAAACTAAGGAGGAATGTTAAGAAACAAGCCTACCAGATCGTAGCTCGGGCATAGCCAGAGCTACTTTCTTGTTATCTGCAGCAGCGAGACCAAATGTTAAACAAGGGTCAAGCAGGAACCCCCCTCTCCAGAGCTGTTGAGGGTTCCTCAGTTGCCTATCTTAAGTGGAACAGACTTTTACGAGAGAGCCCTCGTCCATCTCCTGACCCCAGAAAAAAGATGTCATCGATGTGTTCGCCAGCTTCGTGCTTCTGCCAAGCCGTGCCGCCGTCAATTGTTGTGTACAGGTCCCCATCAAAAGTACAGGCCCATCCGTGGCTCTCGTCAGTGAAGAAAAGTCTAGTGAAGAAATCCGGCAAACCTTTCTTGGCATCACCAAGCGAAAATACGTCGTGCCACTGTCTTCCGCCGTCCCGGCTCGTTGCAAGGTAACCGTTAGAGTTGCTAAGCCACCCAATCCTACTATCCAGGAAGAAAATGTTGATGGGTTGGAATGTCGGGAAGCCTATCTCTATACTAAGAGCGTTCACTGAGACCAACTCTTCCTGGTTCGTGCCTCCATCACTCATCGCATACCATAGCCCGTTGTGTAAATAGAATGCTCCTGCAGTTCCTGCCGCCCAGGCATGTTTATCATCGAGAGCCTCAAATGTAGTGAACATGCCCAAGTCCCGCGTTAACAATTGCCTGTACCAATGATTGCCGCCGTCTTCACTCCAAAAAACCGCACCGTGAAGCTCACGTTTCAGGTCTGAAGACAAATATCTGCTTGTAGGCGTGTATTCTTGACCTGGCTTGACTCTTGGCAGCTTAACATAGATCGCTCCCGCTACCCATCCACGGCGACCGTCTTTCAGAAAATGAACGGTGCATAGATCTGCGTCTGCGGCATCGGGGAGGAGTTGAGGCATCAGCGACCAAGTCCAACCACCGTCATCGCTCTTGTAGAGGTTCTTCGAGGCTATCATCCATCCAGAATGGGGGCTGAGAAAGTCCACCTGCGATATCTGCTTCGGTGACACATCGCATAGGAGTGACCATCGGCCTCCCCCGTCTTCTGTCCTGAAAAGCTTTCCGCCATCGTACAGCCATCCAATATCGTCGTTGATAAACTGGATGCGTCCACTTCTGCCGGCCCTCTTTTCAACATCTGGGGTGTCACCAAGCCTTTGAATCCTCGGATCCGTCAATGTTGATTCCTGCGAGATCCTATCGCCGCCCAATGGATTAGAAGCTTTTTTGGAAGCGTTAGCGAGATTTCCAGCAAGTAAGTAGGCAAGTCCGCCCACCACTCCGAGGATTGTGAGTGCGACAAATAGCAAATTTGACCGAACTGCTTTGTATATCGTGTTTTGAAGAAACTCAAAAGAAGTCAGTGTCCCCATGACGGATGTCTCCTGGTTGCAACGTTCTGACTACCCCATGCCTCTGTCGTACGCCGCGCCATTGCTCAACATCAGATCCGATGTCAGGAGCAACTTGCCCGGTTACAGCCTTTACCGCCCTGTAAAGTTGCTGACACCTCGGTGACCTATCAGGAGAATCCAAAGCCTGGTCAATGTTCGCCTGACCGCCGTCTAACGTATCTTGAGCCGTTGTCTTGGCGGTATGGGCAATGGCGAAGATACTGTCATGAATAGAAACATTATGATTATTGTGGTAGTTCTGAATTGCTCCCGCGATATCAGCTGCCTCGAGCTCCAGATCCTGTTGCGTAATTGTTTGGCCAGTCGGATGATTTGCCTTGTCACCGTTTTGGTATTGGTGGCCGCCCAAGCGAGTCGGCACAGTCGACTCATTCATTATCACCCTTAACATATCCAGTTTGTCGGGGTCGGTTGGTAGATCTACAGCGCACTTCTTTGGCCTAACTATCAGAATTATTCTTTGCTTGTCCTGATCAATAGGAACTAGCCGAAAATCCCAATCGCAGTTTCCCTCACCCCAGCAAGTCCAAACAGCTATTCCCCCCGAGGGAAGCTCCACTATTCCACTAAAAAGGCCAATCGGGTCAATGGCGTTAATGGGATCATTCTGTACGTAGGTGTAGCGATTCCAGCCCTGGGGATTAAGTATGTATCCGCTTGACTTATATGGATCTGCTGACTGGAACTTTCCGAGGACGGGAGAACTTACCCTGTTCAACGCATAGTCAGTACCAACCTCGCTGTCACGCTCGTACGAAGTAAGATGGTGCTTCTCTTGGGTTCCGCTTTCCCCGAAATCCTCGCCGAATGGTAGGTGAGCCATCCGACCTGACAGGTTCCCGTTTGTATCAACCACCAGCCTCGCGCTCAAGCGGTCGCTCAGGAAATATTGCGTGGTTCCGCTTACTACCTTTGCGATTATTCGGCTGCCGGAGTAAACATACTCCGCAGTCAACGCCCCGCTGTTGCTGTCGTACTCCGCGATCACCTTCGAGCCTTGCCAGATGTAATGCGTCGTAGCTGCGATAGTCACTTTCTTGTAGCGGCGATTTAATTGATCGTATGCATAGGTCGCAGTTGAACCACCATCGACATTCACGATGCGATTCTCACCATCGTACTGATAAGTGTGTGCGCCGTCGTTTGTAACATTCCCCGCGGCGTCATAAACATAATTCGAAATCACTCCGTTGTTGTTGACGCTTGCGATCTGATTCGTCGGAGCCCCGCCTGATTGCTGGAGCGTTATCGATTGAATCTGATTCCCACCCGAGGTCGCATCCCACATCCCGGTACGATTGCCAAACCGGTCATAGACAAATCTCCGCTGGGCGCTCGATCCATTCGAGGTTTGATTGGAAGTAACTAATCTTGCAAGATCGTCATAAGTGTAGGCTGCACTCTCGGTTGTTTGATTGATTGTTCCGCTGATTGATACCAACTGGCCTGCGTTGCCGGCAGTTGAACCCGTGCCCATCTGTCCCGCTGAAGCCTGATAACCATATGTCAGATTCATCAAGCCGTTTGTTGGACCGCCGCTCTTCGTTGCCGTCTGCGAAATCAACTGCATTCGATTTGAGTCGTAGCCGAATGTTTCTGTCACGCCGTTTCCGAGAGTCGTCCCCGTCAGTTGGCCAATCCCGTTGTAAGTCACGCTCGTCAAGAAAGAGCCAACCGATGTAACTCGCCCTTTGCTGTCGTGACCTAAAATGATCGCTCGATTCGAGGGATAAGTTATCTGCGTGAGATGATTCGCAGTGTTGTATTGATAACTCGTTGTGTAGTTGTGATTGTCAATCGTTCCAGTCATCGACGTCAGATTGAGCGTGTTGCCGCCGTTTCCGCCGTTGCCGATTCCCACGCTGTAGCCGTAGCTCTCGGAGTAGCTGTTTCCCACACTCAAAGACAGCAACCTGCCGTTGGTGTTGCTCGATTGATTCGTGTCGTAAACATAACTCACGTTCGGCGTCGAAGCCACGCCGGGCGCGCCGCTTGTGTTGTAGCTCACCGATGTCAGGCGATTCATCGTGTCGTAGCCATAAGTGATGATCACCCCACGAGCGTCGGTCTTCGTGGCGAACGCACCGAAGTCTGTGTAGGTGTACTTACAAGTCCAATACGTTCCCGTGCCGTCATTGATGGTCGCGGTCATCTCAGGGATTCGCTCGAACAGTAGATGACCTTCAGCGTCGTATTTGAACGCGCGTGTCTGATTGCCTTGGTTCACTCCAGTCAGATGATCCATCAGGTCGTAAGTGTAAGAAGTTTCCTGCGTGAGATTGCCGGTTGACACGTCCTGCTCGGTTACCTTGATCAATCTGCCCAGGCTGTCGCTCTCGCGTTTGATCTTGCGGTTGACCTGATCCGTCACCGTCACGATGTTCGAGCCCGAATACGCGGTCTGAATCGTGTTGCCTCCAGGCAAGGTCACCAACGTCGTTCGACTCAATTGGTCATATGTGTAAGTTGTCACCGGGCCGGGCGTGCCGCCTTGCGGGAAGGGATTCGTCTGTGTCAGCAATCTTCCCATCACGTCATAGGTGAAATTCGTCTGCGCGCCAATCGTGTCAACTGAGGAAGTCTTCTGACCCCAACCATCATACACCGCTGTTTCAGTCAGCGTCTTGTTGGTTCCATTGTCGTTGTAGGTGACGCTTGATGAAGTCACTTCGCCGAGCGCGTTGTAGATAGTCGAGCCCGTCGCGCCCGTCGGAGCGGTGAATCCCGAAAGCCTTCCCGCTGCGTCGTAATTGTAACTGCCTATCTCGCCGTTTGGATCAGTCTCGCTCGTTGCATTGAGAGTGTTGAAGTCATACGCCGCTGAACTAGTGAGATGAATGCCGGACGAATCGCCGCTTGTCTTCTGCGAGGGTCTCGACCAATAAGTTCCCTGCGTCATCGTGAAGCTCTTCACATTGCAGCACGCAACCTGAGCCTTGGTCACGCCGCCGAAGATGTCGATCTGACTCGATCGCGTCACGCCGCTGCCCGAAAGATCTGCATAAGTTGTCACGCCGGTGACATTGCCGCGTGCGGTCACCGACGTATCGTAGCTCGACAAGTGACCCGGAGGCGCCGCAGCGCCTCCGTAGTTCTCCATCCCTCCCATCGCGCCGTAAGAGTCGTAGCTCGCAAGTGTCTTCGCCACCAGCACGTCATCAGCGTCATTCGTGTTCTGCAATGCATCATAGACATCGGTTTCGGTCACCAGGCTGCGAATATACTTGCTCAGATAAGGCTCCCAGTTAACGTAGCTGTAGTGCGTTCGCCGCCGCACCTTCCATGCGCCGCTGATCTGATAACCGTACTCGCGTTTGTTGACCGCGTTGCCGTATTGATCGTAATCGAAATCAACTTTCGTCTGCTGCCCGATGTCGTCGTAACTGATCACCGATTGAAGCGCAGTTGAGCCGCCAGAATCGGTGGTCAACGTGCTGACTGTTTTTGAAAGCGTCGAGCCTCTCGAGCTGCGAAGCTCGGTGTCGGGTCCTGTAAAGATCAGCTTGGTTCCGTCAGGCCGAGTCACGTCTGTGTAGGTGTAGTTATAAACCGCGCTGGGGCTCTCAGTCCGCTGGGTGAAGGTCGGGCCACCGTAAAGCCATTCTCCGCCCATCGGATAGTTGTAGGTCACCTGCGCCGTGCCGCCCGCGCTCTGAGCCGACACCTGATAGACCATGCCGTATCCCGAATACGCGAACGAGTAAGTCGGTTTCTGCGGAATCGTAATCCCGCTCACACCGTAGAAACTCGACGGCGCGTTCAACACCGCCGCCGCCGTCAGGAAGTTGTAGTTCATCGTCACAGATTGATAGCTGAACGTGATTGTTCCAATCGGCGTCGTGATCGAGTTCAGGCTCGTGCTCGTTGGGCCTTGCCCATAGTTGAATTGAATCACTCTTCCAAGAGTATCAACGATATAGTTGATGGCAATGCCTGGATAGCTCGTGTCCCATTGATAAGCGACTTGAACGTAGTTGCCGTTGGTGTCGGTGATCTGAGTCGGCAGCAAGCGGTTGTTCACTTTGCCTATCGTGATCGCGGTTCCGTCGTTCGAGTAAAGCGTCCCGCCGGTTGCCGCGTTGCCGACAAAGGTCATGTGCGAGGCGTCTGTTGTTTGAAGCGTTGTGTTTGTCGTCGCGCTGCCAACCCCAAGATCGTGGCGTGTCCCGTTGGGGTCTATCAGCATATAGTGATAGTTGGTTCCGTCGAAGTTGTAATAGACAATCCTTCCGAAACCGAGCGAGAAGCCCGGCCCCGGCCAACCCTGAATCGGATCGAACACGTAATCGGTTCCGTTGTTGATGGGATCGAAGTACGCGCCCCAGACATTGCTGTTGTAATAAAGCAGCAGGTTTGTAGCGAGCCCTCTTCCACCCAAACTCACCAGCGGAATAGGCAATTCAAAGTTGGTCTGGGGCATCACGGGCCCGAGTCGAGTGGGTTCAAGTGCGGTGAATGGAGGAGTGCCCACTTGACCGGGATAAGTGGCCTGTCCATAATCCGCGCCTTGCCCGCCTCCCTGCGCATAAGCAGTTGGAGCTAGGGCATTGATCAGTTTCGATATAACATCCCCTCTCCCGTCGTCCGTCGGTCCTGCATCACCAACCAGAGTATCCTGATCAGCTCGCCACTGATCATCGGTTTGTAGCGGTCTTCGTGTTGGTTTTATAAACACGAGCGCGGTGTGCTGGACTGATCCAGCGTGAGCAGTCACGGACACGAGTCCTGCATTAAGGCAAGTAGCGTGTCCGGCCTCATCAATCGTCAGCTTAGTTGTGTCTGAAGACTCCCAGGTAAACTTAGCGCCGTGGGCAGGCTGGCCTGTAATATCAGAGCCCATAGCAACAAAGACTACTGAATCTCCTATGTACGCAACCAGCTTCTGTGGAGCTACCTTGATCGTTGCAACGCGAGAGGTGCGATCAGCGATCGTAAGATCCCGCGCGGGCGCGGCACTGATCTGGAACGGCCAAAATGGAGGAAGGGGAATATGTATTGTCATAGGTCCAATCGGTATCACCATAACCGGAAGTTTCCGGATTTGGCTGACGTTGAATTCAATACTAGAGGCAATGGAGGCGGCGATCAATGATAATGGCTCAGCCGCTGGCCGTAGTGTCGTGCCCGCGCCAGGCCAAATCAACAGGTTCAGGACAATTACCTGACAGGTCAGGGTTCGAAGCGTTCGTTTGCGCAAGAACCGCGACAACCTTGGCCTACGGCGTAACCCGCCGTTCGTGTTGAACAGCGGATGCCGGAGTAATCCGCGAGTGAATCTAAAGTTAGAAGTCTTAAGGGACTGCAAGAAGGAGTGAAAAGCCATTGGGGACCTCCTGCTTGAGTACAGCGGCGCGACCAGAATAGACATTCGGGCCGGGGTAGAAACTCGATGTTAGATCTTATCGCAAGACCGCGATGTTAGAGAGCTGTTCCCACTGTGACGATCAGGGCACGAGTCTTGGTCACGGGTATCTGGATGGGTCCGATCATATGCGAAAGGGGATTGGGATGTCAAGGGGAATTAGTCTTACTGTATAGGCGCAGGTGGAGTAAATAGATTTCTGGAGCATTGCTTATTGCTACTGAGCAAGAAAAAAAGGAAGCTTTTTGTCGACGCTTCCCGTTCGAAAGCCGAGGTGCGAATGCTTTCAATCTCTGTTTGCGGATTTCTATTTGATTATACTACGCATCTTCAGTGGCGATCTCTTTCGCTGTGCGTAACGCAGCGAACCAAACACCGCCACGTTGATCTGCAGATCATTGAGAGTTGCATCGGCAATGTTCTGCGCTTGCTTTCTTGTGGTCTGGCAATACTCTCTCGCGTAATCGGATATCGCGGACCTGATTGCGTCGAGGGCGGCGCTCTCATCTCTGCAAGCCTTTACGGACTGATTGCTTTTCATGGAGTCCCCCTTAGGATGAAATGCTCTCCACAGAAGGACTGCGGAGAGAGAACTCATCCCAAGCGGGAAGCTAGAGACTTTTTCGAGGATCTCTGTGGAGGATAGGAGGACTCTTTAACAACGTCGTTCCAGAACTCGGGGAACTTGCGTTGAAGGTATTTCTCGGTTGTCGCTAAATCGTAATCGGATAGACCGGTGTACATTCGTCTGGCTGTCATAAGATGTTGGATTGCGTTCCCTGGCTCGTTAAAGCGTTGAGAGTAGAAAGCGCGTATCACGTGACACCATACTAAGTTGGGCCGATTGCTTGCCTGGTATGCGATGTGTTCTGCCCGCTCAATCCATCTTTCGTAGCTCTTCTTGTTGTCTGATTCGAGGGCGATTTTCGCGAGTACCACCTCACCCATTGCATCGTAGCGGCCAAGCTGCATCCAGTCGCAGATGTTGACACACAAAGTGAGCCATCGTTCAGCCTCGGCGTAGTATTTCTCTCCCATTC
>CAZOOE010000195.1:0-11127 GCA_964581275.1 uncultured Clostridia bacterium
TGCGGGCTGTCGTGCGCGGGCTGTCGTGCGCGGGCTGTCGTGCGCGGGCCGTCGTGCGCGGGGTACCACTGATCCGAAGTGTCTGGAAATTGATAGACAGGTGCGGACGGGGGCACGCCGGTACTGTCTGAATTTGATCAACAAGCGCCGACGAGGGCACGCCGGTGCTGTCGGGAATCTAAGATTCTTCCGCGGCGTGATGTTGCCAGAGCTTTTCCCATCCTTCGCTCGACTCAACCAGCTTAAGCCCAACGGTGCGCTCACCCCCATCGCGCCATACCGACTCGACGATCGCGGTGGCCTCAAAGTCATACAACGCGACAGTCACTTTGAGCACTGCGCCGGGCTCAATCTCGCGAGGCGTGTGCAGCCTGAGTCCGGATCGGCTGATCTCCTCGACGCTCATCTCCTCGGAAAAAGCATCAAGGTGTGAGGTGTTCCCTTCGACGCGCGCCTTTAGTGAAACCTTTATCCGCGATTCTGCCCGACGATCCTCATCGCTCTCCTTTACCTCGTTGGCCTCAGCTACCAGGTCGTCATAGCACGGAGCGCACACCTGGCGATACCCAAGGTGCTCCACCGCCGCTACCTCGGGGAGATGAGCAATGTTGACTATGTGACTTGTTCGTTCGTTGCATCGGTCACAGAAGGCAGACATACAGAAAAAGCTCCTTCGATTGGGAGAGAGACAAAAGGCACAGGAGAGATTTGCTATCCAGATTCATTGGGTCCGACTCGATCGGTATGGCGCCAAGTATATGCAGATTTGCTTTTTGACTCAACAGAATTCTTTTCCTTTTTTTGTCGCCGACGCCATTCATCGGCCGCGACTAGTCGAGTTCAATCGCAATCGTTGCGCGTTCTCGTTTCATGAGTTTGCTGTAAAGGCTTCCCACTTTCTTTATCCAACCGTACTTCTTATCGAGAAGCCTGTGCGCTCGCTCGTCCCCAGCGGGGTCGAGAAATCGTGCACGCCCTTCAACCCAGTCACCGCGGTGGTTGCCGCGCATGTCACAAGGCATGATTCGAACGCGGGGGTTGTTCCGGATGCGTTTGACCTTGCCGGCGTTCGCGAGCGAATAGATATGAAAGACGCCAAGGTCCTCCGCGAACCAGACCGGCGTCACCACCGGGGTGCCGTTCTTGCGATAGGTCTCCACGTTCAGATACTTCTGATTGGCAAACTGGTTCAGCCTTTCGTCGCTCATTTGTTCTTGCTTGCCTCAGCCGGTTCACTTGTCAGGCGCTTGCCGTTCGTGCGATCGAAGACCGAGTTCCGAAGAAACTGTTCCGTGCTCCACGGAGGGCCGCCTCCGCCAAGGTGCTTGTGAAACCATTCGAGGTGAGCTGTGTAGTACAGCGCCATCTCGTACCAGCTCGGCCAGTGACCGGCGTTCGAATAGATGATCAGCTTCGACGGTACGTTCATCTTCTGAAGCGCAGTGAAGAACTGAAGAGACTGGGTATAAGGGATGCGGTAGTCGCGCTCGCCGCTGATGACCAAGGCGGGCGTCTTGAAATTCTTCACCGCGTTGGACGGTGACCACTTGTCGTAGAGCTGGGAGTTCCACGGCTGTCCTTTCAAGTCCCATTCGGGAAACCACAACTCTTCGGTTCCGCCATAAAACGACCGGGTATCGTAAAGGCCCATCATCGAAGCGATTGCCTTGAACCGTTCGGTGTGGCCTTCGAACCACATCATCATATATCCGCCGTAAGACCAACCCATCGCGCCCATTCGGTTGCGATCGACGTACGGCAGTTTCTCAACCGCATCGGTAACCTTCATCAGGTCCTCGTAGACCATACCCGCCCAGTCGTTGGAGATCTCCGCGGTGAAGTCCTGCCCGTACCCGGTCGAACCGTGCGGATTCGCGAACGCTACGACATAGCCCGCGCCGGGATACACTTGCCAGTCGCCCCGAAACGCATCGGACCACTGCGACTGCGGCCCACCGTGGACGTTGAGTATCAACGGATACTTCTTGTTCGGATCAAAATCGTGAGGCTTGACGATGAACACTTGAATCTTCGAGGCGCCTGCGCCATTCACCCAAATAGTTTCAGCCGGCCGGATGTCTGCTTCACTTGCTACGTCGTCGTTAACGTGAGTGAGTCGAGTTGCGGGCGCTGCTTTTCCACTAATGATATCGGTGCTGAAAAGTTCAAGCGGCTCGCCGACTGAGCTTCGCGTGTAAAGCAAACGCTTACCGGCGAGTTCCCAGCCAAGGATCGTCTTATCAACCAATACCTGAGTGATCGCTTTGGAGGAGAGATCCAAACGGTAGATCGGAGTCTGACCCTCGACCGGCGCGGCGAAGTAGATTGACTTCGAATCATCGGACCACTGGAATTCGTCTACCCAGTTTCGAAATGATTCGGTGAGCACGGTCGATGTACGGCTGGCCCGATCATAAATCGCAAGGCGAAACAGGTCGGACTCGTAAGCCGGCTGCTTTTGCATCCGATAGGCGATGTACTTGCCATCCGGTGAATACTTCGGGCTCCCATCGAAAGAGGGGTTCGAGGCGGTGATGTTGCGCGCCGGTGCCTTTGGATCGGCGAGTGAGATCTGCCACAGATCGTTGTTAGTCGAAGAAGCCGGCTGCTTGTCGTGGTTCGAAACGAACACAAACTCGTTTCCGTCCGGCGAGAAGTCATACTGCAAAGGTCCGCCAAGCTGGAACGATGGAGAATCAAAGTCGCCCGGAGTTATGTCCTTTGCCTCGCCGGTTGCGGCGCTTGCGAGGAAGATGTGGGTGCGAGTTCCGTCCTTCCATTCGGTCCAATGGCGATAGAGAAGGGAATCTGCGGAATGCGCCTTGAGCCGTCCCTTTGACCATGTATCGGCGATCTTTTGATTGCACGCGTCATCGCCGCCGCATTCGGGGTAGACATCCGACGAGAATGCGATCCATTTGCTATCGGGGGACCAGAGCGGATCAGAGACTCCGATCGAGATGCTGGTGAGTTTCTTCGCTTCGCCGCCGCCGGTTGGCATCAGGTAGAGCTGCGGGCCGCCATCCTTCGAGCTGATGTACAGAATCCATTTGCCGTCGGGTGAGAACATCGGCGAACTCTCCCCCTTCTCGCCGCTCGTCAGCTGGCGTGCGCCCTTGCCGTCGACCCCCATCATCCAGATGTGGGTCGTTCGCTTGGCGCGCGGCAGATCGGAGGTCGTCACCGCGTAGATCACTGAGCGTCCATCGGGGGATATGTGAGCGTCCGAAATTGACTGGATGCGGTATAAGTCTTCGATGGTGAACGCCCGCTTCTGTGCGTGCGCGGATACAAACGCAATCAGCAGCAAGAAAACAGCGCATGTAAAGCGTCTTCTTCTCATTCCCTAGGTTACCTCCCAGTGAGTTCTTCACTCAGTTGCCACAACTCTCGAGCGGCTTGCTCATTGTGAGACGCCTCGGATGATCTCTCTTGTCTGCGCCTCGCGAAATACTTTCCTGTGACGCCTTCGACCTCGGGCGAGTTGGCCAGATAGATCGAAGTGCGAGCTCCGCGCTCCGGGCTTATCGTCACAAGCTTGATCAAAGCCTGCAGAAACTTCGGCAAACCGCGAAAGAGGTTAGTGCCGACTCCGCCAGGATGCAAACAGTTTGCGGTGACGCCGGTTCCCTCCAGCCGTCGCGAGAGTTCGTAGGTGAACAAAACGTTTGCGAGCTTGGAGTTCGCATACGCCCCAAAAGCGCTATAGTCCCTCCCGGTCACCCAGGCGTCGATGTCGAGCTTGGCGTACTTGTGAGCGGTCGAAGCTACGTTGACGATTCGCGAAGGCGCGCTGTTCTTAAGCGGTTCGAGCAGCAGGTTGGTGATAAGAAAGTAACCCAGGTGGTTGATCGCGAAGGTGCTCTCGAATCCGTCTTCGGTCATCGACCGCCCGCGCAACACCACTCCGGCGTTGTTGATCAGCACATCGAGCCGGTTGTGCCGTTGCTTGAACTCTTCCGCGAATTGCTGAATTGAGTTCTGCGAGGAGAGGTCACAGATCATCAGTTCGACTCGATCATTGCCGGTTTTCTGTTTGATTTCACTCTGGGCAGCCTGGCCCCGCTCACGATCGCGGCACAACATAACGACTGAGGCTCCGAGCATCGCGAGCCCGAGCGCAGTTTCCTTGCCGATGCCGGCACTCGCGCCGGTGACGATGCAGACCTTGGTGGTCATAGTGATGTTCGTATCCACAATCGCGCGTTTGTAGTCCGGCCTTCAGGCGGAAGTTTGTAGTGCCGAGCGTCGAGTTACCGACAGCACAGTGAATACAAGCTTCCGCCTAAAAAAGCCCGGACTACGAACACCTCAATGCCTGATCGAAGTCTTCGATGATATCTTCGGTTGCTTCGATACCAATAGACACTCGAATCAGGCTGTCGGTGATCCCCAGCCGCCGGCGGTCTTCGCGTGACATTCCTGAGTGTGAAGTTGTCGCTGGCCTAGTCATCAGTGTCTCTACGCCGCCTAAACTCGGCGCAACGATCGGCAGCCGCGCCTTTTCCATGAACTTCTCCGCCGCGTCCACGCCGCCTTTGAGCTCAAAGCTCAGCATTCCGCTAAAGCCATCGAACAGACCGCGCGCTTGCCGATGACGAGGATGACTCTCGAGTCCGGGATAGTTTACTTTCACAACAGCCTCATGATCTTCAAGGAACCTGGCGACCTTCATGGCGCTTTCGTTGTGACACCTCATTCTCAACGCAAGCGTCTTCATCCCTCGATGAAGCAGAAAAGCCGCGTGCGGGTCCATCGAGCCGCCAAGGTGATTGAGCTTGTGTGTGATCTTTTCGATCAGATCGGCACGACCGATACACGCGCCGCCCACAATGTCCGAATGCCCGTTCAAATACTTCGTGCAACTGTGCAGCGACACGTCGAAGCCCCACTCGGCCGGCCTGAAATTGATTGGACTCGCGAAAGTGTTGTCGATGAGTGAGACCAGCCCGTGCTCCTTTGCGAACTCGGAAGCTGCCTTGAGATCGCTCACTTGAAGCAGTGGGTTGGACATCGCTTCTACATAGATGGCTTTGGTGTTTGGCCTCAGCTTGCTGATCCAGGAACCTGGGTCATCGCCGTCGATAAAATCGAACTCAAGCCCGAAGCCCGCGAAGTCTTTTGTGAGAAAGTCGTGCGTGCCGCCGTACAAGCAGTCCTGAGCCAGGAGATGATCTCCGGCCGATAGGACCGTCAACAGCGTCGTCGTTATTGCGGCCATTCCACTTGCAGTAACCAGCGCGGCTTCGGCGTTCTCGAGCGCCGCGAGCTTCTGATGAAGTGCCAGATGATTAGGACTGTTGTTCATCCGAATGTAACGGATGTCGTGATAGCTTTCCTCGCCGGCGTATTCGTACATCGCGGTTTGAAAGATCGGCAGGCTAACCGCGCCCATCACTCGCGGCTCGGGCTCGCCGGAGTGAATCAGCTTCGTTTCGATGCGTCTGGAGGTTTTCATATTGAGGATTCTCGCCCATGCCGACGGAAGGCGCAAAGACATCCCGGAATCCTTGTGATCACGTTGGAATGTTTTCTATCTTTACCGGTTCGACTGGTTCCGCCAAAACAAAGCCGAACACTTTCGAGTAGAAGTAAAGCTCGCCGTCCAGCGAGCGTTTGATGTTTTCAGCCCTTCTGAAGCCGTGCTGCTCGCCCTCAAACGGCATGTAAGCGACCGGGAGGCCTTTCTTGAGCGCAGCTTCGTACATCATCTCCGCTTGATTGGGCGGGACAACTTTGTCTTCGAGCCCTTGAAACAAGATGATCGGGCACGACAACCGGTCGGTGAAATGAATGGGCGAGCGCTCCCAATACAGGTCCTTTCGTCCCGGATATGGACCGACCAGACTGTCGTTGTATCGCGATTCGAACTTGTGGCAGTCATGTTCGAGAAGCTCGAGGTCGCTGATGCCATAGTAACTCGCGCCCGCTTTGAACACGTCGCGGAATGTGAGCGCGGCAAGTGTGGTGTAACCGCCGGCGCTGCCGCCTCGAATGATCAGCCGATCGCCGTCAGCCTCGCCTCCCTCGACCATATAGCGCGCACCGTTCGCGCAATCATCGACGTCGACGACTCCCCATAGCCCGTTGAGTCGCCGCCGATACTCGGTGCCGTAGCCGGTGCTCCCTCCATAGTTCACGTCCAGCACTCCGAAGCCGCGGCTCGTCCAGTACTGTATGCTCAGCTTCAGCGTAGTCGTGCTCGCGGATGTTGGCCCGCCGTGACTGATTACCATCAACGCCGGACGTTCACGTGCGGGTGCCTCGTAGTTGCGATTCGTTGGCGGATAGAAAAACGCGTGGGCGGTCAACCCTTGCTCGGTCGGAAACTCGACTTGCCGGGGGATCGATAGAAAGCCCCCGTCGATCTCCACCGAGCTCGACCGCCGAAGCACCGTGGT
Organism: uncultured Clostridia bacterium; assembly: GCA_964581275.1. GTDB lineage: Bacteria > Acidobacteriota > Blastocatellia > UBA7656 > UBA7656 > Onstottus_A. The sequence continues at coordinate 6,402 of CAZOOE010000195.1, forward strand.
CTCAAGCGTTCCCAAATCGAGCGAGACGATCGATATTGGTTCGGTCGGGGAGCCGCCGCAAAACACCGCGCGGCCAGGTCCGGTTCGTAAGCTTGTGATCTCGGTGTACGCAGTCTCGATCGCGCGGAGCTTCCGCGTCGCCGTATCCAAACGCGCCAGTTGCCAGTTGCCTCGCTCGCAGAAGACGCACAGGAGGCGCTCCTCCGATTCGAATCCATAGGTCGACATTCTGAAGACCCACTGCGGCGCGCCGAACTCGGCTTCAATTTCGCACAACGGCTCGACACCGCTATCGCTCAAACGATAGAGGTTCCACCAGCCGGTTCGGTCGGACACGAAATGCAGAACTCCGCCCGGCGACCACTGCGGTTGAAAGATCGACTCGTTCTTGCCCCCGCCAACGATCTCAGCTCGATCGATTCGTCCGGCATCGTTCAGCTCGCCGACCCACACCTCGCACCCATCCCAGGGCATGTTTGGGTGACTCCAGGTGAGCCACGCCAGCCGATTTCCATCCGGGCTTAGCCGAGGCGATGAATAGAAATCATTGCCGGAAACTATTGGTTCTCCACAGGCATCGCCCGCGAGGTTGATCTTCACCAGGGTGTTTATTGCATCGCGACCGCCCTGGGAATGATCCTCGCGCACGCAATAGATGAGATTGCGGCGGCTATCAACCAACCCGTCGGCATAGCGCATCTTCTCCGTTGAAGTAATCGGCTGCGGCGTTTCACCGGGCGCCTGTCGATAGAGTCGTTGATCGCCAAAGTTGGAAAAGTATACCGTACCGGAATCGATGATGTACGCGCCTCCGCCGTATTCGTGTACCGTGGTCCGCGAGTTGAATCCGTGCGGAGTGATATCCGTGATAGTTCCATCCGGTGCCCGCCGCACAATGACGCTTCGACCTCCCTCCGAGGGACGGCTCTCGATCCAATAGACGTCTCCGCCGTCAACCGCGATCTCGCCGAGCCCGATGGTTCCGGCGACTATCAGATCCGAAGTGATCGGCGATTTCCACGATCCGAACGGAGCAATCATCTTTTCAGTCATTGTCATCCCTTCGCGAAGAACAGACGCGCCCCGAGCAGACTCAATGCGAGCACAAGCAAAATGCCGAGTACCCCTAGAACCCTATCCACGCTCTTGAAGCCGGTCCATTGCAAATAGTGAATCCTGTAAAGCGCATCCAGCCGATCTGTGTCCTTGCCGCGCTGGGTGAGCGCAAGCCGGTTCCAATCCAACTCGATGCGAACGCCTGTGTCTGTCGTTATGAGGTTGCCCTCGATGCTTGCGACGTTGCCGTACCGAACAGGGTTTGCTGAGAAGGCATCAGTGACGAGTGCGCGAATATCCTCTGGCGACGGCTCAGTCCTTGGCTGCAGGCTGCGCGGGTCGAGATGAAGCCAACCTTGCGAAGTGCGTTTGAGAAGATGCTCGCCGAGAATCGTCTTCAGGAAGCGAGCCTCAAGCCACGAGGGGTCGGTCTGAGTCGCAATGTTTGTTTCAAGCGGGTAAGTCTTTGCTTCCAGGAGGTCATACGCCCCGGCATAGCCGGGCTTCAAAAAAAAGATTGCCCCCGTGCATGCCCAGCCAGCCAGCGGCAGCAGCATCACGAGCCCTATGACGCGATGAAGCGCGCGTGTTGTCATCGGGAGGTCTACCTTAAAACGTTCAAGATCACGCGCGATGAGTGGTAAACGTGTTGCGTCGCCTTTTGAAAATCCGACTCCTTCGCGGAATAGATGTCAACGAACTTTTGCGGATTGCGGTCGACGAGCGGAAACCAACTGCTTTGAATTTGCACCATGACACGGTGGCCTTTCATAAAAGTGTGATTCACATCCGGCATCACATATTCGATCTGCTCAGCTTTGTTTGGTGCCATGGCCTCGGGTTTCTCAAAGCTGTGCCTGAATCTTGCGCGCATCGGTTCGCCGCGGACCAACATCTGGTAGCCGCCCATCTTCATGCCTGAAGGGTTCGGCTGGTTGTCCGGCGCGTTGTCCGGATAAACGTCGATCAGCTTCACGACGAAATCCGAATCGGTTCCGGTTGTCGAAACGAAGAGACTTGCTGTGAGCGGACCCGCGACGGTCAATTCATCGGTCAGCACATCGGTCTGATAAACCAGCACGTCCGGCCGTCTTGCCGCAAAGCGCTGGTCGTCTACCATGTACTCGCGAGTCATGCCGATGGCGATGTTGTTGATGAAGGGCACCGGCCTGGCCGGATCGCTGACGTACTCATCGAACGCCCTGGAATCGACCGGCTCGCTAAACGAGAGCCTTCCGTTCGCGGCTAGATAGAGGTTTTTCGGTTGAGCGTCGGCCGGCGGCCATTGACCATAGGTCTTCCACTTGTTTGACCCCGTTTCGAACACGTAGGCTTCGGGTAACGTTAATTCGCCTTTGTCTTTCAGATAATAGTTGAAGAACGGCAATTCGATGTTCTCGCGATAGAACACCGAAGTCTTTGCGCCGAAGCGAACATCGCCGAGCCCTTCGCCGTCGCCGCGCGCCCATCCGCCGTGAAACCACGGCCCCATTACCAGGATGTTGTAAGCGCCCGGGCTTTGCTTCTCGACGTACTTGTAGGTGTTGAGCGCGCCAAACAGATCCTCGGCGTCGAACCACCCGCCGACGGTCATCACCGCAGGCTTGATGTTTCGCAGATGCGGAAGCGTGTTGCGAGCACGCCAGTACGCGTCATAGTTCGGGTGCTCCATCATCTCGTTCCAGTAAGCGATGTTCCCACGAAAATACTTCTTGTCGCCGTTAGCGAGCGGGCCCATCTCGAGAAAGAACTTGTAGCCGTCGGGTGTGTCGTGACTGAAACGCGAAGGATCCCCGACTGCCGTGGGTTTAGGTCTGGGGCGCCCGAAGCCCGAGAAGAAATTGAACGCGTGCGGGAGAAAGAAAGTGCCGTTGTGGTGAAAGTCGTCGCCGATGAACCAGTCGGAGATAGGAGCTTGCGGCGACGCAGCTTTCAGAGCCGGATGCGCGTCGATCGCTCCGACGGCAGTATAGAACCCCGGGTAAGAGATACCCCACATGCCGACCCGACCGTTGTTGTTCGGCATGTTCTTGACCAGCCAATCGATCGTATCGTAGGTGTCGCTGCTCTCATCGACGTCCTTCGGCCCGCTCTTGTGGTCATTCTGCGGCCTCATGTTCACGTAAGTTCCTTCGGACATCCAAGCCCCCCGCACATCTTCGTAGACAACTATGTAGCCTTCTTTTGCGAACAGCGGCGAAGGTCCGATGTTTTCTTTGTATGCGTCGGATCCGTACGGCGCGCAGCTATACGGAGTGCGGTTGAGGAGTATCGGGTACTTCTGCGACGTGTCTTTCGGCGAGTAGACCGCAGCGAAGAGCTTCACGCCGTCACGCATCGCGATCAGATGTTCGGACTTGGTGTAGTTGGCCTTGACGTCGAACGGTTGCTGCGCGTAATGCGCTGGCTGGACGGCGATCGTCTCAAGGCCGATCAAACACGCGGTGATGGCAAGCAGTATTAATTTTTGTCTCATATTGTTGGTCTCGTGATCCTCGCACTCAAGTCACAAGCGTGTTGTTCTGACAAAGGCGCCCGGCATCCAACAGGTCAGGAGCGACCGAAGCCAACTTCTCGCGACCCAAGCGATTTGCTGCATCGGTCGACGTCCACTCGAGATGACTTAACTTTTTTTTGAATACGCTTTCCTCTGCAAGTCTCGGAGCGCACGATAGCCGATTCGCTTCACGCCTTGTGATTCGAGTATCCGCCGAACCTCCGGGTCTCTTGTAAACAGCTCGTATTCAGCCGCGCGATCTTGCCAGGAATTCGTAATGTGCTTGATCTCGTCGCCGGGCACCGAAGCGTGAATGTACAGCTCGGTCACTCCCTGCCTGAGCGAACTGATCGAGCGCTTCCAGTAGTCGCGAATCGGCTCACCCGGTTTTCGATCCCCGTGAATCAGGTAGTCCGGATAAACGGTTCCGTCTGAGTCCAATTGCCCGCGTTGATGACCGCCTCCCTGCGCCGCAAGCAGTTCCTGAGAGCCCATTCTCAACGGCAGATTGAATTCCTTTGCGAGCCGGCGATAAACCTGAAAGTACGCCTCGTTGTACTGGAGGGTGCCCATGTGTGAATCCAAGTGAGTCAAGTCAATGCCCGCATCGAGCGCTTTCTTGATCTGGGCGCGCGCTTCGGTGTAAGCCTGTTCGGGCGAGGAATTCTTATAGACGCTCTCGATGTCCGGCCACAGATAGCCTTGCGGATCGACCAGCCCCGGCACATCGCTCTTGCTCGCAACCGGTCCCCATTTGAGCGTCTTCCATTCGCTGGTGTGCGCGATATGGACACCAAAGTCTGAGTTCGGGTGCGCCTTTGCGTAGGCGGCGATCTCAGGAAACCATGGGCCGGGAACGATGATGGTCGACGACGTCGCGAGCCCGTTTTCCATCGCTTCGATCACCGCCGCATTTGCTGCGTGGCTGTTGCCTACATCGTCCACGTTGATGATCAGAATCTTGTCGGTCGATTTGAAACCCAATCGTTCCGCAAGCGGCGGTGTTGCCCTTCGCAGAAAAGCGTGTGGCGCCGCGTTTACGGACACCAGTGCCGACAACAAAAACAGCAGTGACAATCTTTTCATCCTCAAAGACTCCTCCGTTCGATGGTGCGCCAAGAACGGACCACTGATTTGGGATTCGGCGGATGGGCACGCGTTCATCAGTGAAAA
>CAZOOE010000196.1:0-11081 GCA_964581275.1 uncultured Clostridia bacterium
GGGCATAGCACATGACACGTCAGCCGTACCGGAAGTCGCCAAATCGTAACCGACATTCTGAATGAGAAGTTCATTGTCCGGCCTTCAAGCGGAAGTTTGTAGCAACGGCTATCTGTCAGCGCGTCTATGAACTTCCGCCTGGAGGCCGAAGCACGAACAGCTTTAAAGGAGTAACAAAACGGCCGCTGAAACTTTGCCACCCGCATCCGACGCTCAAGCCCCTGCCCCTGGCTCACGGTTCAGGCTGGGTGAAACCACAAGGCAGACGGGGATGCTTTTCTCGGCGCAGACTGCTTCGCTGTTCGCCGGTTTCCTGGCCAGCATCATTCAGGGTCGCTGGATGGAGCCGCGTGAGATGGGCCGCTTCGCGTTCTGTTTGAGCATCATCGGAGTCACCGGCGTGGTATTCGAGTTTGGCATTTCATCGGCAGGCGCCCGTGTGTTGGCGCTCGCGAGCGACCGCGAAAGCGAACGAAAGGCGCTCGGCGCGCTAGTGCTGATGACGATTGCAATCGGCGTCGCGTTTTCGTTGTTTATCGCCGCCGCCGCAAAACCCTTTGATCTGATTTTTGAGAAGGACGTTCGATGGCTGTTCATCGGCACCGCAGCGCTAGCTTTCTTTCAGCCTTTCCAGTTGTTCATCGAGCAGAGTTGCCAGGGGCTCAACCAGATTCGAAGGTTATCCATGTTTCAGTTGACCCTGTCCGGCTGTTACCTGCTAGCGTTGATCGCGCTGGTAGCGACCCACCGGCTTACCGCAGGAACCGCTCTGGGAGCCTATTTCGCGGGCGTTGGTTTGGCGACATCCTGGACACTGATCCAAATGCAACCGAGCTTCAAGGGCGCGTCGCGTTACATCAAGGTGAGTCTCAAGGAGACGCGCGGATACGGATTTAATCTCTACCTCGCTCGAATAAGCGGGCTGGCTTCCTCGCGTTCGGATCAACTGGCGATCGGCTACTTTATTTCAGGCACCTCGGCGCTGGGCATGTACGCGATCGCCCAGAAGTTCAGCAACCCGATTGCGATGATGGGCCGCTCGCTTGCCACGACCCGGTTTCGCGCCTTCGCGCGCCTGACACGAGTACCTGAGCGGATAGCAAGGTGGAACGCGGTGGCGGTAATCTCCGCATCGATCGCGCTGGTCGTGCTCGGGCCGATCGTGCTCAGATTTGTCTTTCCGAAATACGGCGAGGCGGTCCCGCTGTTGGTTCCGTTTGCTGTGATGAATCTCTTCGTTGGCTTGTTCCAGCCTTACAACGTATTCCTCGCGTCCCACGGGCGAGGCGCGGAGTTGCGCAACATCGTTCTCACCGCCGGTGTCGCCGCCATTGCTGCGCTGGTGGTCGCTGTGCCTCGTTATGGGATCGCGGGAGCTGCGTGGACCGGCGCCGGAGCGATGGCACTGGACTACATACTGCACCTTCTCTACTATCGAAAGTTCAGACGCAGTTTGGAGGAAGCACTACCGGTGTAACGCGATGAATCCTTCGAGTGCCGACAATCAAACCTTCTCGCCGGAGTCCTCTATAGTCCTCGACGACTTTAAACAACGGGCGCGCGAGCAATGGAGCGCGAATCCGTGCGGCTCGCACATAGCACGCGGGCGGGAGTTTGGCACCCGCGACTACTTCGACGCGATTGAACACTATCGCTATATCGAGTATGCGCCGTGGATGAAGCAAGCCATCGGATTCAATCACTACGCCGGCAAGCACCTCCTTGAAATCGGGTTCGGCATCGGCACTGACCTGCTGCAGTTCGCTCGAGGCGGCGCGCTCGTGGCCGGCATCGACCTCACGCCGCGCAGCGCCGAGATCGCCCGCCGACGTTTCGATGTCTATGGTCTCCCCGGCGAGATCATCACCGCCGACAGTGAGGACCTGTGCTTCCCGGATGCGAGCTTTGATGTGGTGTACTCTTTCGGTGTGTTGCATCACACGCCGGATACGAATCGGGCGGTCAGCGAGATTCACCGAGTCCTCAAGCCGGGCGGCAAGGCCATCGTGATGCTCTATAATCGGGCATCGCTTTTCTATTTCGGTTCGATCATTCTCAAGCACGGATTGCTGCGCGGCGAACTTCTCAAAGGAACTCCGTCGGAAATCATGAGCCGCCACGTCGAGTACTCCGACGCGGGCGGCCGCCCGCTGGTTAAGGCTTACACTCGCGCTGAGGCGCGGCGATTGTTCAGTGATTTTCGACCATGTGACATCCGGGTAAACCAGCTGTCGCGCAGCGACCTGAGAGCCATCGGGCACCTGATACCCGAAGTATTGCTCCAGTGGCTCGCACGCAATTTCGGCTGGAACCTGCTCATAACGGCAACCAAGTGAATCCGCCCCTCTCTCGCATCTCGCACCAGTCAATCGATACTGCCTCGGCAAGCGGACAGGTCAGCGACTCGCCCGCAATGCAGACATCATCCGAACCCAAGACCGAGACTAAAACCGAAGAGAAGCCCCTGGCCGTGCTATTGGATTTGTCGGGCAGCGAGGACGCCGCAATGCGGTGGGCGGTCGCCCGATTATCCGGTGCGGATATCCGTCGGATAGACAAGGCGGATTTGAAATGGACCTCAAAGCGAGACGCATTTTCTCGCGTCCGGGCGCTTGGGCCCGTGGTTTTCTGTGTGTTAACTTCCGACCTAGCAATACGAAGCGGCAAGGGCGCGCTTATGCTTTTTGCGATCTTTGCAGGAGCGCGCAGAGTCGTGATCGGCGACTCGGCGGGCCGCGACTCGGATCGCTCGCGGCTCGGCGTGTTGTTCCTCGAGGCTCCTCGCCTCATGCTCGAGGTGCTGGCGGGCTATGGTGTGATCGTCCCGCTGTCGTGGCTGCTGACCGAGGCGCTCAGCGTTTCGCTGGCAATTCGACGCGTCGTGCGAGCATCGCGGATCGGCCCACGCTCGCTGGATCGAGAGCGCGAGCGCTCATTCAGCGCGCTGTACGTTCGAGCTACTCTAGCAGGAGTTGCGGAAGGTGGAATGCCAACCCACGTCGAAGGGTTCGCGAGCGCCGCCGCGGGACTGGGCCACAAACTCAAGTTCCTGGTAAGCGGTGCACCAGGATACAATGAAAGCAGCATCGTAATTCCGCCCTCGACCCTTCTCAGCGCGACCAAGGCGCTGTTTGAGCTATGGAACAATCTCGGCTTTACCGTGAATAGCTTGCTCAGGATCGCACGAGGGACGGTATCTCCAAGCGACATCGATTTCATCTATCAACGCTACAGCCGGTTCAACTGGACCGGCGTACTGCTGTCGGTGGTGAGCGGTCTGCCGTTGGCGCTGGAGTTCAACGGCTCGGAGGTCTGGGTCAGCCGTCATTGGGACCGGATAGGTCTGCTATGGCTGCTCAAGCGTTTCGAACGGCTCAACCACAGTGCGGCTGATTTGATCTTCGTGGTATCGGAGGTCGAACGAAGGAACCTGCTCGCGGCGAATGTCAGGTCAGCAAAAATAATTGTAAATGCGAACGGCGTCGACCCAAACCGGTTTCGACCCGGGTCAGTCGGCCCGGAGATTCGGCGCGCGCTTGGTATCGAAGACTCGACTGTGGTGGTCGGTTTCGTGGGTACCTTCGGCCCCTGGCATGGCGCGCCGTTACTTGCCGAGGCGGCAGTGCGAGTCAATGAGTCGCGCGCCCGCTGTCACTTCTTGTTCATCGGCGCCGGCGAGCAGCGAAGCATGGCGGAAAGTATCATCGATTCCGCGGACAAAAACGTCTCTGCGACCTTCACCGGCCGCATGGCCCATGGAAGAGTCCCGGACCATCTCGACGCGTGCGACATCCTAGTAGCGCCCGCGGTACGCGCCGGGGACGGAAGCGAGTTCTTCGGCTCACCGACCAAGCTGTTCGAGTATATGTCTATGGCTCGGCCGGTGATCGCCAGCCGATTGGGTCAGATCGAGGATGTGATTGCGGATGGCGAAAACGGTTTGCTTGTGGAGCCCGGCGATGTGGACGACCTTACGAGCGCCCTCGAGAGGCTGGCGGTTGATGTTGATTTTCGTGAGCGGCTCGGCGCTGCTGCCCGGCAGACGGTGATCGAGCGGTACACCTGGCGTCACAACGCGACTCGGGTGTTCAATGCCGTCCGAACTGAGATTCCTATCAGTGATGGCTGAGCCATGAACGATCAAACATCATCGCCACTTTAGAAAGCGAATGCAAGCCCGGGCACAATCCTGGCTGCAAGGTCGTCCGAGTGACTGAGCATTCTCGCCGGGGTCTTCTGGCCACCGGTATGGGAGGAGATACTGTTTTAGGATATGGCCAATGTATTTTTGCTCGGGTGTCTCTTGGGCTGGTTGATGAATACAACCAATTCTTTTGGCCCGCGATTGGGCATATCGCCAACAACTTTCTCTCTGTGTTGATTCACGCTTCTGCGTCGATATGATTCAAAACCAATCGATCATCTGTTTCGCCGGGGAAGACTGGTGGTATCACCATCAGCACTCTAAGAACCACATCATGCGCCGTCTAGCGCGCGCTGGTAATAGGGTCGTCTTTGTGAATTCTATCTCGATGGGATTGCCTTCGTTTGCGAGCCGCGATCTCTTCAGCAAGATCAAACGAAAACTGGGCAGCTATGCGAAACCCGTTCGCATCACCGAAGAAGGCATCATCGTCGTCTCGCCCCCGGTGCTCCCGTTCTATTCAAGCTCCCTGGCACGCGCGATCAATCGATGGCTGCTCGTAGCTCAAATGAGATTGCTGATGGTGGCTTACGATTTGCGGCGGCCGGTTCTGTGGATTGCCATCCCGACCGCCGTGGAGGTCGTAGGCCGGCTCGGCGAGAGCGCGCTGATCTACCAGGTATCGGACAAGTACGACGCAAATCAAATGGATCACGCGACCGCCTCGAATGTCATCGCCGAGATGCACAACGATCTTCTGACGCGAGCCGACTTGGTTTACTACTCGGGCCGAAAGCTGTTCGAAGAAGAAAGTGCGCAGCATTCAGAGCTCGCGGTTAAAGCCAAACTGCTCGGGCAGGGAGTAGACTACGATCACTTCGCCGCGGCAACCTCTGAGGAATGGGTGCAGCCCGAGCCCGATGACATCGCAGGCGTCCCTCACCCTCGTTTAGGCTATTTCGGCGCCATCGAACCGTGGCTCATTGATCAAGAGATGATCCGCTACATAAGCCGCAAGCGTCCCGAATGGCAATGGGTGCTGGTTGGGTTGCGAGCCTCACCACTGGGCATCGAGTCGCTGTCGAATGTACTCTATCTCGGCTCGAAGCCGTACTCGTTAATGCCACAATATGCCGCCGCGTTTGACGTGTGTGTGCTGCCGTGGGTGACCGATAACGAGTTCGTAAACTACGGCAGCCCGATCAAGGTGCGCGAATATCTGGCAACGGGTAAGCCGGTCGTCATCACCCCGATTTACGAATACGAACCGCTGGATGGTATACTGCGCGTTTCGCGCGGCTACGAGGACTTCATCGCGAAGGTGGAGGACGCACTGGAGAACGACGCGGGGGACAAGCGCGCGGCTCGTCAACAGGCAGTGAGAGAGTCTACATGGGACACCCGAGCGGAGGAAGTGAGTAACGCTATCAGCGCGTTGTTAGAACTGCAATAGACTCAGATGACGCGGATGGGACTGATCATCGCGGATCTGATCGGCGATGATCGTTTTAATCCGCGTCATTCCGTGTTCGTTTTTGACCTGCAACGGGGATTGAATGAATCGACGATTGATATTCCTTGGCATCTCGCTGATCACCCTTTCGGTATTGATGCTCGAGCTTTCACTGACTCGCCTGTTCTCGGCGACGATGTACTATCATTTCGCTTTCATGGCGATCTCTTTAGCGCTGTTCGGTTCGGGCGCGAGCGGCGTTTTCATCTACATCGTTCAACGGGGCTTGAAGCCTGAACGCACCGGTCAATGGCTCAGCGCGGCAACGATTTTGTTCGCCCTCAGCAATCTCTTTTCGCTGTATGTCATCCTCGCCAACCCGCTGACGTTTGAGACTGGGCCCGAAAACTACTACCGGCTCGCAAGGATCTACGGCGCGTGCGCGTTGCCGTTCTTTTTCGCCGGCTGCGCGGTGACCCTTGCAATCACACGGCTTGCTAAAGAAATCAGCAAGCTCTACCTGTTCGATCTCGCGGGCGCGGCGGTCGGGTGCTTGCTGCTGATACCGGTTCTCAACACCATCGGCGCGATCAACATCGTGTTGTTGGTATCGGCTCTCGGGGCGCTTGCCGGATTGTTGTTTGGCTTTGCAACCGAAGGAAGCCGGGCGGCGGCGGTCTGTTCGCTGCTGGTGGCGACCGGCCTCGCGGGACTGGTGGTTTACAACAGCAGCACGCACTGGATCGACATTCGCAAATCAAAAGGTTTCGAAGAGAAGCGCGTTCTGTATTCGAAATGGAACTCATTTTCGCGCATCACCGTCGAGGGGAGCTTCGACCAGTTGGTCGAGATAAAGATCGACGCCGATGCCGCAACCGGCATCAGCAAGGACGCAAGCAATTCAGAGATCCACCAGGACGCTTTAGGCGCGCTCAGCGCTTTGGCGCACAACTTGAAACGCGGCGCGAATGTGCTGATCATTGGGCCCGGCGGCGGCAACGACGTGATGGCCGCGCGAGTCTTCGGGCAAAAGCACATCACCGCGGTCGAGATCAATCCGATCATCGCTCACGACGTGATGTCATCGGAACCATTCAAGAGTTATTCGGGTTCGATCTACCAACAACCCGATGTACGGTTGGTGGTCGATGAGGGGCGCAGTTTTATACGAAACTCGAATGACCGATACGACATCATCCAGGCGACGATGGTTGACACCTGGGCGGCGACCGCCGCCGGCGCGTTCTCGCTTAGCGAAAACAACCTCTACACGGTCGAGGCGTTCAAGGATTACGCCACGCATCTGACACATGACGGTGCGTTGACGATGACCCGCTGGTACTTCGAACCTCCCGACCAACTCCTGCGGCTGATCACGCTCACTCGCGTGATGATGACCGAGCTCGGAATATCGAATCCGGCACGCCACATAATGCTCGTGCGCGACCCAAGATCGGGCTACGACCGCACGCCGGCGACCTACATCTTTAAGCGAAGCGAATTCACCGACGACGAGGTACGGGCGATCGAAGGTGTCGCCGAGTCCAACGGATTCCAGCTGTTGTTTACGCCTCTCACTCGACCCTCGAACTCATTCACTCAAATCATCGAAGCAGCGGATCCCGCTGCCGTATGGGCAGGCTTCGAATCAAACGTCGCACCCACGCGCGACAACAATCCGTTCTTTTTCAACTCGGTTCGACCGGCTAACCTTTGGCGCGTAATCGAGGGAACAACCGGCGAGTGGCAGAAGACAAACCTTGGCACTTCGATACTGTTCGCGTTGTTTGGGATCACCAGTGTGCTCGTTTTGTTGTTTATAATCGGGCCGTTGGTGCTGGTGCGGGGCAGGGCCCTCGCGACCGGAGTTCGCACGAAGCTCTCCTATCTCCTCTATTTCGCCTGCCTCGGGGCGGGTTTCATCATCGTCGAGGTGGCGATGATTCAGAAGTTCATCCTCTTCCTGGGTCACCCGGTTTATTCGCTTGCGGTGGTGCTGTTTTCAGTGCTCGCGTTCAGTGCGATTGGAAGCTCCTTGAGCGGACACATCGACGAAGAGCGATTGAACCGGGCGTTGCTCAAAGTGCTGTTGCTCCTGGTGGCGCTGGTGTTCATTTACATCGTGACGCTGCCGCCGATCTTTTATGGGCTGGTTGGTCTGGCCCGAGGAATTCGAATTTTGTTAGCGGTTGTTTTGATGGCGCCGCTTGCGATGGTGATGGGAATGCCGATGCCCATCGGCATTCGCATATTGGCTCGAAACGCACCCGAGATAATCCCGTGGGCGTGGGGCGTGAACGGCGCGACGTCGGTGATGGGGTCAGTCGCGGCGCTGGTGATCGCTATCCTGACGGGTTTCAACCAGGCGCTGCTGGTTGGAGCAGGTCTCTATGTTCTGGCCCTGGTCTTCATGGTCCGCCGCCAGCCAGCCTATCAATCATCCGAAGCAACCAGGCAAATCGTAGAAGAGCCAGCACGCGCGTGACTCGCTGGACGGCGGCCGGCAGATCGATTGAGGTTCAGTCAAAGTCCGCTCTTAATTACACCCTTCGTCGTAGCCCGGGGTGGTTTTAGATTGGGTCTTGGTTGTGGCTCTCTGATACAATCTAACTATGAAGGGACTCGGCTCGGATATCTACCGAGTCCTGAATCGGTCTACCGGCATCCTAATACAAAGAGCGAGGTCTTATGTTCAAACTCAACAGACTTACTGCACAGGTTCAGTCAGCGTTCATCTTCGCGATTGGGGCCATGCTTTGTGCGGCCGCCGCGGCACAGAAGGGGCCATCATCAACGACGGGCGCGCCTCTCAAGGGGGTCGATGTCAAACTTGGAAAGAATCCCGGTGGGAGCCCAGCCGCTCGAACAACTAACGCGAAGGGCGAGTTCAATTTCGGGGTCGTGCCAGCAGGGAGATACGATCTCATCGTTAGTCCTCCGTCCGGCTCAACCGAAACACCAGCCGGCGCCGTTGGCGATCAGAGAGCCGCAACAACGCATCAACCTCCAACATTAGGCGCGCAAATTACGATTGATGGAGTCAAAGGCGGTCCGATAAAGAAGGACCTCGCCTTCAAAGAGAAAGAGGCCGAAGCGACCCAACGCGTTGGGAAACCAAAATTCCAGGACATCACGCTGGCCATCGAGTCCGAAGGCAAGAGCGAGATAAAAGGAACGATCACCGCTCGGGCAGTAAACAATCCGGGCGTAAAATGAGGAACGTTCCTACCCGATGTGGTCAGCTTTGGTAGGGACCAACGTGGCCGGGTGACGCACATAATCTCAAAAGTCGATGACGCTGGAGTGAAGATCAAGTACGCAGAAACAATCAACGGAGGGAAACTTCGCAACTGGCCAGTCAAGTGTTTTGGCCGGGCCCATCGCGCAATCTGTCTGATTGAAAGGAATCGCCAATGGAGAAATGGCTTGGAAAGTACTCACACTTTTTTTACGCGTTGATGCGAATAGTCTCCGGATTCTTGTTCGCCTGTCACGGAGCGCAGAAGCTGTTTGGCGTACTCGGCGTGCCCAAGCAAACCGGCCTGTTGCTGGCAGCGGGGGTAATCGAGTTCTTCGGGGGGACTCTGATAGCCTTGGGACTCTTTACAAGTTGTGTCGCGTTCATCGCAAGCGGGGAGATGGCCGTAGCCTACTTCCAGAGACACGCGCCGCTGGGGTTCTGGCCGGTCACAAACCATGGCGAGTTACCGGTTTTCTTTTGCTTTGTCTTCTTGTACATCGCGTCGAGGGGTTCTGGGAGCCTGAGCATCGACGCGATTAGGGGAAGAATCAGGCGCCGGTGACGGGCCATGAGCCGAAGGGACTAAGGGTAACAGCGAAGAGATAACTTCCACAAACAGCGCCTGTCTCTTTGCTCCTTTTAGTGTGCTCTTCGCACTTTGCTCTTCGCTCTCTCCGCTTCGCGGTTGTCCTTTGCTAGTTCAGCCTCTCTCTCATCAGGACTCGAACGCCGCGACGCCAGTCTTCGTTGATTCCTATTCGGTAGATCGGCACTCGCTGGTGGATCGAAGCCGCAAGTAACTTCGTCGTCTCGTGAAACCGAAACATCGGCGCAACCAAATACAGGAGCGGTGGCGCATCGATCAAGTTCAGTCCCTCGAAGTAACCACGACGCTGGAAATCGCCGCGCACCCGGTGCCACTCAACACGCAACCAGTAATCCAGCGCCTGAAACGGAAACTCGGTTTCTTCGCTCACCTTCAACTCCATCACCACAAGGCGCCCCTCGCGCGTCAATGCCAGCAAGTCAATAAAAGTGCGTTGCTCGCCTCGATAAGTCGGGACTTGAGCATAGACAAAACTCGGATCCAACGTCGGATCCAGGGCGGTAACATCACGGCTGATGATCGATTCGAGCCAGCGCTCCGGCTGATAGCGAAACATCATCTCGTTGCGAAGCTCGGATTCGGGCCGCCGACGCGAAATCGTTTCCTGAATCAACCGCTCCAACTCGTGTTCGTTGCGGTGATCCAGCTTCAGTCGCGCCTCGCCGATTCCGAACTCGACTCGGAGGCGACTGATCCACACCCGCGCGATTTCAAGACCCCGAATTGAAAGGCAGACCCACGGGCCGCGATGGTGCGCCTCGATATGATCCGGCGCGAGGCGTCGCACTGACTCCACGAGCATCGCACAGTCCTGCGGCAGCATTCCGGGTCGCGGCCAGTGAGCGCGTCTGGCGGCCTTGCGAAAGCGGTCGTTAAGGTCACCCTGATCGAAGGGAGAAACGGGATCGATCGTTCCCTTCGTTTCGTCGGCCCTGAACAGCAGGACCTTCGTTTTGTTTGAGAGCGCGCTCAGGCGAATCGCGATGGTATCGCATCGAGGAGCGAAGATCATCAGACCATCTACCGAACCCCTTCTGCGCCGAAGCTCCTTGAGCCAAGTGAGTCCGGCCGCCAGCGCAGCATCAACGTTTGGCTGCAGCTCGCTATCGCTTACGCCGACACCGGCGATTCGTTTATTTCGATCTAGTATGACAAGGCGCGCGTGTACACCGGAAAGATGGCTTCGGTCGTTGCGCGCGGTCACTGCTTGCTCGACGCGGATTCCAGGAAGACTGGCTTCAATCATCGCCGCAAGCTTACGGGCATACTGATTTCGAGACTGCAACGCATTCCGCTCGCCGGCGCCCCGGCTCAAAGTGAGCGCGCACCGTTTTATTCCCATCTTTTTTGCGCACTCAAGCGTCAATCGTTCCGGTGAGAGCTCACAGGAAATGACACGCCACGAGCGCGACCACCCGTCGCCCCAGCAAGAAAGAATCAGCTTGCCATAAGAGAATTCAGCCGTGCTGTAGCCGGCATCCATCTTCGCCACCAGCCGGTCGTCCTCGAATAGATCGAACTCACCGCCAAGCAGGAATAATTCGAACTCATACTTGATGCGACTGAGATCGACGATGAAGGTGCGATGAATCACGCGCGGGTTGTAGCAGTTCGGAACAAGAGAGGTCAAGACTCT
>CAZOOE010000197.1:0-11072 GCA_964581275.1 uncultured Clostridia bacterium
GGGGGCGAGTGGGAGAAGGGGCGAGGGGGAGAGGGGGCGAGGCGAGGGGTCGAGGGGGCGAGTGGGTGAGGGGGTAGGAAGAGATGAGGGGATTGCTCCTTCGCCCCCTCGCCCCCTCGCCCGGTCGCCCACTCTCCCAGTCGATTTGTCTCGCCCACTCCCTCCTTCTCCCCCTCGCCCCGTCGATTTGTTTCCCCGTCCTCTGCGGTTAGATCCTCTCTTCACAATAAATGGCTTGATGCGAAAAGCTCCTGGCCGATGAGTGTCCACCAACTCAGGCGAGCCGACATTGCTAGCGCCGACCAGCCTCGCAAGCCGCGCCAGGGTCAGCTCCAATTTTTCCGGTTCAGGCGCGAGCGGTTGAAACAGCCCGTTCTGTATCGATCGGGGCTTCGCCGGTTCGCAGGTGATCGACACCGCGATGATCGCGAACTGCGGCGGATGTGATTCGATGTCCAGCAGCAGCAGCTTTAAAAAAACTCTGCTGTCGCGCATCGGGAACGGCAGCCGAATCGCCCGCTCGTGTTCGGTTTTATCATCCAGCTTTAACCGAAGCCTCAGTTCATCCACCGCCAGCCCGTGTGCTTGCAGGTTTGCGCAGAGTTTGTTCAACAGCCGCGCAAGGATAAACGAAAGCGGTTCGAGCAGCTCGATGGGGTCATCAAGCTCGATGGATTTCTCGAATCCGGGCGCGGGCTTTGTGAGCAACAACGGACGATCGCATTCGCCGCGAGCGAGCTTTTGTAACCGCACACCCTCAGGCCCAAGCCGCTCAGAGACTCCAGCTTCAGGCAGCGCCGCGAATTCGCGAAAGCTTCGAATGCCCCAGAGCTCGAGCGTTTCTAAAATCTCTGCCACCCGATCGGTTTCAATTCGCGCCAAGGAGGCATCCAGCGCGTTGAGCGGCAAATCACCGAGACCTTTTGCTTCTTTGCCGGAGGCGATGACGGTGATACCCGCGAAACATCTCGCAGCGTAAATGGCCGCATCCGGATTCTGAGCCACCGCGACGTTGGCTTTCATGCCCAGCTTCGCAGCGTGGCCCGCGATCTCTTTTGCGATCTCGCGAGGCGAGCCAAACAATAGCTCGCAGCCTTCGATGTCCAGGACTACCGTGTTTGCGGCTGTTTCCTCCACCAGCGGCGAGAACGCGTAAGCGCAATCCACCAGCGTGGCATAATTCTCAAAATCGGGGCTATGAATGCACGCGAACATCGCTCAGCTCCTGCCACACCGTTATGAGTCGAACATCAATCAATCTCGAATATTATCGAAAATATACAAAAATAATCAAAAATCGTCAAGCCTTCAAATTCGATGTTTTGTAAGCGGGGTCCTGGGCGGACCGCGATTCTACAAACATCGCACCCTCTACAAGCATTGCATCTCCTGGTGGCTGAGTTAGGGAGTCGACCGTTTGCGTTTTTAGCGTCTTTGCGCGATAACCAGCCTGGGCTATGCAACGAGCGCAAAAGTCTTTCCGAAAGATCATCGACGCATTGGAGAGCTTCTATAGCCGTCCAGCGCCCCCGAAGGTCACCGATCCGCTCGGAATGATTCTGTTCGAAAACGTCGCTTATCTGGTGAGCGACGAGCGCCGCGAGCAAGCCTTTAACGCTCTTTGTGAACGAGTTGGCCTGACGCCTCCTGAAATCCTCATGGCTCACGATGAGACCTTGCTTGATGTCGCCCGACTCGGCGGAATGCTTCCAGCCGGGAGAGTAGAGAAGCTCCGGCGCATCGCGCAGATCGCGCTGCAGCAGTTCGATGGCGAGCTCGATAGAGTGCTGAAGCAACCGTTGGCTCAGGCGAAAAAATCGCTAAAGAAGTTTCCGGGTATCGGCGATCCGAGCGCGGAGAGAATACTTCTTTTCTCGCGCACTCATCCGATCCTTGCGCTGGATTCGAACGGACTCCGCGTGCTGCGACGTCTGGGGTACGGTGAGGAGCGAAAGAGCTACTCTTCAACCTATCGCTCGGCGCAGGAAGCAGTCGAGGCAGAGGTGAAAAAGGACTTCGATTGGTTGATTGCCGCGCACCAGTTGCTGCGGCGTCACGGGCAGGAACTGTGCAAGACCGCCCGTCCGCTGTGTTCTCGCTGTCCGTTGAAATCCAGCTGCCGGTATTATCTGGAGAACGTGAGTACGAAACAAGAGAATGATTGATGCTAGCTTTGCGGACTTTACTCCCTCGCGTCCTATGCGGGTGATTAAGCCTGTTGCTCGAGTAGACGCCGCAGCGAAAAGGCCTTGTGTCGCACCTTTCCTCTTGATGAGATCAAGCCATCAGCTTGAAGCTGTTTGAATATCGTCATCGCGCGGCCGTAATCGATCGACAGCCACATCTGCAAGATCGAGGTTGTCGCGTGCCCGAATTCTGTTACGACCAGGAGCGCGTCATCATATAAGTCGTCCCGATCATCTTGTTGATTGACTTCTGGATGACCGTGTTCGCGCGGCCCTGGCTCGCCGCACCCATCCGTTTCGGGGTGATCGTCGAAGAGGGCGATGTCCGGTTCAGTGGCGATCGCGATATCTTCAGCATGATCCGATCGTGCCGCTTCGCCATTCTCGCTTCGGGCAGAGACGCCATTGTGGTTGGCGTTCACCATCACGAGAATCTCTTCGAGCTCGCGACGTAGCGTTAGCAAGCCAAACTCTGACTTATGCATATTCATCGATGCCGTGAGCCTTCACGCCGGGGCGCTGCGACAGAATATACCACACATCTAAAGAACCCCACGACCTATGTTTAATGGAGTAGAGTCAGGGTGTCATTAAAGGTGACTGAACATTGAAAATCGCGATCAACTTTGCGATATTCGATGCCTACGCGGCTGCTGGCAGACTTCCAGCACGCCAGCTTTACCGGAGGTTGATATGGCAAACGCAGAACAGATTTGTGAGCAATGGCAGGATGTACGCAACGGTCTCATCAAGGAGGCCGAGTTGATTCCGGCCGAACAGTTTGTTTTTAGGGCCTCGGCTGAAACACGCAGCGTCATCGAGCTGCTTCAACACGTAGTCGAGGCGGAACGCGTGATTACTGGCGAGACCTGCCGCGAGGGCACCAACTTTCAGCGAGGCTTCCCGACAATGATCGCCGAATTCGCCGGGCACATTCGCGAGACCGCAACCAAGGACGCGATGCTCGAACTGTTGCGATCATCGCTTGAAGAGAGCAAAACGAAGGTACAACAGTTTGGCGACGCGAATCTGCAGGAGATCACCACCCGGTTTGACGGGAAGCGGATGCCGAAGCTGGACATGCTCAACTTCAGCGTGGCGCACGAGATGTATCACCGCGGTCAGCTCACAGTTTACGAGCGGTTGCTGGGCATCGAGCCGGCGCTGACTCAGTTCTTCAGAAAGATGATGAGCGCGGCCTCCTGATCGGTGCAACGTTCTAACGATCGTACAGCGCCCGGTTGTAAAACGGCGCGAAAGCAGCTACCAGAGCCACCTCGAAGCTCATCGATCGAGTGAACAGATCGCGCGACAGCACGCCCCATGCGCCTTGTCGGCTGCGCACATCGTGCTCGCCGGCGGTTTCGTCGATCACTTCGGCGAGCTCGCGTCTGCCCTCGACGACTGCAGCCACTATGTTCTCAGGCACTACGATCGAAGGACTGGTGCCAAAGCTCGAGTGTGCGCCATCAGTCACATAAGCCCAGCCTTTGAGGAACGTGATACGTTCGCCCTCGAAGGTGAACGAGCTGAAGCCACCCTCCAGCCCGACGTACAGATCCGCGCCGGCGCCATCCTTTGACAACAGCTCGTGGGCGGCAAGCGCGCGTGCCATCGCTCCACCCATCAGATCTTGGTCCGTCAGCGGCATCGCCGGCGCGTCGGTTGCAACTTCGCGAGCGATGATTTCCGCCTCGCGCCACGAAGCATCGATCGAAGCAACCCGAGCGACGCTTGCGCGAACGGCCGAGACTTTAGCGGCCCTCGAAGAGCCAAGCGCAATTCTCATTAACTATCCTTTGCTGCACCTGTAGTCTCATTAGAAGTATGAAGAACGCTAATCTCGCACTCGGCGGAGCTTTGAGTCAACCAGTGTTGCCCGGTTCTGTCCCGCTGATTTATAGTGCAACTCTGAGGCGGGAAATGCGGCCAGGACACACGCAGCCCGGATGGAACAACTGATGGAGTCAGCCAAAACCCCCAAGCCCGATCTGTCTGCCTTGAGAATTCATCGCGAAGACGATGAGGGCTCGGGCGCACGGCGGGGCCTGCGCGTGGTTTTCCTGGGTACGCTGTTGATCGTGATTGCTGCTGGGCTGCTGGTGGGCTACCGGATGTGGGGCTCGGCTACAATGCCCGAGGTTGAAGTCGGCCGTGCGATCGTTGAATCCGGGAGCGCGGGGCTCGAGATCCTCACCGCGACTGGGTACATTGTCGCGGATCGAAAGGCTGCGGTCAGTCCGAAGATTTCCGGCCGGCTCGAATACCTCGGTGTCGACACCGGGAGCCGCGTAAAGCCCGGGCAGATACTCGCGCGCCTCGAACATCGCGACCTCGACGCCCAATTGAGCGATGCAAAGAGCTCGTTGGCGAACTATCAATCCGCCCACCTTCAAGCCGAGGCCGAACTCGAACAGGCGCGCGCCAGTCTGTCGCAGGCCCAGGCAAATAAGCAGAAGAGCAGCCTCGAGCTCGCTCGACAAACCCGGCTGTTGGAACGCGGGGTCACGTCCAAGGCCGATACCGATAACGCAACCGCGCAGGCTCAGGTCGACGAGGGACAGGTGCGATCCGCCGAAGCTCAGATCAGGGCTATCCAGGCAAAAGTTGAATCGTCCTCTCAGCAAGCCCGCTCGGCCGAGGCTCGCATTCGGCTGGTCGAAGCCCAGCTTGAGTATACGAGCATTCGCAGCCCGTTCGAAGGGCTGGTCATTTCCAAGGACGCCGAGGTCGGCGAGACGGTTGCGCCGGCGATCTTCGGCGGTACTTCGACTCGCGGGTCGGTGGTGACCATCGTCGATCCGAACTCGCTTGAAGTCGAAGCCGACATCAATGAGTCCAGCATAGGTAAGATCACCCCGGGACTCACCGCTGAGGTCACCCTCGATGCTCTGCCCAACGAGAAGCTCCCGGCGGAGGTCCGAAAGATCATCCCTACCGCCGATCGTCAGAAGGCTACTGTCAAGGTAAAGGTGCGGTTCAAAGAAATCGACCCGCGAATTCTACCCGATATGAACGCGAAGGTGACCTTTATAAAACAAATGGAGCAGGGCGCAAGAACGGAATCTTCGCGAGTCACAGTCCCGAAGTCCGCGATTCAACAACGAGACGGGAAGACCATTGTGCTTGTGTTCAATGATGGGCGCGCGTTATCGCAAGCGGTGACGGTTGGCAGCGAGTTAGGAGATCGGGTCGAGATAAAACAGGGACTGGCAGGCGGCGAGACGGTTATAGTCCACGGGACCGAGAACCTGACCGACGGCACGCGCGTAAGAGTGAAAACGGGACCATGACTCTTTGCGGCTTGGCGTCTTTGCGCCCCTGCGTGAACGTGCCTTCCGCAGACCCGGTCTCTTGCGGCATTCGCTAACCTCGGAGGCGACTGAATGGCAGAAACGCTGATCAATCTCGTTCAAGTCACCAAGCACTACCGGCGCGACACCATTGATATTCCGGTGCTCGACAATATCGATCTCGAAATCGCGCGCGGCGAATTCCTCGCGTTGATGGGGCCTTCGGGCTCTGGCAAGACGACTTTACTCAATCTGATTGCCGGCATCGACAAGCCCAACTCCGGCCGGGTGGTGATCGACGACAAAGACATAGCGAAGTTCAACGAGCAACAACTGGCGAAGTGGCGAGCGCGTCACGTCGGATTCATCTTTCAACTCTACAACCTCATCCCGGTGCTAAGCGCCTTCGAGAACGTCGAGCTCCCTCTGCTGCTGACCAGCCTTTCGAAGAAAAAGCGCCGCGAGCACGTGATGACCGCGCTCTCGGTTGTTGGCCTCGAAGACCGCGAACATCACTATCCTCGCCAGCTATCCGGAGGACAGGAGCAACGGGTCGCCATCGCGCGAGCCATCGTAACCGATCCGAGTCTGCTGGTCGCCGATGAGCCGACAGGCGATCTCGACGCAAAATCCGCCGAAGAGATCCTCGATCTGATCAAGCGGCTCAACGAAGAGTTTCACAAGACGATCATCATGGTCACTCACGACCCGCGCGCGGCCAGTCATGCCCACGCGGTTCTACACCTCGAGAAGGGCATGCTGAGCAAGTCTGGAGGCGTCTATGAAGTTCCTGCGGCTCATAATTAAGAACGTTGGTCGAAACAAGCGGCGTACGCTGCTGACGATACTGAGCGTATCCGTGTCGGTGTTCCTTCTGGTTACTATGCTAGCGGTGATTGGAGCGCTTGGCGCAACCTCCAACATAACCGGCGGCGAATACAGGGTGATAGTAAAGCGCAACACTTCACTTGCGGACGCGATGCCTGAATCTTACGACCAGAAGATCCAGCAGGTGCAGGGCGTGATTGCAGTCTGTCCGGCAAACTGGTTCGGCGGAATCTACAAAGAAGACAAGCCCCACTACATGTTCGCGCAGTTCTATGTCGACCCAAAAACGATCTTCGACGTCCATCCCGAGCTGCAAATCTCGCCCCAGGAAAAAGCGGCGTTTCAGCAGGAGCGAACAGCCGCAATCGCCGGAAAGAAGATCGCCGACAAGTACGGTTGGAAAATCGGCGATGTGATAGATTTGAGAAGTCCATACATTGCCGGGTTTGAAGCGAGACTTACCCTTAGAGGCATCTACAACGGGCCGGAGGAGGGAACGCTCTTTTTTCACCGGCTCTATGTGGAGGAAGGGCTCGGCAGACCGGGCCTTGTGGGAACCTACCGCGTGCGTTTGGACTCGCCGGATAGCGCGCCCCGGGTGATGGAAGAGATCGACCGGATGTTTGCAAACTCCACTGCTCCGACCAAGACCGAAACCGAGGCGGCGTTCGCCGCCAGTTTCATTTCGATGCTTGGAAATGTGAAGGGTTTGATCACCGGCGTCGGACTAATTGTTGTTTTCACCATCACACTGATTGGCGCGAACACTATGGCAATGTCGGCGCGCGAACGCTTCACTGAGGTCGCGGTGATGAAGGCGCTTGGCTTCCGCCCGGCGATGGTTCTGACGCTCATGCTTTCGGAGTCTGTCCTGATCGCTCTTTTGGGAGGCGTGCTGGGAGCTGCGGGCGCAATGGTAATATACCGGTTCGTTGGACTCGGCGACATGCTTGCTCTGTTCTTGCAGAACTTCAGAATCAATTCCACAACGATCGCTCTCGCGCTTGGAGTATCCGGCTTGATTGGCTTGGTGAGCGGCGGCGTTCCGGCTTGGAATGCCGCGAGGATAAGGATAGTGGATGGACTCCGCAGAGTGGCGTGAAACGCTGACTCCGGGTTCATGGCTCCGGGTTCAGAGTACGGCTTCAGGCTGCGACGAAGCAGCAAGCGAAAGCTTGTACTCTGAACCGGGAACCAGAACCACAACCCTGAACCGTGAACTCTGAACCGAGACCGTTATGGCAATTCCGCTGAAATACAATCTTCGCAATTTGATCGTCAGGCGTGTCAGCACTCTGATGACTATCGGGACGATCGCGCTGGTGGTGGGCGTCTTTGTCGCTTTGCTGGCGCTGGCCAACGGGTTGAACCTGGCGCTCAAAGCGACCGGTTCACCCGAGAATGTGATAATCATGCGTAAAGGCTCACAGACCGAAATGCAAAGCGGCGTGAGCAAGCAAGCTTTTCAAATCATCCAGACTCTCCCCGGAGTCGTACGCGATCCGCAAGGCAAACCGATGGCATCGGCCGAGATCGCGATGATCGTGAATTTGCCCAGACGAGGTGGCACCGACTCGACAAACGTCACTGTACGCGGGGTCTCTGAAACCGGGCTTGAGATGCGCCCGGGCATAAGGCTGGTTGATGGGAGAATGTTTCGTCCCGATGTCGGCGAAGCGATAGTCAGTCGCAAGATCGCCGAACGATTCAGCGGCGCCGAACTGGGACAAGCGCTCCAACTCGGGCGGCGTAGCATGATGATTGTGGGAGTGTTCGATGCGGGCGGCACCGCGTTTGATTCGGAGATATGGTCGAGCGTTATCGACATCGCAGATGCGTTCGACCGCGGCGAGTACTCTTCGACCCTGGTGCGAGCCGAAAACATTCCAACCCGAGATCAGCTTATCAATCGGATAGAAGCGGAGCAGCGATTGAAGCTCGAAGCCAAACCCGAAATCAAATATTACGAAGAGCAAACAACCGCGTCCGGTCCCATCCGCGGCCTTGGCATTTTTGTGTCGGTCATCATGGGCATAGGAGCGTGCTTTGGCGGGATGAACACGATGTATGCGTCGGTGGCTCACCGCACTCGCGAGATCGGCACACTGCGCGCGCTCGGCTTTTCAAAGGCGGCGGTGATGACCAGCTTCGTGATTGAGTCGATTACGCTGGCGCTGATCGGCGGGGTTGTCGGGTGCCTGCTGGCCTTGCCGGTTAACGGCATCGCGACCGGCACGATGAACTTCAGAACGTTCAGCGAGCTGGCATTCAGCTTCCGTATCACCCCTGACTTGCTGCTATCGGCGTTGATTTTCTCGCTGGTGCTCGGACTCGTTGGGGGCTTGCTGCCTTCACGACTCGCCGCACGGATGCCGATCACTAAGGCGCTGCGGGAGATTTGATTTAATAAATCAATCTTGCGCAGGCCCCGTCCACCCTATTGGTCCTACCAGGGGAACTAGATATTTGCCTGACCGAGTGGGCTTAAGGGAACATCAGTGAAAAGAGTTTCAGGGTGCTTTTTATGTAGTTCTTTGAGGTGTTCGTCGCAATAGTCGCCCTGGCGAAAGCCTTGACCCTTCCCATAAATAGTATGCCAGGTTGCATCGTTCTCGCATTTGTAATCCGGCCAGCCGCATTGGTGCCTTAACGTATTGACTATCACTGCCTTCTTTCCTTTCTTTGCGAAGTTTATCTTTGATGAATCCAACCACACAAGAGCAAAGCAGCGAGCGGCATAACATCTGGATCTTTGTACACGATGTTATCCATTCCGTACATAATTTACCCTAGTCAGGCCTCATCCACGGCGGATGATTCGTTACCACGCGAGCATAAACTGGGCAATCAGGCGTGTGTGCGCCCCCGAGGTAGCCGGTGCTGATCAGGAACTCGCCGGTGATCTCTCCGCCAGTGAATAAGAAGGTCTTCTTAAAAAGCTTCACCCACTCGTCTTTCGTCAACGGATGGTGAGCATCGAGCCACTTCGCAAACGATCCGCTGCCATCACGGATTTCGACGATCCGCCTAGCGTTTTCGATAACCGCGTTTATCTTAAGTTCGTTGCGGATGATGCCGGCGTCCCGCAAAAGCCTCGATCGTTCACGACGCCCGTATGCCGCCACTCGATGGATATCGAACCCGTCGAATGCCGCCCGGAAATTCTCACGCTTCTTTAGAATCGTCAGCCACGAGAGCCCCGCCTGGTTGATCTCGAGGGCCAGCCGCTCGAAGAGTTTCGAGTCGTCGCGAAGCGGAAACCCATACTCCTTTGCGTGATACGGACCGTGGAAGGGATGCCCCGGCGCAATATCGCAATACGTTGCCATTGTCTTCTTCTCCGATCGGCAGCCACTGGCACACAAACATATCGAAAGCAGGTTAAGTCCTTCTTTGCTTATTGGGCAAGTACGTCGGGTGTGAGATACGCAAACTCGGGTATGGTTTGTGGCCCTTGCGCCTGCCTGCGTTCAAGCGGTAGAAACATACGCTGTGCCATGACACTATTGCGATGAGGAATGCACAAGATGAGTCTCGATCTCGAAAACCAAATTGTCGACACGTGAAACCAAAAAAACCGAATCAACCTATATTTGCTGGAAGCAATTCCGGCTGACGCGTTGAATGACGCTTCGGCCTCGAAAGGGCGATCCGTCGCGCAGCAGCTAGCGCACCTTCACAACGTTCGACTCATGTGGCTAAAGGTCTCGGGTCCGGAGTTGATGGAGGGTCTTGAGAAGATCGAAAAGGAAACGGCCGCGGACAAAAAACTTCTAGCGCGTCGTCTGAAGGAGTCCGGCAAGGCGATGGAGACCCTGCTGAAGAAGTCACTCGAAGGCGGGGGCAAGATCAAGGGTTTCAAGCCTCACATAACCGCGTTCCTGGGCTACGTTCTGGCGCACGAATCGCACCACCGCGGTCAGATTGCTCTCTCGCTCAAACAGTCCGGACACACACTCGACAAGAAGGTTGCGTACGGAATCTGGGAGTGGGGAGTCAGATGAACCATGGCTACTTCGATCGACACGCCCAGTCCCGAAGGGGTTGCAGACGAGATCGCGGCAACCATTCGCGCGCTTCGGAGCTTGAAGACCCCTACGGTGAGAGCCGTGCGCCGCCAGTTCTCAAAGAGGCTTGCGAAATCGCGGTCGGGTTTTGTCATAGACATAGCGTTGCGGCTTCTGGACACTCCGGGCATTCATCGCTTTGTTGCCTATGAGCTAATCAAGCATCACCATGGGGCCGCGGCGAGCCTGCGCGAGAGACAACTCGAGCGATTGGGACGCGGGCTCGGCGATTGGGGCGAGGTCGACTGCTACGCATGTTATCTGGCTGGCCCCGCTTGGCGAGAACATCGGATTTCCGACGAGGTAATTCATCGCTGGGCGCGCTCGAAGGATCGGTGGTGGCGTCGCGCGGCTTTGGTTAGCACCGTCCCGCTCAACAGCAAGGCACAAGGCGGTAAAGGCGACACGCGCCGCACTCTGGAAGTGTGCCGGTCGTTGAAGGCTGATCGAGACGATATGGTCGTGAAGGCGATGTCGTGGGCGCTGCGCGAACTCTCAAAGCGCGACCCAAAGGCGGTAAAGCAGTTTCTCGCCGATCATCGGAACGAGATCGCCCCGCGAGTGGTTCGAGAAGTGACTAACAAGCTTTCAACCGGGCTCAAGAATCCCCGACCGGGAAATGCGACCAAAGCCCGGTAGAGGCAGAGGGGGAACATGGCAAAACGATATTGGCTGATTAAATCCGAACCGACTTCATA
>CAZOOE010000198.1:0-1479 GCA_964581275.1 uncultured Clostridia bacterium
ACTCCGATCGCCGCGACGCGCCATTCATGCCGATAAATTGTTCGGCGATCCCGGATACTCTGCTTGAATCGGAACTGTTTGGTCATCAAAAGGGAGCATTCACCGGAGCGCACGAAACCAGGCGCGGCCTGATTGAGGAAGCGCAAGGTGGCACCGTGTTCCTGGATGAGATCAACACACTCTCACCGAGCCTTCAGGTCAAGCTGCTGCGCGTCCTCCAAGAACGCGTCGTAAGGAGGGTCGGTGGCCGCGAGAACATCCAGATCGATATCCGCCTTGTGTCGGCAAGCAACCAGGACCTGGAGGATGCCGCGAAGCGGGGCGAGTTTCGACAGGATCTGTTTTACCGTCTGAACGTCGTCCCGGTGAGGCTGGCCGACCTGAAGGATCGTCGCGAAGATATTCCACTTCTGGTTTATCACTTCCTGCAAAAGTTTGCTCAACAGCACGGCGAGCCACCACGCAGGTTTGCGAACGAGGCGATGCGGGTTCTAATGACACACGCCTGGCCGGGTAACGTCAGAGAGCTGGAGAACGCCGTCGAACACGCGCTTACAATGGGAAGGGGTGAAGTTCTTTTGCCCGAGGACCTGCCAGTTAGCGTTACCGCTCCCGAGCGCGACATCGTGCATGAGGCAACTCTCGATGACGCGACGCTCGCGGAGCTCGAACGACGATACATTCTCCGAGTCCTAGAGAAGATGGGCGGTCATCAGATCAAGACCTCAAAGGTACTGGGTATAGACCGACGCACGCTTTATCGCCGGCTTCGCCAGTACGGTTACACCGGACGACTGCGAGGCGAGGAAGAAGATTCGGACGAATCTACTGCCCAGGAAGCAGAGCAGGCCACGGCGTCATTAGTCTGACGTACACTCGCGTTGGTATTTTGGGTCAGAAATCATGAATGACGGGATAGCATCGACCGAATCGCTAAAGACAGAGGATAGCGAAGGACATAATTCAACGAGCCTCCATCCCTCGCGAAATCTCGAACCTCGCACGAGGGGCTACGGTATAGGCGGTGGGTACGAGAAGCCTTATCGTACGCGACCGCGGCCCGCGGACCAACAGAGATACTCCTACGGCCCGGTTCCTCACTCGGGATACTATGGCGCAGGAGCGGGAGCGGAGCGGTTCGAGAGGGGACAGGCCGGCTTCAAACGCGAGCTTTCGTGGTACGGCGTGCAGTACGGCGAGAGTACAAGTGGGCAACCGAAAGCGCGGGGCTAGCCTGGACGGGTTCTAGCAGCGAGCACCCCGGAGTTATTTGCCGCCTGCCAGGATTTTGGCCAGAGTCGTCAAATCCGGTTTCACGCCGTAGTGCCCCTGGGCGCCGCCCGGATGGACGCGGAAGCCGGTGATGACTTCGTCGAAGATCAGCAGACGCCCGAAGCGTGTCGTCAGCTCGCGCAGCGCTTGCAAGAATTCGCCGCGCACCGGCACTGACCCGAAATGACCTCCCGTCGGCTCGAGGGA
>CAZOOE010000198.1:1489-11047 GCA_964581275.1 uncultured Clostridia bacterium
AACTTCTCCGACGCGCATCAACACTATCGAGAACTTGCTGTTCATCTTTGGTATAGGCGGCTCTCTTCTCAATTCGCCATCCACTGTCCTCTTGCACCAATATGAACCCCAAAAACTCTCGCTGGGGTTTTCCGTCAGAGGTCGCGAAGTTATACGTCACCGTTGCGCTGGTGTACGCCTTGCCCGGAGTGCTCGGACTGGTAAAGAACGAATCCATTGCGAGGTCACTGATCCCTTGGTTCTTCATGTGTTCCTGAATCAGCTTTTTAGCTTTTGACTCGTTAGTAGAACAGGAAGTTGTCGCAACCGAGGTGCCGATGCAAACTAGCAACGTAAGAATGATAGTGCGAAGTGGAATTCGTTCCTTTGTCATAGCCACTTTTTACCCTACGGCGGACCTCTTTTTCAAGCATCACGCTGGGTGGTACAACAACCCATATTCTGAGCGGAGGTGACTGTGGGCTTATACGTTCGACAACTTCTGGCCGGCCGTGATTTCGCCGGGGACGACTACTTCGCGTCGCAGATGGCCAACTTCGTTTATTTAGTCGGCGACGACGAACAAAAGGTATGCATGGTGGTGGACCCGGCATGGGACATACCGGGCATCCTTGAGGTGGCGGACCGCGAAGACATCAAACTGACTGGCGCCTTGGTGACGCACTATCATCCCGATCACGTAGGCGGCAATATCTTCGGCCACAACATTACCGGGCTCGCCGAGCTGCTCGCGACCCGTCCAGTCAAGGTTCACGTGAATGAAGTTGAGAGTGAAGGTGTCAAACAAGTCACCGGTCTTTCCGAGACCGACCTTGAAAAGCACCGCGGTGGAGACGAGATCCCGATTGGCAATATCAAAGTGCGCCTGCTTCACACTCCAGGGCACACGCCGGGAAGCCAGTGCTTCCTTGCCGAGGGCGCATTGGTCTCGGGCGATACTTTGTTCATCGGCGGGTGCGGACGTGTCGATCTTCCGGGCAGCGATCCGGAGGCGATGTACCACTCCCTAACTCGGGTTCTATCCAAGCTTCCCGAAGACACCTTGTTATTTCCCGGGCACAACTACGCTTCAAGGCCGGTGAGTACCATCGGTGACGAGAAGATGGAGAATCACTATCTGAGAATCCGCAGCCTGGACGACTGGAATAATCTGATGGGCTAGCCGCGCTCGTCGGCGCGAAATAGTTCGTACAATACGCGGTTTTGGGTAGTCATCCGGAAGGGTGAGTTGGACTAAAATTCAGGCAGAATTGTATTGACTGCGTCCGCGCAATGCGCATAATGAAAACCATCTGAAGCGCATCTTAGTTAGTTGCTCCCACCAATTGCCCCTCCAATGCTCGGATTCAATGTTACTCGTGGCTCTTCTGTAACTTAGAGTTTGGTCGCGAACGCGGCCCGTTGCCCCTCTTGCATTCCCAGCAGCTCTAATCTCGGCTTGGCCGGTACGCCGTGCACGTGGACTCACGTGTTCACTTTGAGCTTGCTCCACTTTTCCGGCTCAAATAGCGCGAAACAACAAGAGTAAAGCAATGGACTCAAATGAACCGCAGCTTACAACGCCCCGTGGTCTTGATGCACTCACAACTCTAGCCAGTCAGGGCCTCAATCCTCTTGGCATTAGGCTGAACCTCCTCGCACTCTCGCTCAGCCTTGTGTTCGGCGTACTCGGGCTCGTAACCACATATCTGATTTTTAGCAGCGCAACTGCTGAACCGAAGGTTCTCCTGTCCCAGGCCGCACTCAACGCTGCGGCGGCAGCTCTCTTCTCGCTCGTCGTCATCTTCATAACCGGTCTCGTGGTTGCGAGAAACATCACATCGAAGTTGGAGACCTTCAATCGCGCGGCCTGCGAGGCGTCCGCTGGAAATCTGGATATTCGGGTCGTTGGATCAACCAGCACCGCATTCAAAGAGCTCGCAGGAAACTTCAATGCAATGATGGACCGCGTGAGCCAGACGGCTCGCTCGGAGGCAGCGCAGAAGCAATCGCTCCTCGCGATTATCAAAGCGGTGGAAAGCTCGGGGGACGCGATTGCCATGTCCGACTCGAGTCGAGAGGGCACTTACTACAACAAGAAGTTCATAGAGCTTTTCGGCGATTTCCGCGGGTTGAGCGCAGCCGATGAATCCCGTCTCTACGTCGATCCCCAGGTTGCCAGTCAAGTCTCAGAAGCTGTCAGTCGAGGCCAGTCCTGGTCGCGTGAAATCGAGATGCGGACAAGTAGTGGTGACGTCATACCCGTCTCGTTGCGTTCGGACGCGATAAAAGATGATCAAGGAAGAGTGACAGGCCGCATTCAGATTCACACGGACATCACTCAGCGCAAACAGGCTGAACTACTCCAATCGGCGCTCTACCGTGTGGCTGAGATGACGAGCTCGACAGACGATATCCAGGCATTTTTCCGCGCGGTTCACCGGGTCGTCGGCGATTTGATGTATGCCGGAAATTTTTTCATTGCGGTCTATGACGCGGCGACTGATGTGGTGAGCTTTCCGTACTTTGTGGACGAGGCCGACACCACGCCTGAGCCTCGGAAGCTAATGAAGGGAGTAACCGAGTACGTGCTTCGTACCGGAAAGGCCCTTCTGGCGACACGCGAGACAATGCGAGCGATGATGGCGCTGAAGGAGATAGAAGTCATCGGGACGCTTCCAGTCGACTGGCTCGGCATCCCGCTCAAGGTCGGAGATTCAACCGTAGGCGTTCTCGCGGTCCAAAGCTACACAGAGAACGTCCGGTTTGGCGAGGCGGAGCAACAGGTGTTGACGTTCGTGTCACAGCACATTGCAAACGCCCTCAACCGGAAGCGTGACGAAGATGCCCTGAGGCAAAGCGAAGAAAAGTATCGGACTATTCTCGAGAGCATCGAAGACGGCTATTACGAAGTCGATCTCAAAGGCAACATGATTTTCTTCAATGACCCCGTTGCCAAGATGCTCGGGTACACACCTGAAGAGCTCATAGGGATGAACAACCGGCATTTCATGGACCCCGATGTCGCGAAGGAGGTGTACAAAGAGTTCAGCCGCGTGGCTCGCACTGGCGAGCCGAGCCGGGGCTTCACCTATCAATTGAATGCCAAAGATGGAACTAAGAGAATCGTTGAAGCCTCCGTTTCCCTCAAGCGAAATGCATCCGGCGAGCCCGTAGGCTTTCGGGGCGTCAAGCGCGATGTAACAGCCAGAAAGCGTGCTGAAGAAAGCTTCGAGCGAAACCTCAAGGATTTCCTGACGTTGGTTTCTTCGGTGTCTGATGGCGATTTGACAAAACGCGGAGGTGAAACGGACGACACCCTAGGACGCGTCGTCCAATCGGTGAACAAGATGCTTGACCACTTCAGCACCATGCTGACCGAGGTCAAACAGATCGGGCTCTCGGTCTCGTCCAGCGCGACAGAAATCCTCGCCGCAGCAGAGCAGATCGCTGTCGGCTCTCAACGACAAGCGGACGAAATAACCAATACATCAAGCGCGGTGGAAGAAATGGCGGCATCGATGAATCAAGTCTCAAGAAACGCGGAGGCGTCAGCTGACGCAGCCCGCCGCGCGCTGGAGATGGCCGAACACGGCGATAAATCGGTCCGCGACACATCGGAGGCGATGTCCAGGATCGATTCCGCGGTGCAACAAACGTCCGAAAAGATGAGGCTGCTCGGGGTCCGCAGTTCCGAGATATCGGAAATCATCGATCTGATTGATGAGATTGCCGCCCAAACAAACCTGCTCGCCTTAAATGCAGCAATCGAAGCGGCGCACGCTGGAGAAGCAGGCCTCGGGTTCAGCGTCGTGGCGGATGAGATCAGAAAACTGGC
The DNA here is from genome assembly GCA_964581275.1 of uncultured Clostridia bacterium. Lineage (GTDB taxonomy): Bacteria > Acidobacteriota > Blastocatellia > UBA7656 > UBA7656 > Onstottus_A. The sequence goes on from CAZOOE010000198.1 coordinate 5,307, forward strand.
CGAGAGATCCGCGCGCGCGACCAGAGACGTCGGAAATCTGATCAAGTCGATTCAGAGCGAGACCTCAGAGGCTTTGACCGCTATGGAGGTCGGAATGAAGGAGGTCCGGGGAGGGAGTTATCTCGCTAATCAGGCGAGTAACGCGCTTCAAGATATCTCAAAGGCAGTGCGACAATCGTCGGAGCTGATCGAAGAGATCTCGGCAGCCTCGGAAGAACAGGCGCGAGTGACCAGCAATGTCGCTGGGGCGATGCAGACCATATCGAGCATTACGCTTGAAACCTCCGCCGGGGCTCACGAAACTGCGCAAACCATCGAGGGGATGGTGGGACTCGCGGACCGGCTTAACAAGTCGATCTCGCAGTTCAAGGTAAAGGACGACTACATTCACCCGTTTTCGTATGACGTTCCCGGCTCACGAGGCAATGGGACTACTATATCGCGCTACCCACAGGGAGATTGAGCCACGCGGAGAGGGGAAGTGGCAGAGGCAGGGCAGGGAGGCAGACTTGGCAGCGAGACGACAGCTGGTGGTCTTCAAGGTCGGGACCGAAGAATTCGCCGTCGACATCATGCTCACAAAAGAGGTGGTGTTGATGCGAGAAATAACTCCGGTGCCCGAGACGGAGGCTTACGTGGAAGGTGTGATGAACCTTAGGGGAAGCCTCGTACCCGTGCTCGACTTCAGAAAGAGGCTTCGCGCTTTGAGGACAACATTGCAAACGGACCACCGCATCATCGTCGCGAATCTAGACGGAAGGACTGCAGGGTTGATCGTCGACGGCGCATCGGAAGTGATCCGAATAAGCGACGATATGATTGAGCCTGTGCCTCACCTCATTTCGGAGATTGGAGCGGACTACGTCGAGGGAGTGATCAACGTCAACGATAGATTCATAACCCTGATTGACCTGAGAAAGGCTCTAACCGGGGAAGTCGCGGGTGAATTGGACGAGGTCATTAGGGTCCTGTCCAGGCAAAGGTCGCCGGTCACGCCGGCCAAAGCGGTATTAGTATGAGCTATTCATCGCACGTTGTGACATCAGGGTCTACTACTCAATCGGGATCGGGAGCCCTCGGATTGAACATTCTGTCCGACAGCGAATTCAGATTGTTCAGCGAGCTCATCTACGAAGAATGTGGTGTGAGCCTGGGCGTCGAAAAGAGAACCTTTCTGGAATCCCGGCTAAGGCGCCGGATGGATGAACTCGGTGTCAAGAGCGGCTACGAATACTACTGCATCATCACTGCCAGCAACGGTAAGTCCCTGGAGTTGCCTACGCTCCTGGACTCGCTGATGATCTGCGAGACTTCGTTCTTCAGGAACCAGCCGCAGTTCGACCTCTTGAGAGAGGTAGTATTGCCGGACCTGGTGGCTAAAAAGGAGAAAGCGGGAACCAGGCTTTTGCGAGTTTGGAGCGCGGGCTGGCCGACCGGGCAGGAACCCTACAGCGCGGTGATCACGTTGCTGGAGTCGCTGCCTGACCTGGCCTCATGGACCATTCGTGTTTTTGCGTCGGACCTGTCATTCACCGCGCTCGAACGAGCGCAATGCGGCTTGTATCGCGCGGACCAGTTAAAGGGCATCGATCCCCAGCGCATCGCGAGATACTTTCGGCAGGAGAACGGGCACTATGTGCTGAGCGAGGGTATAAGAAAACGAGTGATCTTCGACTATCACAATCTGAAGCACGACAACGGACTCCGGGGCCTCGACATTGTTTTTTGCCGGAATGTGATGATCTACTTCGATGCCGAAGAGCAGCGCAAGCTGGTGAACCGTTTTGCCAATTGCCTTGTCCCAGGCGGCTTCCTATTTCTCGGTCACGCGGAAAGCCTACAGGGTCTATCAACGAGGTTCGCAATGTTACATCGCAACAAAGGCATAGCATACAGGCTTGACGGGTGAATCGATGGGCGGGGATGTCATTGATGGATGATCTGACCAGAGCGGAATTCGATCAACTAATTGCGGTGTTCCGCGACCAATCTCTTCAGATTCTCGATGAGATGGGGCTAGATCTCCTTGCCCTCGAGTCAAACCAGGCTGACTCCGAGGCGATGACGCGGCTGAGAAGAGGGGCGCACACGATTAAGGGTGACTCTGCGTGCGTTGGACTTGATGGGATAGCCCGGGTCGCTCACAGGATCGAAGACGTATTTGATGTCGTGCTCTGCGGTGAGATCAAATTCGATCGCCGCTCGGTGGATGTGATTCTCAAGAGCCTGGATGCGGTGAGGGCAGCCATCGACGGCGCCGAGGTGAGCGATGTTGTGGCAGAGTCGGCCGACGAACTCCTTGACGCATTGACTGAGGTTCAGAGAGGGGGCGAGGTCGGCGGCTCTGCGCAACCCTCACGCGACAACCGAGGCGAGCTGCGCGGAGGCCCGGATCCCTCGTCTCCTGCCGAGAGGGAGGCGGCGAGCAAGAATAGCCGAGGATTCGTCCGGGTTGATTCTGAGAAGATTGACGCGTTGCTGAACCTGGCAGGTGAGATGGTAATCGCTCGGTCTGTCATTGGTCAGCTCGGACCTGAGCTTGAGCTGACAATTCCGCGCAATGAGATGGTCGCCCGGTTTAGCGGAGCGAGCAACCAGATGGGCAAGCTGATTGCCGAGTTACAGAAGAGCGTGCTCAAGATGCGGATGGTTACGATCGATCACGTTTTTCGCAGGTTCGCAAGGCCGATGCGCGAGCTGGCGGCTGAGCGTGGCAAGGAGTTTGAGCTTGAGATAAGCGGAGGCGACACCGAGCTTGATCGCGCACTGGTCGACGTCGTTTCAGAACCGTTGCTGCATCTCCTGCGCAACGCCGTCGACCACGGTCTTGAGCCGATAGAGGAGCGCCGGAATGCAGGCAAGCCAGAGATCGGCCGAATTGCGATGCGGGCTTATCACGAGGGCAACCAGGTGGTGGTCGAAGTGAGCGATGACGGCCGTGGCATCGACCCGGCGGCGGTAAAAAGGAAAGCGATTGAAGGCGGCGCAATAACCGAACACGATGCCGAGCGCATGTCCGACGAAGAAGCCGTAGAATTGATCTTCCTGCAGGGACTGTCCACCGCGAAGGAACTTACTCAACTATCCGGGAGAGGCATTGGAACTGCGGCGGTGAAGGCGGCGATCGAGCAGTTGCGGGGGACCGTCGCGGTCCACACCGAAATCGGACGCGGCACCTGCTTCACACTTCGCATGCCGCTTACGCTTGCGATTATCAAGGCATTGCTGTTCACCGCGTCCGGACAACTCTTCGCTTTACCGCTGCTCGCGGTCAGCGAGATAGCGCGCGCGGAGAGCTCAGAAATTGTTCATCTGGATGGCATTGAAAACTACAGATTAAGGGATCGCTTTGTCTCGCTGGTGCGGCCTGGAGTAGTACTGTCGTTTGACAGACGCAGAGGAGGCAGCGGCGCAACCCTAAGAAGCGATGCAACGCGCTTCTTCATTGTAGTCCTTTCAACCGGTGACAAAACGTACGGAGTTGTCGCGGATGAGTTGATAGGCGAGCAGGAGTTAGTGATCAAGCCGCTCGATACCCGTTGGGTACAGAATGAAGCTCTGGCCGGTGCATCCGTCCTCGGCGATGGACGCGTGGTTCTAATAATGGACGCGGAGATGGTTTTCCGAAAAGCCGTCAAATACGAACGAGGGAAAGGAAGCAGAAAAGAAGCCTATGCAGTCTGAGACAAAGAAGATTCGAGTGCTGGTGGTAGACGATTCTGCGCTAATGCGCAAGCTCATCTCGAACCTGCTGGAGAAGGATCCGGAACTTGAGGTAATTGCCACCGCAATTGACGGTTGTTTCGCGTTGACCAAGGTCGAGCAGTTGCAGCCGGACGTCGTCACACTCGATGTAGATATGCCGCGAATGGATGGTCTGACTGCGCTCGCCGAAATGGTCTCAAAGCATCGCGTCCCGGTGATAATGCTCAGCTCCCTCACGACTCGGGGTGCGGCTCTGACTATACAGGCACTGGAGAAGGGAGCAGTTGACTTCGTCTGTAAGCCCTCGGGCACTGCGCGACTTCCGGAGTTGGCCAACGAGCTTGTTTCCAAGATAAAAAGCGCCGCGCGAACCAATGTGCTTGCACTAAGTCGCTCTGCGCAAGCCGACCCGCCGATCAGAAAGAAGCCTGCGCTAGCACGGCTGAGAAGGGGCCACGGAAAGGTTGTGGCAATCGGCGCGTCCTCCGGCGGGCCTCATGCGCTACGACACTTGCTTCCAAGAGTCCCCTCGGATCTGGATGCGGGTATTGTTATCGTGCAACACATGCCGGAAAGCTTCACCGCTATGCTGGCGCAATGGCTCAACGAGATCTGCGAGATCGAAGTGAAAGAAGCAGAATCAGGCGACCTCGCTCTTCCCGGCAGGGCGCTGATTGCGCCTGGAAGCCTACATATGAAAGTCCATAGAACGCCCCAGGGGTGCGAGGTCTTGCTCGAGGGAGGATCTCTTGTGAATGGGCACAAGCCATCGGTGGACGTGCTTTTCCGATCGGTTGCCGGCGAGTACGGGGCGCTCGCAACCGGAATCATCATGACCGGGATGGGCAGCGACGGAGCGCAGGGACTCGGAGAAATCAAGGACGCCGGCGGACACACCATCGCACAAGACAAGACCAGCTGCGCGGTCTATGGAATGCCTAGGATCGCAGTGGAAAGAGGATACGCGAATACGATCGTGCCGCTCAACGAGATGGCTTCGTATCTCTCTTTTAAGGTGGGGCGGCTCGCCGCATTGGAGGAGAGTTATGCTAGAAGTTGATAAGAACACGTCCGTCGTAAAGATGCCCCTCACCTGTTTGATCGTTGACGATTCTGCGTTCATGCGATTTCACCTAAGGCGAATGATGGATTCGTTTGACAACGTAATTGCAAGCGAGGCCGCGAACGGGAATGAGGCTATAAGAGAATACGGTCGCCTGAGGCCCGACATCGTGCTGATGGACATCGTGATGCCCGGATTGGAGGGCGTCGAGACGGTGAAGAGGATCTGCAGCGAGGACCCGAAAGCCAGAGTTATCATGATCAGCTCGGTGAGCTATCAAGAGAAGGTGGCTGAAGCCATTTCTGCGGGGGCAAAGTGGTTCATACCCAAGCCAGTCACCACCGAAGAGCTGAGAAGGGCGATCCAGAATGTCATGTCGCCAACGATAGACAATTAGTCAGGGGAGTAAAATGAGGCTAGACTTTGTAAAGGTATTCGTCGACTCGACGGCCGCCCTGTTCCGCGAGTTGATCGGGCCCGCGGTGGATGTCCCTTCAATAAGCATGAAACCCAGCCCGGTGGCCGGCAGAGAAGTCATGGCCATTATCGGTCTGGCAGGCGAGGCGCAAGGACGAGTGATCTTCGATATGGATCTTTTTACCGCGGTCCAGCTTGCGGGACATATGCTCGGCGAACCATCGCCGGGAATGACACCGCTGGTTCGTAGCTCAATAGCCGAACTTGCATCGATGGCGATAGGACGCGCGATATCAAAGATAAACGACCGGGGGACGAGACTCCGGATGAGCCCGCCAACCGTGATAACCGGCGCGAATCTCGTCAGCTATGATCAATGCTTCGAGACGCTAGTTGCGCCGATCGCCACCGCTTACGGTGAAGTGCGAGTCAACATCACTATTCAGGACCTGGATTGAAGGGAGCGCGAAATGCAACAAGAGCCTGCAGAGATACTGAGTCTCTTCAAGAAGAGCGAAGAGCTCGAGGCCGTGGTGCTTTCGATCGACGTCGAGCG
>CAZOOE010000199.1:0-11036 GCA_964581275.1 uncultured Clostridia bacterium
CTTCGGGCTCGAACCGAAGACGATGTTTTTTCATTCGCTCGTCCCAGATCAAGAAGCCCGGAACAACAGGAGCATCAGCGCGCAGAGCAAACACCGCAAGCCCGGTGGTAGAACAAGCTAACGTGCCGAAGAAGTCGCAGAACACACCCTGATCCGGCATCGTGTTTACGTCAATCAACAATCCTACATCCTGTCCCCGTCTCAAGCTCTCGAGCACAGGTTTGACTGCTCGGTTTTTGTGATCCGCGCGATCTTCGGAAAGAACCCCGGCGCGACTGATCTTGAGATACAGAAGCGGAAGGTCGAGCGGCCGCAGCAGGAAGCTGAGCGGGGGGCCATAGGCGCCCTGAGCAATCGCGCACAATTCCCACACACCAATATGCCCGGTCAGCAGGAACACGCCTCGCCCCCGTTCAGAGGCGCGCTTGTAGTGCTCGATCCCTTCGTACTCCACGAGCTTTGATATGTTTTGCGGCGTAATTCTTGGGAACTGCGAGAACTCGACAACCAGTCTGCCGAGATTCTTAAAAACTTCCCTGACGATGACCTTCCGCTCGCTTTGAGTCTGTGCCGGGATGGCGAGCGCGAGGTTTCTATAGCTTACACGCCGGAGCCTTCCGTGGAGATGGTAGGCCGCGCCCGCGATCAGTCTGCCGGCGAACATCGCGGCTTTGCGCGGGAGAATGCCGAGCAGCTTCAACAGCAACCAGGCTGGGATAAATTCACACAGATTTCGCAGCGCGCTTCTCTTACTGGCAGGCACGCGGTCAAAGTAGCACGGCATTCCAGGGGTGTCAATTTGACGAGTCTCCAGGCCCGCGCCCGCCCGTTCCGCCCGTTCCTGGTGACGGACGACACTGTGTATGTCGGCGGCACAACCCAGCTTGACCTCGTTGTTATCCACAAAGGTCTTTACTCTTGCGCCGCATAGTCGCCTGGGGTATTCTTTCGCCAGCCTGCCCTCTCTAGGTAATCACCACTCAGCAATCAACTTGGAGTGACAGCCATGAGAAGCCTTCTTCGCCAAGTTACCTACACTCTCGCCCTATCTCTGTTGCTTTGCTTCAATGCGGCGGCGGCTCAACAAGCGTCGCCCAGCAGACCAAAGGCGCCGAGGCTGACGACCGATGACGTCCACCAGCCTGCGGAGCAACCGCAGGTCGAACCCAAAGAAGCTGCGGGAAAGTCCGATGAGGCGATGAAGGTGGATCCGGGTCAATCCAAACCAGCCGACGCCAAAGTCAATCCCGAGGAGGCTTCCTGGCGAGAACGCGTCGGGAAGGCTCGGGTCCGAGCTAAAGAGCTGGAGCGCGCCACCGAGGAGGCCGAACTTCGAATCACTGCGCTTCGAAACGATCTTGGCACATCTGGCCAGAGCGCCCGGTATCGAAACGACACCGCTGCTGAGATCGGTCAGGCTAACGAGCGACTGTCAGAGCTTCGAGTCCAGGCTCGCGCTGCCGCGGACGATGCCGCGCAACTAGTCGAGTACGGTAAGCAGAAAGGCTTCGCCGAAGCCGAAGAATTGAAGCCGACAGTTGAAGAAGGAAAACCGAACGAAGAATACTACCGCGCACAGTTCACCAAACTCACCGAGGGCCTGGAGAGCGCCCAACGCCGGATTCAACTCTACGACAACCGCATCCGCGACTTGAATCAACAGCTATCGACAAACAGCGGCGGCAAGGACAAGAACGGACATAGTACCGGCGGCGACAGCTTCTTTGCTCTTCAGCTACAGAAGGATCGCGACGAAGCGCAGCAGAAGCTGGATGAGGCTCGCGCGACCTACACCAAAGCTCAATCCGATCTCGATGCCTTGAAAGAGGAAGCTCGGCGCGCCGGCGTGCCGCCGGGCTTGTTCAGATAAGACTAATCCTATGTCGACGGCCGACATACTTATCGTAGAAGACAAAGACAGCCTCAGACAGATGTTGCGTCTGACGCTTCAGAACGCAGGCCACACGGTCGATGAAGCGCGCGATGGCGCTGAGGCGCGGCGCAGACTCAACGACACCCGATACAATCTCGTTCTCACCGATCTAAAAATGCCCCGAGCGGACGGACTCGAGGTGTTGCGTGCGGCCAAGACCGCGGATTCAGATACCGCAGTGATTATGCTGACCGCGTATGGGACTATCGATGAAGCGGTCCAGGCGATGAAGGAAGGCGCGTACGAGTTCCTTCAAAAACCCGTCGACAGCCGCCATCTTCTTTTGCTTGTGCAACGCGCACTCGAAGAAACCAGACTGCGCGCCGAAAACGTCCTGCTCAAGGACGACTACGCAAAACGCTATGGATTCCCGCGAATAATCGGCGATTCGGCGGCTATGCAGAAAGTTGGACGCGAGATACAACAGGTAGCCTCAACTCCAACGACGGTTCTTCTGCTGGGCGAGTCCGGAACCGGCAAAGAGTTATTCGCACGTGCCGTACACCATCTAAGCCAGCGACGCAATGCGCCTTTCATCGCGATCAATTGCGCTGCGATCCCGGACACTCTGATAGAGAACGAGTTGTTTGGGCACGAGAAGGGGGCATATACCGGCGCAGACCAACGGCGAGTCGGCAAGTTTGAACTTGCATCAAGAGGAACGATCTTCCTGGATGAGATAAGCGAGATCGCGCCGGCGGTTCAGTCGAAACTTCTGCGGGTGCTTGAAGAGCGGAAGATCAGCCGGCTGGGCGGCTCGGCCGACATCGGGGTGGACGTTCGCATTATTGCCGCGACCAATCGCGATCTGAGGGCCGCGGTCGCCGCAAAGCAGTTTCGCGAGGACCTTTACTTTCGCCTTGCAGTTTTCCCGGTACAGATACCTGCGCTGCGTGAGCGGCGATCTGATGTCGGTCAGCTCGCGGAGTTTTTCGCCGCGAAGTATGGGCGCGAGCTCCGCCGCGCGCCGCTCAAACTGACTGACGATTGTGTCCGCGCGCTCGAGGAATACGACTGGCCGGGCAACGTTCGCGAGCTCGAGAATTGCATCGAGCGGGCGTGCATCCTGGCTCGGGGGACGGAGATCATTTCTGCCGACCTAAACATAAGCCCACCTGCCGACTATTCGGCGCGCGAGCAAGCCGCATTGCTCGACGGTTTTGATCTACGAGGCTCGCTTTCCGAGGTGAGCGGCCGGGCTCAACGTCTCGTGGAGCGGCGCAAGATATCCACAACCCTTAAGGATTGCGACTACAACAAGTCGCGCGCGGCCGAACGACTGGGCGTCAGCTATAAGACGCTTCTCACCCGGATCAAAGAACTCGCGCTGGAATAACCTTCCTCCGCCCCGTACAACCCAGACAAGTGCGGGCGCAACAAAGCCGCTCAATCTCGGGGCTCCGCTCCGGTTCTTGGAATACTCTTCACGAAGCGGATAGAATGCAACGCCAATATGAACCAGCCAGACTCTGAATCGAGCATTCCGGCCGACGAGGCGAAGCCGGTTGCCGCGCGAAAACGCTCGAGCGTCGCTCGCTCCGCCGGGATCGTGAGTATGGCGGTGATGGCCAGTCGCTTGTTGGGACTCGCGCGCGAGATGGTGTTCGCATATTTCTTCGGCGCGTCAAAGAGTTTTGCAAATGACGCCTATGTGATCGCGTTTCGCATCCCGAATCTGCTCCGCGATTTGTTTGCTGAGGGCGCGTTGTCCAGCGCTTTTGTTCCCGTCTTCTCGGACTACCTGGTCAACAAAAACGAGAAGGAGGCGTTCCGACTCTCGAATCTGGTAGCGAGCGGACTCATCGTGGTGCTGGGGGCGTTCGTAGTGCTCGGGATCGTGTTCGCTGAACCTCTTGTTGCGTTTATCGCTCCAGGATTTCATGCAGATCCGAGCAAGTTCGATCTCACGGTTCGACTGACTCGAATAATGATGCCTTTTATCCTGTTAGTCGCGCTCGCGGCCCAGGCAATGGGAGTGCTGAACGCCCGCGATCGGTTTGGGGTACCGGCGCTGTCGTCTTCATTCTTCAACCTTGGCTCGATCATCGGCGGGGTGTCAGTTGCCGCGTTACTGACCGACCCTAGTTTTTCACATCCGATTAGCGCGATAGTCGACAAGCCAACAGAGGGAATCATCGGGATGGCTTATGGAGTGTTGATCGGTGGCTTCTTGCAGTACGCGGTACAGTGGCCGAGCCTGAGGCGAGCGGGCTTCCGCTATCGGCCGATATTGAGCTTCAGCGATCCCGGTGTGCGGCGAATATTCGGATTGATGGGACCTGCGGTGATTGGCGGGGCGGCGGTTCAAGTGAATGTATTGGTCAACAGCAACTTCGCCTCGAACATTCCAGGCACCGGTCCGGTGTCGTGGCTGAGCTACGCGTTTCGACTCATGCAGTTTCCGATCGGCGTGTTTGGAGTTGCGATTGCGACAGCGACTCTGCCTTCAATTTCTCGAAGCGCCGCTAGAAAGGACGAGGCTGACTTCCGGCATACGCTCGCCAGTTCGATACGCCTTGCGTTTCTGTTGACCATCCCGTCTGCCGTAGGATTGATCGTGCTCGGAAAACCGATCATCGCGTTGATCTATGAGCGGGGGCATTTCGGGCCCGCGGACACCGAACACACCGCCGCGGCGCTGGCCTTTTTTGCGGTCGGGTTGACCGGTTATGCGGCAATCAAGATCCTGGCCCCGGCATTCTACGCGCTTGGTGACGCGCGCACACCGATGATCATCAGTCTGGCATCGATGCTAACGAACTTCGTGATGAACTGGTCGCTAGTGAGCGTTTTGCAGGAGCGGGGTCTAGCTTTATCAACTTCGACCGTCGCATTGGGAAACTGCGGGCTGCTCTACCTCATCATGCGAAGGCGGATCAAGGGCATCGAAGGGCGACGCACGGCGCTTGCAGTGGCCAAGATTCTGTTCTCGTCTGCAGTGATGGGCGTCGCCTGCTGGGGGGTAAGCACCGGGATTAGGGGTGCGGTCGGCAACACTTTCACCGCACGACTGGCGAACGTCTCGGTATCCGTGATGGTCAGCGCGGGATTGTTCTATCTTACAGCGTCTCTTCTGAGGGTTGAAGAATTGAGAGCCGCGACCAGCGCGCTAGCCGGTCGCCTGAAGAGAAGACCGGCCGGTTAGACAGCCTTGCCAAGGAAGGCCGGGTTCCCTCCGCACTCGCCGGTTGCAACTCCCACTTGACTCTCTTTGCTCTCCCCTTTTATTCTTTAATCAAACGTTTGATTAACTCATATGGCAAGACCAAGAGTAGATGATTCCGAAGCGCGGACGAAGATAGCGGCCGCCGCCGAAGAGCTGTTCGCCGAACGCGGATTCGATGGAACCGCCATCCGCGATATCGCCAGGAAAGCCGGCGTCAACGGCGCGATGATTCATTACTACTTCGGTAACAAGGAAGGGCTATACCACGCGATGTTGGAGGGCGCGGCATCAAGGGTTCGAGCGCTTCTGATCGAAACCACCGGCAGATCGGGCTCAACCACAAATCGGCTGGCCAGTTTTGTCAACGCATATGCTGCATACATGCTCACCCAGCCAAACCTAGCACGCATCCTTTATAGAGAAATGCTGACCGGCGCCAAACACATCAAACGGATCGCTCAGCAGTACGCGGCAACTAATTACACGATGCTGAAGACCCTGATCTCGGACGGCGTTCAGCGCGGCGAGTTGAGACGCGTCGATGCCGAGTTGGCTCCTATCAGCCTGATGGGAATGGTAGTCATCTTTCAGTTTCTCAGGCCGATCATATCGGTCGCTCTGGGCAAGACCGAATATGACGAGCGCTTCGTCAGCAGAGTTGCCGCTCATACGATCGATCTCTTTCTTTACGGGGCGGTCGCTGACCGCAAACCAAAGAAGAAAGTCGAAGTCGCGTCAAGGAAGCGCGGAGACCGAAGGCGACGCCCGCGGGTGCAAAAATGAAAACCGGAAGTTTCCGACGGACGATCTTGTTTGCGGTGCTGTTCTTGATCTTGCTCGGAACCGCCGCCACCTGGAAATACCTGAGCGGACGTCCTTCGGCCGACAAGCTGGTGTTGTCGGGCACGATCGAGGCGGACGAGATACATATCGGCTCGAAAGTCGGGGGCCGGATCGCGGCAGTGCTCGTGAAAGAAGGGCAGGAGGTCAAGGAAGGCGAGCCGATAATCAGGTTTGATCGATACGATCTTGACGCTAAACGGGCGGATGCGGTTGCAGCCATCGCTCAGGCCGAAGCGAATCTGCAAAAGACCTTGCGTTGGTTTCGACCTGAAGAGGTAGCGGCGGCTAAGGCCCAGGCGGATGCCGCGTGGATGAGCTATGAAGAAGCGCGCAACGGCCCGCGAAAAGAAGAAATCGACGCCGCACGCGCCGAATTGAGGGCCGCCGACGCCGACTATCAAGTCGCGAAGCTAACCGCCGCCAGAATTGCCAAGCTTGTCAGCGACGGCGTGCAATCACAGCAAGAGTACGACAACGCGAAATCTGACTACGATCGCGCAAGTGCGAGGCGCGAAGCTGCCCGCCAGAAGCTGGATCTGCTGCTGGCAGGGACTAGACCGGAAGAGGTAAACCGTGCCGACCGACTGTTCAAGCAGGCCGCAGCTAATCGGCAACTTGTGGAACGGGGCGCTAGAAAAGAGGACATCGACACCGCCAGGGCGCTGTTGGAACGGGCGCGCGCCACGCTGCAACAACTAGACGTTCAGCTTGCTGAACTGGAGGTCAAGGCCCCGGCAGATGCATTCGTCGAGGTCCTTCAGGTGAGACCAGGCGAGCTAATCAATCCCAACTCGCCGGTTGCCACCCTTGTTGAAGTTGATCGCCTTTGGGTGCGGGTCTACGTGCCCGAGCCTGAAAAGGGGAACGTACAGCTAGGCAAGGAGGTGAGCGTGGCGGTCGACACATTTCGCGGTGAGAATTTCCACGGCCGCATAGAAGAGATATCCAGCCGGGGCGAGTTCACGCCTCGCAACGTTCAGACGCGAGATGAGCGAGCGCACCAAGTTTTTGGCTTACGCGTCCGGTTAGACAACAGTGCACATAAGCTTTCCGCCGGTATGGCGGCAGACGTTACGATACCGAAATGAGGGTGAGTCGTGAAGTAACGTAGACTTTAGTCTGTGTGCCTGAGCCTAGTCCCTGAACAAGAACACGGACTAAGTCTATGCTAGGTCACGCATCACGTTTCACTCGTCACTCAACTATGTCACCGGCAATAGAAATCAACCGGCTAACGAAACGATTCGGCGACGTGACCGCCGTCGACGGGGTTAGCCTTTCCGTGGGGAGCGGCGAGATTTTTGGCTTCCTGGGCCCTAACGGCTCCGGGAAGTCGACGTTGATCAGGATGCTGTGCGGCTTGATTGCACCTACCGCGGGCGACGCCAGGGTTGGCGGCTTCGACATCCTCAGCGAGACCGATGACATTCGCCAGACGATTGGCTACATGTCGCAGCAGTTCAGCCTCTACCAGGACCTGACCGTGTGGGAGAACGTCAACTTCTACGCCCACGTGTACGGGCTTAAGGGCAACAAGCTGCGCCAGCGGCGTGAGGATGTGATCGAGTTGACCCACATAGGTCCATTCCGCGATCGTCGCGCCGGTGCGTTGTCGGGTGGCTGGAAGCAGCGGTTGGCCCTGTCGTGCGCGCTGGTTCACGAGCCGAAGATTATTTTTCTCGATGAGCCTACGGCGGGCATCGATCCGGTCGCGAGGCGCGAGTTGTGGGATTTGTTCTTTCAGCTTTCCGGCGCTGGGATCACCCTGTTCGTGACGACGCATTACATGGACGAGGCCGAACGCTGCGCGCGCGTCGGCTACATCTTCAACTCGAAACTGGTTACCTATGGTGAGCCCGACGACTTGAAGGAACTGCCCGATGTGACGCCTTCCGGTGCACGGTGGGTTGAGGTGACTTGTCCAAACACAACGGTCGCGCTTGGCGCGTTGAAGCGCGCGCAATACGTTCGCGATGCGACGATTTTCGGGCAGTCGATTCACTTGCTGATGGATTCGGACGAGCCGCTTGTTCGAATCAACGCGACCCTCGAGCAGATAGGTATAACCGGAGCGGAGGTCACGCCGGCGCGCCCGTCGCTTGAAGACGTGTTTGTGACCCTGACTAAGAAGTTCGCGGAGAACGGACAAGCGGTTCCGGGTTCATAGTTCCGGGTTCCGGGTTGAACCCTGAACTCCGAACCCGAAACCCTGAACGGGGTTTCATGTTCAGAGGATTCAGATCCATCTTCTACAAAGAGGTCATTCAGATTAGCCGTGATCCGCTGACCCTGGCTTTGATGATGCTTGTGCCGATGGTTCAGTTGATGGTCTTTGGCTACGCAATCAATACCGACGTTCGGAACATCAAGACCGCGGTTTACAATCTCGATCCCGGGCCTCAGTCGCGTGACCTTCTGAACGCATTTGAAAACACCGACTACTTTCAAATCGTGCGCTACGTGGGCTCGGATGAGGAGCTCAACAGCGCGATAGTCACGGGTCGAGTCAAGGTTGGCATAAAGATTCCACCCGACTACTCCGACCGGCTTCTCGCCAATCGGCAAGCCACGGTGCTGGTGTTGATCGACGGCTCCGATTCGAGCATCGCTACCCAGAGCCTGCAGGTCGCTTCACAAGTTGGGCTCACCGAGTCGCTCGCCAGACTGAGTACCGACCTGGGAACCTCCTCGAGCCGCACATCACAGCTTCCGATCGAGGTCAGGCCGAAGATGCTCTTCAACCCTGACTCGCGGTCCGCGAACTTCATGGTGCCGGGTCTGATCGCGGTGATTCTTCAGATCATCACGACATTGCTCACGGCATTCTCGATAGTACGTGAGCGCGAGCAGGGCACACTTGAGCAGTTGCTGGTCACGCCGGTGCGCCCGTACGGGCTAATGCTCGGCAAGCTGGTTCCGTATGGACTCATAGGCATTGTTGAAACGTTCACGGTGTTGACCGTCATGAGACTGGTCTTTGACGTGCCGATCAAGGGCTCGTTGCTGCTGCTAATCTCGCTGTCAATTCTGTTCCTGTTCACGGCGCTGGCGATTGGTCTTCTGATCTCGACAAAGGCGCAAAGTCAGATGCAAGCACTCCAATTGGCTTGGCTGATAATGTTGCCGTCGGTGTTGCTGTCGGGATTCATGTTCCCGCGCGATTCGATGCCGACAGTCATGCGGTTCATCGGGTATCTGGTTCCGGCAACACACTTTATGGAGATAATTCGAGGGATCGTCTTGCGAGGGGCGACGCTGATCGACCTCCTTCCCGAAGTTTTGACACTGATTCTTATGGGACTTGTTCTGTTGGTGTTGAGCGCGTTCAGGTTCCGCAAGAAGCTGGCGTAATAGCATAGACTTTAGTCTGTGCCGATCGTCCTGGTGAACGTCACTTCGTCAGACGAAACTAAAGACTTTAGTCAGTGCCCGGGATCGTTCGTCGTGAACGGGGCTTTCTCAGACACGCACTAAAGTCAATGCTACGGCAGGAACGGGGCTTTCTCAGACACCCACTAAAGTCTATGCTACGGCAAAAAAGTGCGGGCGCCGCAGTCACTTCATTCCGCGGCGCCCGGTGAGTAATGGAGGAGGATTCACCCCAAGCGACATGCTTGGACTAACAAGTAGGGCCACGCCTATCAGGCGCATTAGGATTCAACGTGGTCCAGGCTCGTTGTTCACTCACACGTCTAATAACGCGGCATGTCAGGTTCGGTTTCAAAAAAAGTGACCGAAAGCATAGCAATAACCTTAAAGTTTTCTAATGCTGTCGCTTCTCGATAACTCTCCACATTCGCCAAGGGCTGCTGACATCGGGGCTGGTTACAGTGTTCAATTGTGAAAAAGTTTGGGGCGCATCGGAGCGCCCCAAACAAAGGAGAAGGATTATCTGTTCTGAACTCAAGTCCCGATCGGCGGAGAAGACCCGTTGCACATCCTTGCTCAGCCGGGTCGCGACCCTTGCTCACACACATGTAACGCATCCACCGCGATTTAGTTCCCTCTAGTCGCACAGCGGTTGCCGACGTCTGCGCGAACTCCCTCGAGCCGGGAATGCAATCTTTTCCAGCCATTTGAGGGCGTCGGCGAATCGCTCGAACAAACGTTCGTCGTCCCGGAATGCGCGGCCGTGATAAACGGTGCGGCCCGAGACCACGCGAGCCGGATGCTTGACGTGCAGCATCTCGTGATACAAAACGTATTCGACCACGAAGGGCGGGATTGCGGGATTGGCGAGAGTGGTGCTGATGATGATCGCGTTATGGACGTGGTCGTGATGTCCGAGAATCCGCCGGGTTTTGCGCCGGCTCCAGGAAAGCGTCGGACGCTCGAGTCCGCCGCTGAAGTAGCGCGCGTTCAATTGTGAGAAAAGCACACCCAGATCGTATGTCTTGCCGCGTGAGGTGCTCGTAATCTTGTATCCACGCCGGCGCCGCACCGTTTGCGATGCATCCCTTATGGAAGGATCCAGCGTGTGCTCGCGATAAACACGCTCGTGCACTTTTGACGCCTTTTGGCGGTAGAGTTTTGCAACAAGGATGCAAGCGAGGGCAAAGAGTACCTCGCGCGGCGAGCCCTTCAGGATATCCGACACCCGTGCGAGGACCCGGCCCTGTCGTAGCCTGATGGTTGAGGAAAGGCCTGCATAAGGGTAGAAGCGAGCCTCCACCTTTGGTCTCGGGTCCTTCTTTACCAATACCCGCAGCGCTTGCTCGAACACTGTCTCGAGTATCTCGTCCGATGTAACCTGTGAATAGAGATGGAGCTGTTGGTATTCGATCATTAAAGCGGGTGGCCCGGAATCCGGAGTCCGTAGTCCGGAGTCAGTAGTCCGGAGTCCGTAGTCAGTAGCAATTAGTCAGTCGCCAGTTTGGTCTCGTGGGAGAGATTCGTGCCAGTACGCTCACTTGCGAACTAGTGGCCTGTAACAGAGACTTCGCTAGTGATGGTCCGACGAGCTGCCAGCTTGTCGTGTCTGGTCCGACGAGCTGCTAGCTTGTCGTGTCTGGTCCGAAGAGCTGCCAGCCTGTCGTGTCTGGTCCGACGAGCTGCCAGCTTGTCGTGCCTGGTCCGACGAGCTGCCAGCTTGTC
>CAZOOE010000200.1:0-10947 GCA_964581275.1 uncultured Clostridia bacterium
CATGTGTACTCTGGGCGATTGCTCCCGAAGGTCAAGCAGACAATCTCGCAGAATTGCCGATCAAGAGTGACTTTGAGGTAGAGGTCACCACTGCGTTTCAGACCTTCGGTTTGATAATAACCGCCGAGCCGCATTCCGCGGTTAAGCTTCCCAGCCCGGTCATTGTAGCGGAGAACACTCTTCGCAAAGGAACCGAGGGCGGCATCGAAGCGAGCCGAATAGAATACAGCGGCGATCCGGGCACTCTTTATGTTGTTTCAACCCGCAACGAGCCGGCATTGAGCGCGGACTACAGTACGCCGTTGATGATCCTCGGCGCGCGGCGCTCCGTTGAGATCGCCCGCCACGCCGGCGCCCATCGGTACGCCGAGCACGAACTACGAGAAGCAGAGATCAAGCTGGCAGCTCTGGAGCAGACCTGGCCAACCAGGCGCCAGGACGAAAAGAAATTCAGCGGTCTCGCTCACGACGTAATGCGGCTGGGAGAACGCGCGCGCGAGTTGGCGGTCGAACGCATCGCGCTTGCGAGCCTTGAAGAAGAGCGCCGCGCCGCGAGCAATACAATCGCTCGGGCACGAACAAACGCCGAGCGGGCGAGGGACGAGGCCGAACGAGCAAAGGAAGAAGCTGCCGCTTCGCGGGATGCTTTTGCGCGCGCTGAGAGAGAACTCGCCGAAGCACACCGTCGGGTCGATCAAGCGCAGACTGAGGCGGACCGCGCCAAGGCGAGTGAAGACCTGGCTCGTGCCGAGGCTGAGCGAGCGCGCCTTGAAGCTGACCAGGCGAAGCAGGACAAGGACGAGTTGCAACAGCGCCTCTTTACTTCAATATCCGCGATTCTGGAAACCAGACGTGAAGCTCGCGGCCTGATAGTCAACCTTTCGGATGTGCTATTCGATTTCAATCAGGCCTCGCTCAGGCCCGGCGCGCGTGAAAAGCTCAGCAAGCTGGCCGGAATACTCCTCGCCTATCCGGGGCCGTACCACATGGAAGTTGAAGGCCACACCGATGCCATCGGATCGCAGGATTATAACCAGAGACTTTCGGAGGGCCGCGCTCAAACGGTCAGCGGCTACCTGCTCCAGGCGGGAATTGCTTCAAACCGGATCCTGGCTGTGCGCGGGTTCGGTAAATTGCGACCGGTCACCACGAATGACACGCCGGAAGGCAGACAGATGAACCGACGCGTCGAGATCGTCATCACCGATCTCGATACTCAGCCGGCGCGACGTTAGGCCACTCTCGTGAGTTATGTGAAGAGTGTGTAATCCGGCCTTCATCAGGCGGAAGTTTGTAGGAGCGCAATCTCGCAACGACCTTCCGCCTGATTTAATCATATCTCCTCCGCCAGTTCGCGCACCGCAGCTTCGAGCGCTCTAGTAATTTCCTGGCGGCTCCCAGCCAGAATCCGCGGCGCACCGATGCGTATCTCACAGAAGAAGGGCACCGGTATGAACTCGCCTTTGGGAAGGCTTCTTCCCATGTTCACCAGGTAGGCTGGTACTATCGGCACTCCGGGCATCTTTTCGATCAAGTGCGCGACACCCGAGCGAAATGCTCCCATCTGCTCGCCCGATCCGCGCGTTCCTTCCGGAAAGACTAGCAGCGAATCGCCGGCTTCAATCGACTCGCGCATTCGGCGAAGCGGGTTGTTTTCAGGCGTGATGTTTTTTCGCGCGATCGGCAGGATGTTGAACAGGGTCTTTGTAAACATGGAAACAAACGCGTTGCGTTCGAAATAGTCGGCCGCTGCTACTGGGCGGATGCGGCGAAGACGACTAAGCGGGAATAGACTCAACAGCGAGATCGTATCCAGATGGCTCGAGTGATTGGCGATAAGAATAAACGGCTCAGACCTTGTGAGATGCTCGCGGCCACGGACGCGCAGTCCAATAAACAGCGTCATGAAAGGCTTGATCGCCAGCGCGAACGCTATCATTTGAGCAGCGTTTCGAAGCGTCAACCGCCGCGACTTCACAGGTCTCTGACCATCCGTCGATTCATTCGCCGATTTTGATGCCCCACTCGTCAAGATGACTCTCTCCAGCCGGTCTATTGAGTGTAGAAGTAACGAACATAGTGGAAGAAGATCGGCGCTGAGTAGCACAATGAATCAACGCGGTCCAACATACCCCCGTGACCAGGGATGACGCTTCCAAAGTCTTTCACGCCGAAGTCTCGTTTGACGGCACTCATCACCGCACCGCCGAAAAAGCCCGCTACGGTAATGAACAGCGCCACCATCAGTGTCTCCCGAATTGAAAACGGAGTCAGGAACCGAATTGCGAGGCTTAACAACATCGCGCTTGCTATGCCTCCAGCAAACCCCTCCCAGGTCTTATTTGGACTCACTGTTGGGATGATCGGGTGGCGTCCGAGCGTCTTGCCCCAGATATATTGCAGGACGTCGCTCATCTCTACGACAAAAACCAGAAATAAGACAAGCGTGCGGCCGTTCGCAAGAGTGTCGCCCACCCTTTGCAGGGTGAGCAGGTATGCCATGTGGCTCAACCCGAATACGAAGATCATCAACCCCCATTGGATCTGCGAGGCGGATTCCACGAAGCCCTTCGTCTCTTTTGACAAAACCATCCGCACCGGCAAAGCCAAAAGCATGTAGACCGGAATAAAGATGATAAACATTCCGTACCAGGGTGGATCGAGCGCGATCCAGAGATACTGGACCGGTATGGCAAGAAACGTAAGGACAAGCGCGTGGTGATCTGCGGGTCTAGTCTTGAGCAGGGTGATGTATTCCTTCATCGCCCAGAAGCTCATCAGCGCGAAGAAGACAAGCGAGATGCGATTGCTTGCGACTATAGCTGCGAAAAACACCGCCGCCATAATCCACCAGGCTCTTACGCGCGCCGAGAGCTCGGAGATATCCTTTGCCGGACGCGCCCGACGAAGCGCAGCGACTGCGACCGACGCTAAAACCAGCATGCCCAACACCAGGAGTCCCATCTGCACCGTCGGCGAGAGGTTTTTGATCGAGGTCAGCATATCGAGATCACCTGCGAGTCATTTCACGTCTGCGGAGAGCAATTCCCTGAGCGCTTGTAATATTCGATTCAAACACGTGAGTACCGTCAGGAGCGCGGCGACTGCGAATATCCATGGCCACGCTTTCCCAACCGCGGGAAACAAGAATGTCGCGAGTCCAAGTGCGCCCACGACAAATGCGCGATCGCTTTTGCCCATTGGCCCTTCATAGTGACGGCTGGCCCCGAGAGCGCGGCCCAGCACACCGGTGAACTCAGTGAGCACCGCGCCAATCGAAAATGCGACGACGGGCCACAGCGCCGGCTGATAGACGAAAGCGAGCGGTAGATACAATCCCAGGTCCGACACGGCGTCGCCCAACTCGTTTAGCACCGCGCCGAGTTGAGTCGACATCCTAAGCTCGCGGGCCATCATTCCATCGATTGCGTTCAAGGCCATTCGGACGAACAACCAAACCGGCAAGGGGAGCAGGAGGGCAGGATGAGAACCGGCGAATGAGACGAGCGCGCCCACGACGATCGAGCCGATGATGGCAATTAGCGTAACCGTATTCGGCGTGAAGCCCGAGGCCGCAATCCCTTGCATCAGCGGTCTCAGCAAATCCTGGAACTTCGGCTTCAGGTCGTAGACAGATGGCATATTCCCGATGGCTAGTGATGAGTATTCATGATCGCGGTGCCGAATTCATTCCTAAGGGCGCAACTGCGAGGCGGATTATAGCACGCGGCCAATCGACATTCTCAGTTCATTCGACAAGCAGCCCTCAGATATCGTCGATCAGCGGGGGTTGGAGCAAGTTTGCCTTTCCGCGTTTGCCTTCCTATAATCTCACTCGCTGCAAACGTATATACAACTTATCCATTGTGTGCTCCAAAGGATGCTTCTGACCAATAGAAGGGAGGGCGAATGTTAGTTCCAAAGGTGCAATTGATACCGTCGCCGGAGCAAGTCACCGAGCTGCTCGGCGAGACCGGCGCGCTGCGCAAGGGCCACTTTGAGTTTCCCAACGGTCAGCATTCGAGTCATTATTTTCAGATGCCGCTCGCGATGCGCTACCACGGCAACGCGCGAGTCTTGACGGTTGCGCTCTCGCGGCTGCTTCGTCGCGAACCTGAGGTGTTGGCAGCGCTTCCCAACTGCGCCATCGTGGGGCCGGCGGCGGGCGGCATTCCCGTCGCATTCGGAGTGCGTGAAGCGCTGAACGCAGATCAAATATTCTGGGCCGAGAAGGAGAACGGCAAGTATTACTTCCGACAGTATCTGGATGCCGAAGGCTTGAAATGCATTCTCGTCGATGACGTGGTACGGTCCGGCAAGGTCATTAGTCTTATGGTAGAACTGATACGAAACGCCGGAGCTACGGTTGTCGCAATCGGTTCGCTCGTGCATTTCAAAGACGCTCACGTTGAAACCGGACAAATACCGTACTATTCGCTTCTCGAGGTCGACACTAACTTCCATGAGCCGGAAGCTTGCCCACTGTGCAGATCCGGCGAGCCGCTCCACTCGGTCTGGGTATGATCAGACCCTAAAAGGTTCATCTCAACGGAGGCAAACATGCGAACTCTCTTAAAGCAAGACAAGTTTCGCCGGAAGCTCGCTACCGTGGCGGCGTTTCTGCTGCTGACTCTTTCGGCCGGAGCTCAAAACCTGGCAACGCCGGCGACCCCCGCCACGCCTCCGTCGTCGGTGCAAGACGCGGCGGTTGCGGACAAGTACACCACGGTCTTCGGCGCGAAGATTCACTATCTTGAGGCGGGTAGCGGGCCGGTGGTGATTCTGTTACACGGGCTCGGCGGGAGCACCGCAAACTGGGCGCCGACGATCGCGCCACTCGCTCAGAAATACCGAGTGATTGTGCCGGATCAGATCGGCTTTGGAAAATCAGACAAGCCCATGCTGAACTACCGCGTTGCGACGCTCGTGGACTTTCTCGATGGTTTCTACAAGCAGGTTGGTGTTCAGAAAGCGTCACTGGTCGGTAACTCGCTGGGTGGGTTCACCGCCGCGGCTTTTGCGATCGCGCATCCGGAAAAAGTGGATAAGCTTGTGCTGGTCGACGCAGCCGGGTTCTCGGTGACCGGGGATATAGATCCAAAGGTGCTCAACGGGTTGAACCCCTCGACGCGGCAACAGGTGCGTGACCTCATCTCGGTGGTGTTTTATAACAAAGACCAGTTTAGCACCGATGCCGCGGTCGATTTGTTTCTTGCCAGCAGAGTAACTGCGGGCGACCAGTACACGATTCAGCGGTTCATCGACTCGATCGCGCACGGCGAGGATATGCTGGACGGAAAGCTCGGGGCGATCAAAAACTCGACCCTGGTAATTTGGGGTAGGGAAGACGGCCTGACGCAGCTCGCAATGGGACAACGATTCAACAAAGAGATCCCAGGTTCGCAGATCTTCATCATCGACAAATGCGGCCACGTTCCTCAACTCGAGAAATCAACGGAGTTCAACGCCGGGTTGATAAAGTTCCTCGCCTCAAAATAGCTATGTGAAGTGAGACTGGAATAGCGGCGTCGGCCGCAAACCAGTCCGCTCGAACATACGGCAACGCCGCTCCCGAAAGCTGCTCGATGACTCGCGACTCCGCAGTGCGAACGCCATACGGGTGCGCCGAAAACAGAAGGTTCCACGTTGTCGCAACCTGGAGGAGGTGTTACGACCGCAATGCCAGGAGAACTTCTCGCTCTATCTCGAACACCTTTTGTTCGAACTTTCCATCAAACAAATCAACGCCCCGGCGGAGCAAACTGGCAGGCGTTTCATTCTTCACGCCAACAAGCTTGAAGCGAACGATTCCTGTCTGCGCGCCGTGCTCGCGCTTGTCGAGAACTTGTGAGGCGGCGTACAGGGTGTCGCCCGAAAGCACCGGCGCAGGATGGCTGCCCTTGTCGTAGCCCAGGTCCCACAACGCATTGGCAGTCGTGTCGCGACTTGCAAGCGAAGCTGCCCACGCGAATACCAGGCCGCCTTCGACTACGCGCGTCTTAGCGAAGCTGCGATCGCGACAGTAGACCTCGTCAAAATGCAGCGGGTGGCTGTTTCGAGTCAGGATGGTGAGCTGCATATGCTCGCTTTCGCCGACCGTGTGACCGAGCGTGTGAAGGATGGTATCGCCGCGATCAAAATCGCGGTATGAACCAATTGGCCGACCCGGCCATTGAGGCGTCTTGATCTCGGTCACCAGCTCAGGTGGTAGGGCGACAGCCTCGCTCGAGGTTGAAAGAGGTCGCGGAGTCAGGCCCTCTGCCGCTGGCTGCACCGGATGCGCTCGGCCGGCGAGCTTGCCGACCGGGACCAGCGCCTTGCGTTCGAAGATCAGCAGAACCAGCCCGTTTTGATTGACCGCGGTCGTACGCAGATGCACCACGCCACGATCGCGCTTTGACTCAGACAAGCGAATTCCGAGTATTTCAGAATAGACCGACAGAGTATCTCTCGAATAAGCCGCGTTTGGAAACTTCAGATCGATATAAGCAAGGTGAGCGATCGCTTGTTCCGAAACGTCGTGAACAGTGAAGCTCAGCGCAAGGTTCAGCATCACCAGCGGATGGACTACTCGGTCGCGAAAGCCGAGGTCGCGCGCGAAGCGAGTGCTCGAATAGAGCGGATTCGGGTCGAGAAAAGAAGCAGCGAACATCGCCAGCATCCCGTCGTCGATCGTTACCTCCCAGGGATGATGATAGACATCGCCGACCCGGAAGTCGTCGAGTAGCCGGCCGTACTTGGGTTCGAGGATCTTGCGATTCATCTTTCAAGAACAAGGATCGCTGCGGCTGCCCACGCTCGTACCAAATTTGACATCATTTGCTCACTGCCGGAAGATCGGCGATGGATTGTTTGATCAACTGTTTGAGCGTTGGCAGATCCACGTCGGCAAGTTTCTTGATGTACAAACAAGATTTGCCAATTTTATGCTTTCCAAGCTTCTTCAACAGCGCGGGATAACGCTCCAGTCCCGCCATGAGGTACAGGGTCAGATCGTTTTTGCGCGGAGCGAAGCCCACAAGAAACCACTCGCCTTTGGTCCCGCTTTCGTACTTGTACCGATAGCGGCCAAACCCTACTATCCCCGTTCCCCACATTATCGGATCGGCCTTGGTCTCGGCTTTCATGATTTGCACGACGCGAAAGCAGTCCTGGCGCCGCTGTTCATCGGCAATCCCGTTGAGGAACTCTTCAACACTCTGCGCGTTTGGTTTTGTTTTCAGTTCGGCCATATCAGCGACTCTCTTTCTGTTGCTGGCTTCAAGCGCTGCAATCGAGCTGCATCCCCGTGAAGCTTCCAGCGGGTTGAGAGCTTGTCCTATTGCTCTTTGAGCAGGTCAATATAGTCTTTCAACGCGACCGCCCTCTTCCTGACGATATCAGTTCGAGCTTCTATGCGCATCGGGATATACATAGTTCCTTGCAGGCCGGAGTAGACAAGATCAATCAGCCCGTATTCCGAGTCGCGATACTTGATCCAATCCATCTGCGCCGCCTTAAGCGATTGCTTGCCTTTCGGATCCAGCTTCGCGGAGAGCTCGTTGTACGCCCTATTGAGCTCCTTGTCCCACATCTCCAGAGCCTTGTCGGCACATCTGGTCATCCCGGCTGTACTCGAATCCTTGTCGATACACGTTTCGAGCGCTTTGTCTATCGGGTGTTTCTTCTGGCTTTGAGAGAAAGATCGGCCAGGAAATAACAGAACCAAAACTAGAAAAAGCACCGAACGTTTCAGCATTGTAGACCTCCCCGGGGATTTGATTAAATCAACGCCAAATCCTTCGCCAACGCTTTATCGATTCGCCCCATTGCGTAAGCCTTCTTCAGGGTGTTGCGATTCAATCGATCGGTCGCGCGATCGGCCATTTTGCCATCGATCATCGTAGCCCCGCGACCCGATGCTTCCGCATCGAGGAACTGTCTTGCTTGCTCGATTGCGCGTTGGATCTCATCTTCTCGAACCTCGAAAATCTCGACCGCCTTCGCTGTCTGGTCCGGAATTCCGGTCCACTTGCCCGCAAATCCAAAGTCACGGGCGAGCAGAGCGTCCCGGCAAAACTCCTCCATCGCGGCTCGGCGTTCGTCGTCGCTCTTGTCGCGCGTGGGGTAGTTAGTTGTCATTTCTGAGATCGCCGGAATGCCTACCGAAGCCGCGGCCTTGACGATTCGCCCGCGAGCCTGGGCGATCAGCGGATGATCCGCGCGGTAGCTCGGAGCGCCCATCCCCAAGCTCGCCCAGTAGTCATACGAACCGAACACCAAACCAACCAATCGCCGCGATGCGCGCGCGATCTCGAAGACGTTCTCCTCCGCCGAAGCCGATTCGATCAACGGTTCGATTCGGATGCCGCCACGCGCGAGGCCAAATGCCTCTTCCAATGCCGTCAGAGTCTCGTCGATTGATCGAACCTCATCGGCGTCTTCGATCTTTGGATAGATCAAGCCATCAAGCTTTGAGCCCGCTGCCTCAACGATCACTGCGATGTCAGAAAGCGCGGGATCGAGCTCGAGTCCTCTCGGGCGGAAAAAGCGAAGACGCGAGCCCCAATTCAGTTGGTTGAATGCGCGAATGACGTTTGTTCGTCCCTGTTCGAGCAGCTCTTGATTGTCGCGCGGGATCGAGTCTTCGAGATCGAGCATCACCAGGTTGGCTTTGGATTTGGTGACCGCGCTTTCGACGTACTTCCACACCGTAGCCGGCGTCGTGAGATGAGCCATCTGTAGGAGGTACTTTGGCTCAAGTTCGATCAGTTCATTGCGGTACTGATCAAGCAGCCGCGTGTTGCGCTCGCGCGCCGATCCCGTTATTTCCTTTGAGCTGTTGTTTACCATTTTGCGCGGATTGTCAAAACAAACTGCCTTGCACCGCCACCGGGTCTTTCCGCGGCGTATGTTCTTCAAGCCAGCCTCCAAGCGACGACGGAGAATCGTCAAACGAATCCGCGAAGGGAATACCTCCGCGCTTGATCAGCAGCCGGTTGCCCTCGGGGACGTTGGGTCCTTCGGCGACAAACACTGGAATCCATCCGGCCTTCAATGCTTCTTCAGCGCCCGACCAGGTGCCGCCTTTCTCCGCATCGCTCGCGATCACCAACGCGAAGTCCGACAACGCGTAGATAAGCTTGTTGCGGCCCATCGCCATGCCGATATTGAAACTCGCGTGCGGCGAGAAAGGCGTCGCAAGCACGAGCTGTCCTTCGTCGATTGCCGCGCGTGCGTCGGCGGCCCGAATACTCTTCTCCAGACTATCGGCAAGCAATCCCGCTGCGTTGCCGCCAGCCTCGAGCGCCGCGCCCATCGCGGTTTTGTCCACCCCGCGTGCGCCGCCCGAGTAGACAACCAGCTTTGATTCGGCGCACGCGTTACCAATAAGCTCGGTCAACGCGACACCGCGCCGATCGATGTTTCGCGACCCGACGACCGCAAGCCCGCGCCGATTCAACAATCGGGCGTCACCTGAACCGTAGAGCATCATCGGCCCCGCGCCCTTCAATCGCTCGGTGAACCGCGCGGGGTAACCTTCATCGAATCGCGTGATGACCCAGATCCCGAGCCCCGCGAGACGCTCAAGCTCCTCCTCCATCGCGCTCCCCCGATCAAGCAACCGCGCCAAGCGCTCCGCCTCTTCGTTGTCTGTCTTCAGGGTTGATTTAATCTGCTCGGCGCTCGAACCGGCAAGCTGAGTTAAGTTGTACGAGTTGGCCGCGAGCGCGTGTTCAAGCTTGTTCCATTCGCGGGTGCCAAGAGGTTTCGCATCGGGCTCATCGGGCAGACCCAAATGCGAACAGAGGAGAAAAAGCGCGAATGAATCGTCACTGAGTTTCATGGTCAAGTCTTACGGGCTGTTGCGCGAGCCAACGTAAAGGGATGAACAACCCCGCTACCCTTCTTCCTCAGAAGCCATCCCGCGAGCGTCAACGTCCAACCCGAGTCGACGATGTCATCGACCAGCAGCACCGCGCTCGAGGGTATCTGCTCGATCGTCTCGAGCGTACCGGCCACGTTGCGAGCCTGCATCGAGCTGTTCGCCATCAGCTTTTGTTCAGGCGCTTCCGCGGTGCGAACCAGCGCGGGGACGAATCGGATCCCAAGCGCGCGCGCCAAACGCGACGCGAAATCATACACCAGCCCTGGATGGCGTCGCGAGGGTATGGCCGTGACCCATTCCGGAAACGGCTCGGGCTGCCATCGCTCGCGGATCAGGCGCGCAGATGCATCCACCAACCGGTCATCGAATTCAATTCGATCGTACTTGCCTTCGCGCACCAAGCGTCCCCATCCAGCGTCACCATAGTAACAAAGCGAGCGGCCGGTGGCGCTGCGCAATTCCTCGGGGATGACCGAGGTCTCCGAAAGAGAAAGGTCGTGAGGCCAGCGCTTCCTCGGTTCGAGCACGATGTCGATCCGTCCAAGAAACTCTGCTGCCTGCCTTGTGAGGTCTGGCGATGCAACAACATGAAGACCGCGCCCCTGACAGTTTGCACATACGCCGCAAGCCTTTGCGCCGGGATCGTCCAGCGCGTGAGCAAGGAATTCCATAAGGCAGCCGCGATGAGCGACGTAGGTTTTCATCTGGGCAAGCTCGGCCCGCCTCAAAGCGGTGATCCGGTTCGTTCGCTCCAGGTCGGGCTGCCATCGATTCAGGGTTCGAAAATAAAGGACCCGCTTGTCAAACTTGATCTCAATTGCGCCGTCGAGCTCTAACAGCTTTATCGCTCTGTCTGCCATTGATCGCGAAACGTTCACTCTCGACAGCAGATCGTTGATCGAAATCCCGTCGGACGCCCCCACCGCATCGAGAATCGAGGTCATTGTCTCGGGCGCGGGAAACGCGCTCTCGATAAAGTAGTCCTGGATATCGTCGTCCTCGCTCCCGCTCAGCAGAATCCCATACGCGCGGTCGACCGCCCGCCCGGCTCTTCCAACTTGTTGATAGTAAGCGACCAC
>CAZOOE010000201.1:0-10932 GCA_964581275.1 uncultured Clostridia bacterium
AAAAGGGGTGGTTCGTCTAAGATCGATCTTCCGCGTGATCCGCAGAACAGATATCTCTACCACTCGCTTGTGGAATCCCCGGACATGATGAATATCTATAACGGGAACGTCACCACCAATCAGACCGGTGAAGCGGTGGTTGTGCTGCCGGAATGGTTCGAAGCGCGCAATCAGAGCTTTCGGTATCAGCTGACCGTCGTCGGTACCTTCGCTCGCGCAATCGTGGCTGAGAAGGTAAAAAACAACCGATTCACAATAAAAACCGATGCGCCGAACGTCGAAGTCTCCTGGCAAATCACTGGGATCCGCAAAGATCCTTATGCCGAGAAACACAGAATTCCGGTCGAGGAGGACAAAGCGGCGTCTGATCGGGGCGCTTATCTTCATCCCGATGCTTATGAAAAGCCAGAAGAAAAAGGTATCGCCTGGAAGCGAGCTCACGACCTTATGAAAACGATGAAGGCCAGCGGAATCGACGCCAAGGTCAATCAGCAGAACCAGTAATACACCTGAAACATACAGCCCGATCGGCTTGCGATGACCGAAGTGTCGATCGTCGCAAGCCGCGACGGCAATCGGCTATCGCGCGCAGGTCAAAAGGAATGCTCACCACCCACCCATCGATTGATTGACTCCACCTCCGTTGTTGGCGCACAATCCCTCAGCCCGACACGGCTCGTCGGCACAGGAGCTAGCTTTGCAGAACATTCTTCGTCTGCTTCAACCAGCGGATCGATCTTCTTGGCGCGCCGCTGGGACTCAATGGTGACAACCAACCTGGAGGGAATATGGCTGAGACAAAAATAGTCGTCATCTACCCACGACCGACCGATGTGGATGCATTCGAGAAGCTTTACGTCGAGGAGCATGTGCCGCTGGCGGTGGAAAGAATCAAAGGTATGACAAAGTTTGCGGCCACCAAGGTACTTGGCACGCCCGATGGCAGCACGCCGCCGTTTTACCGGATCGCCGAGCTATACTTTCCGTCCATGCAGGCGCTGCAGGAAAGCGCCGCTTCGCCGGGAACACAGGAAGCTACGGCCCATGCCTTCAAGATTTCGACAGGCGGGCCGCCGATAGTTTTGGTTGCTGAGGTAGAGACGACGACCTTCTGAATCTCGAACGATCTCAACCCTCAGGAGTTCTTATGTTCAATCGATCGGGTTCCTTCGCAACAACACACAGGCGCGCGCCTGTCATTTCCGTGCTCGCTGCGGCCCTCGCCGCACAGGCATTCGCGTTGCAGACCGGCAAGCCGTCGCCTGTCAGCGGCAAACGATACCCGCGACTGGTCATCCGCAACGCGATGGTGGTCGACGGCAACGGCACACCGGCTTCCGGCCCGAAGGACATCGTCATCGCCGGAAATACAATCGCCGAGGTCGCACCGCTCGATCCGGTTGCGTTGCGCGAGGGCCGAGCGAAGCGGCCCGAAGGCGACGTGGAGATCGACGCGACCGGCAAGTATGTGCTGCCCGGCTTGATCAATGCGCACGGCCATATCCAGGACGAGCGCGCCGGCATCCCTCAGCCGGTCGACTATTGTCTGAAGCTCTGGCTGGCGTGCGGCATTACAACGGTCCGCGATGTTGGAAGTGATACGACGAAGGCGCTCGCGTTGCGGGATAAGAGTGCGAAAGGCGAAGTCGCCGCGCCTCGGTTGTTGATCTACCCGATGTTCGGGACAAAGCGAAACGGCGAAGAGGCACGGGCTCGAGTGCGAGAGATAAAACAGATAGGCGCCGACGGGATAAAGATTCTCGGTGTCGATCGCGACATAATGGGCGCGCTTCTGGACGAAGCACACAAGTTGGGCTTGCGTGTGGCTCATCACGTGGGGGTCGAAGAGACAAACGCGTGGGACGACATCAAGTACGGAACAACTTCGATCGAACATTGGTATGGAATACCCGACGCGGCGATTGAAGGCGGCCGACAGAATTTTCCGTCGACCTACAACTACGCCAACGAGGTAGATCGTTTCCGTTATGCGGGGCGTCTCTGGCGCGAAGCCAACCCCGACCGTTTGTCCAAAGTGCTCGAAGGGATGGTCGCGGCGAATGTGGCTTGGGACCCGACGCTTGACATTTACGAAGCAAGCCGCGACCTGCAACGCGCGCAGACGCAGCCGTGGTTTGCGGAGTACCTGCACCCGACTCTCGAGGAGTACTTCAAACCCAATCCCGCTAATCACGGTTCGTACTTTATCGGCTGGTCGTCTACCGACGAGACATTCTGGAAAGAGAACTATCAAATCTGGATGGCGGCACTTCGCGAGTTCGACAAATTGGGTGGAACAATCGGAGCCGGCGAAGACTCAGGGTTCATTTACCAGATGTACGGGTTCGGTCTGATTCGCACTCTGGAGCTTCATCAAGAAGCGGGCTTCCACCCGTTGAAGATCATTCAACACGCAACCGGCAACAACGCAAGGATATTGGGACAGGAAGACAAACTCGGGCGCATCCGGGCTGGGTTCCTGGCTGACTTGATCGTGGTGAACGGCAACCCGCTTGAGAACTTGAAGGTGCTTTATCCAACTGGCGTGGATGAAATAAAAGATGGCAAGAGCATTCATACCGGCGGGGTCGAGTGGACGATCAAGGACGGAATTCCGTATCACGGGCCGACGCTGATGAAGGAGATCAAGGAGATGGTGGCGAAGGCTCGAACCGAAAGGGCGGCCAAGGCGGCGCGACAATGAGCTGCGCGAGTAGCCTCGAAGCGGACTCCCAAAAAACCTTATTCAGGCCACCGCATCACCACGTTTCATACAAGAGCATCGCATGCATCTAAGCGATCTGTGCCTTCACAAAGATCAAGACTCGAAGGGGAATGGTACCAATGATTCTATTCCGGGTTGTGATGCTGGCCTCCCTCATACTCGGCGAGGCCTTCGCCCAAACCCAGCCTCAAACCCAATCCAAGGATCCGTTTAGGGTCGCGCCGCAAGCTTACAAATTCGAATTCGAAAATGAGTGGGTCAGGGTTACGCGAGTTCGATACGGCCCGCGCGAGAAAATACCCGAGCACTATCACACTGAGCGGCCGTCAGCGTATGTCTACCTGAACGACGCCGGCCCAATCATCTTCAAGCACGTAGACCTGCCTTATGGAGACGTCAAGCGGGCGGCGGTGAAGGCCGGCACGTTTCGGCTCTACCACGCTGTCAAAGAGGTCCACGCGGTGGAGAATCCAACTGATGTCCCTAGCGAGTTTCTCCGCGTGGAGTTCAAGACCGAGCCGCTCAATCAAAACTCGTTGAACGGCAAGTTCCACCGCGAGCCCTTTGCGCCGGACGAGAACTGGATGAAGGTCCAGTTCGAAAACGAGCAGATCCGCATTGCCCGGATGGTCATTGCTCCGCACAAAAAGATGGACGTATCCACGAACGCCACCCAACCGGCGTTACTCGTGGCCCTCACACCATCGCAACTGCAGGAATCCGGGTCGAAGGGCACGGACCGAATCAATCTGGAGTTGGGAAAAACGAGGTGGCTTGATATTGATAAGAAAGAAGCGTTGGAGAACGCAGGTGACACTCCGGTCGAGCTGCTGCGGTTTGAGTTCAAGACAAAGCCATTCAATGACCCGTCTGATCGAACCGATGTGCACGACCAAAAACGCTCTTCTTAGATTTGGGATTTGCGATTTGGAATTGTGATTTGGAATCCGCGATTTGCGATTTGCGATTTTCGATTCGGATCGGGGTTAGGCTTTGAGTTTCTTTCTCAGCCGCCACATTACTCGCGGCATAGTTACCCAGGACGACCGCGGCAATCGCGCTAGAGATTCGTAGAGCAATCGACGATCAGCGTCTTCGAGCTTTATCTGACAAGTCCACTCAGCCAGGCGTTCGCTGACCTTCTGAAGTTTGACCGGATCTTTCATCGAGACGGGTTGTGCAGGACCCGGCCGGGCCGCCGCCATCAACTCGAACATCCCACATTCGATCAACCCCTCCCTTAGATGATTGTTCAGATGCCGCACAAGTTGTTGATGAGGATCGATGGTGCCTCCGCAGAGCAATTCTTCAAAGTTTTCAACAACCGGACATGCCTCTTCGCATGACTCAGCGTCGGGCACGGGTGCGGCGTCGCCACCCTGGAGCGCAAACAGCAACAGGCTGATCTCATTGTGTGATAGTGTTGTTGCGTCGGTCTCCATCTCGCTCAGCTACCTTTGTCACTTAGCATTCAATCTCATCAATCGACCTGAGGTCAATTCAGGTGACCGCCAACTCGATACGCTTAACCGATCAGAAACTCTCAACGCATGCCGCTGAAGATTCGCTTGTGACCCGCGAGTATCCGCTGCTCGGCTTCGCGATTCATTTCTAGCGTCTCAACTCCTTGCTCGAATGTTCCTCCTAGAATAATCCCATCTCGTCGCGGAAACATGTAGAGCCCCGCGGTCACCATCGCATAATCCACTTCGGGTTGCGGCAGGAGAGCGTGGAGCTGGCCTTTAACCGGTGTCAGCTCGCGGTCGCCGAACAATTCGCGCGCCCCAAGACCTGTGCAGTTCACGATGACCGCTTCGGATAGGCCTGCAAGTTGACGAGGTTCCGCAAACGCGACACGACGAATGTGACCACCGGCAATATAGAAGTCGCGAAGGAGAGCATTCAGATAAACTGAAGGCTCGATGAACATCATATTATCGACCTTGACGTATTTGGCAGGAAACGGATGCTCGAAAGGCTTCAGTTTTAGCGAATTAGAAAACAGATCGCGCAGCATCTGGTGGTCCCAGCTGTCTCCATAGTCGGTGTCGCTCAAAGTATATTGCTCTCGCCAGCGCACTCCGTATTCGTCTCCGACGAGCAACTGAAATGAGCGATGCGCGAACCTCGCCGCGCGTTCAAACTGTGAATCCCATACCGCGGTGCGATTGCCTTCATCGATAACCAAAGTCGGAGACCAGCTCGCGCCGGCGATGTTGGAAGTCGTCTCGGGCGGCAGGTCCTTCGCATAAATGGTCACGTCGAAGCCACGTCGCTGAAGTGTCCTCGCTGCTGCCAGACCAACAACTCCGCAGCCAATGACCGCTGCCGCTCCAGTTCGTCCAGACTCTGCAATCAGGTCTGCCGCAAGCCGAGCCGTTCCCCACGAGAGCGTCACACCACCGCCGCCGTGTCCGTAGTTGTGGACCAGCAGTTTGTCGCCCAGAGGCTCGGCGCGCACGACGAAACCAGACGGTCGAAACGGCCGAAGCCCAACCACGGTTCGGATCACCCGCTCCGGAGCAACATTCACCGGTGTGAAGTGACGGCCATTGCGCCCATTGCCAATCGGAGGGTCAATCACATAGGGTCGCACTCGTCGCATACAGGCGGAGTTGAGAACCACTCCGCCGGCAAGCAAGCCAACTCCTCGTAGCGCCTCTCTGCGGCTGACCCGGTTGATATCAGCTCGTTTTTCCATGTCCCTCTCCGCGATCAGGTCGATGACGATCACATTCGCAGTCTTAAGTGTTTTTCGTCCTGATTCATATGTCTCAGCCCTTGAGCGTGAGCTCCGACGCGAATGAGGATCCTTTTCGCGCCCGCAGGTCAGGCAAGCCTGAACAACCGCTCAAAATTTTCCGACGTTGCGCGGGCGAACCCGTCCAGCTCGACGCCGCGCGACTCTGCTATCGCTCGCGCAGTCTCGACAACGTAAGCCGGTTCGTTCCGGCGGCCGCGATAAGGTACCGGCGCGAGAAACGGGCTGTCCGTTTCAATCAACAGACTCTCGATTGGCAGCCTTCGAGCTGTCTCGCGGAGGCCATCGGCATTCTTGAAGGTGACTACGCCCGAAAACGAAATCAAAAACCC
The DNA here is from genome assembly GCA_964581275.1 of uncultured Clostridia bacterium. Taxonomy (GTDB): domain Bacteria; phylum Acidobacteriota; class Blastocatellia; order UBA7656; family UBA7656; genus Onstottus_A. The sequence goes on from CAZOOE010000201.1 coordinate 5,819, forward strand.
AAGCTCGACCGCGGCCTCGGCGAATGATCGAGTGCCTGTGAAACAGTGAATAACTCCTCCGAGACCCGAGTCTTTCCACTCTTCTCCAAGTATCTTGAGCGTATCGGCTTCGGCCTCGCGGGTGTGAATGGAGATCGGCAGCCGTCGCTCGCGCGCCAGTCGCAATTGCATTCTGAACGCTTCGCGCTGCACTTGGCGCGGCGAGTTGTCGTAGTGATAATCCAAGCCGATTTCACCCCAGGCGATAACTTTCGGATGCTGCGAAAGGGTCAGGAGCTTCGCCTGCAGATCATCGTCGAGCAATCGAGCTTCGTGAGGGTGAACACCTACGGTTGTGTAAACGAACGGATGTTCGCCGGCAATCCGAAAAGCGGCGGTGTGTGAGTCGTTCGCGACATCCCCATCACCGACGCAGACTATGATCTCAACTCCAGCATCGAGCGCTCGCTGAATCACGGCTTCGCGGTCGGCGTCGAACTCGCTTCCTTCGATGTGTGCGTGTGAATCGATGTACATCGAAGCGTGATATTACCATAGCGCTGCGAAGTGTCGCGCAAAGGTCCGCAAAAGATCACAAAGCAGGCACATCAGCAAGGCTCCGAGTTCATTCCAGGCGCGAGATCGTGTATTATGTGGCCGCTATGAACAGACTAAAGCTAGCGTTTGTGATATTCGCTGTCAGTTTGCTGGCCCCGCAGGCCAGGCAGGCGACTGGACATTCAGCAGCGGGCGCCGCCGATCACAGCTCGCTGACCCGCGTTTATGTCACCAATTCCAAAGGCGACGACGTCACGGTCATCGACGCCGTCACCATGAAAGTCGTCGGCTCGATCAAAGTCGGGGCCAACCCGCACGGCCTGATCCCCTCACCCGATCGCCGCACCTTATACATCAGCGTCGAGGGGACCGACGAGCTGGTAGCGGTAGACGTGGCAACACACCAGGTGAAGTGGCGGGTGAAGGTGGGACGCGCTCCGAACGAAGTGTCAATCACTCGTGATGGTCGTAAAGTCTTCGTGCCACTTCGGAACGATGCAGCGATCGACGTGGTGGATACAACTACTGTGAAGGTTATCGACCGGCTGAAGGCGCCGGCGTGGCCGCACAACACTTACGTCTCGGCGGACGGGCGTCACCTCTACCTAGGTACGATGGCGGGCTCACGGATCACGATTTATGACACCGACACGCACAAACAACTTGCCGAGATCGCGCCGGGGGACTGGGTCCGTCCGATCGCGCTCCGCCGCGACGAATCGCTCGCCTATGTTGCACTGTCCAAGTTGCACGGATTCGCGGTAGTCGATCTCAAGCAGCAAAAGACAATTCGCAGAGTGGAGTTACCCACCCTGCCACCGGGCACCGAGATACCACCGTATGACACTTTAACTCACGGCCTTTCGCTAACCCCAGACGAACACGAGTTGTACGTGACCAGCATGGCCGGCAAGGCGATTTACGCTTTCTCAGTCCCCGAGTTGAAGCAACTGGCGAAGATCGACGTAGGCCGCTACCCCAACTGGATCACGATCAATCCCGATGGCCGCCTCGTGTGGGTGAGCAATCAACTCGACGACACCGTGTCGGCGATTGACACTCGCACCAAGAAAGTTGTTGCCACTCTTCCTGTCGGCCACGAACCAAAACGATTACTAGCGGTCGAAATAGGCACAACTCAGGCGAGCGTTCGCTGAGTCGCTGATGAAAGGCTGACGTCTCAGTCAGCGCGATGATCCAGTGCGAGCATCCTCCGGCATTCGACGCTTGGCAATCAACACATTCGAGATTTTCTTCTTGACTCTATACTTTGGTATAAGGTCGATAATCCCAATTCACCTTGGCGGAGGCGGGAATGAGGATCGGTCAAGTTGCGGCGCAAGCCGAAGTCAATGTTCAAACGGTTCGGCTGTATGAGCGGCTCGGTTTGCTCAAGAAACCTGGGCGGCGCGCCTCCGGTTACCGCGAATACACCGATGACGCGGTGATGTCGATTCAGTTCATAAGGCAGGCGAAGGGACTCGGATTCACTCTCACCGAGATAAAGTCGCTGCTTGATCTGCGGGAAAAAGGACCTCACACCATCGCGGAGATGAGGAGGGTTGCTCGGACCAGGCTTGACGCGATCGACGAGAAGATACGGCAGCTTCAATCAATGCGGGCGGCGATTAACCATGGCCTCAGCACTTGTGATTGCCCCGAGCAGTTCCCCGCCTGCGTTTTTGTGAAGCTCTTTGATACGAACTTCTTCAAAAGGAGGCAGATCATATGCGCAACTGGATCATGACTATAGGAGTCGTAGTGCTGGCGGTCGGCTGTTCGGTTCTGTTGGCAACAACTTCGGCTTCAGCCCAGCAGAAAAAGCCTGAGAAAGGACAGACTGCGAAACAGGGGACCAGGTCAATGTCGGATCAACCAATCGTGTGCAATCTCTTGGGATTGACCGCAGCCGAGCGAGTGCGACAACAAGACCTTCACAAGCAACTGTTCTCGCAAACAGAGAGCGTTCGAGAGTTGTCGAACGGCTATGCTGTCGGCTTGCCGGGAACAAAGGAGAACATCCTTGGTCTCGCTGAGTTCATCAGTCTCGAGCGTGTCTGCTGTTCGTTTTTTCACTTCGAGCTTGGCGTCGGCCGACAGGAAGAGCCAGTTTGGCTACGCATAACCGGCGGGGAAGGCGTAAAAGAGTTTTTGAAATCCGAGTTCAAGCTAAAGTAAGGGGCTAGTCCGCCGCTTCAGAAGAGACGTTCTCTGGCGAAACGCTTTGTTCAGTCTGAGCGGGCTTCCCCCAGCCAAAGAGCCTGGATATCAGCGGCAGCCACCTGTGGCCAGTGATGACCTTCATGAAGAACTGCTCGTGCTCTCTTTCAACGTCCGCCATCACGAGCAGGTCAGCTTCGAACTCTTTCAGTCCCAGCGCGGCCGCGTGAGACGCTGCTATCTGGTACTCAATCACGTTTCCGCTCTCGAGTCTTCCAGCGAAATACATCGGCAAGAACCAGCCGATCAAATGACACGAAAGTCCAATCGTCCGCCCGATCACCCACAACTTCGCTTCGCGGTATTTTTGTGGCGCGCTGTCGAGGCTCGCGAGCATCTCGCCGACTCGTTTGCGATGAGTCCATTCCTCCCGTTCGATCCTTTGAATCGCCGCTCGCTCATTTGCGCTGTTAACCGACTTCCAGTGACCGCGATATGCGAAGCCGGCCGCAAGTTCGCCCGAATATGCCCCTTGCAGAATATGAATGAGGCTATGCCGGTGGCCTCCGTGATCCATTTTGTCTCCAACGAAAGAGAGTTCTGAGTTCTATGTTCTGAGTTCAACCTTCAGGTTGTCTTCGTCAAAGCGCAAGCTAAGCTTGAACTCAGAACGTCGCAAGCTAAAGTGTAACTGTCGAGACCCTTCCATGCTAACCGCAACGCATTTGTTTGCCAGAATCGAGCGGCGACGCCGATAATGTGAAGGCAATGATGCGATAAGCAGATTCGAGCGAGCGGTCAAGGCGCGCAGAGCCTTCGGTCCTCTTCGGTTAGATTCGGTTCGAATCTGCCCTGCGCCTGGCGTGAGTGCGGCCTCGGCCCGCGGGCGATATCGAAAGAAAAGAAAGTGCAAAGTACGTTTAATAGAAGATTGAGAGCCTCAATCAAAGAAGGAGACTGGAGCATGTACAAAGTAGAGATGCCTGGGAAGAAACCTGCGCAGAAGAGATCGATCGTGGCGAAGCTGATCGCCGCCTTTGCGATTCCGTGCTTGCTATCGATCGTCGTTCCGGCGCGCGGTCGCAAGGATTCGCCGCAGGATCGCAAGTACGATATGGGAACGTTCTACCTCTGCCTTATGGTCAAGGGGCCGAAGTTCGATCCGACTGCGAAACCTGAGAACGCGAGTTGGGGCCCTGGCCACCTCAAACACGTCATTGGTCTGATCGAATCTGGGCGCGCGGTGATCGCAGGCCCGCTCGCCGATGACGATCGAATCCGTGGCATCCTTGTGTTGACATCGGGTTCGGAGGATGAAGCGCGCTCGCTCGTCGAGGCGGACCCTTCAGTCAAGGCTGGCCAGCACTCGGTCGAGGTCCTCAAGTGGTTCGCGGCCAAGAACGTGATGAAGAAGCCTGATGCTCCTCTGTCGCTGACAACCTACTACTTCGGTCTGCTGAAGGCAGGTCCAAATCCGGTTCCAAGCAAGACGCCCGAAGCGGCCGCCCTCCAGGCAGCGCATATGAAGAACATCCAGGCGATGGCTGCATCGGGCAAGCTGGTTATCGCCGGTCCATTGATCAATGCTAAGCCGTACGCGGGTGTGTTTGTCTTCAAGGTCGATTCGTTGGAAGAAGCGAAGGCGCTCGCAGAGGCAGATCCCGCGGTCAAAGCAGGGGACCTTGTCGTGGAGGTGCATCCGTGGTCGGTGCCTCGCGGCTCGCTGCCTTAGCCGCCAATTGTCCAAGTTGATGTTGCCGATCACAAGGAGGTCGTCAGAAACATTGAGGTCGCCCCGGTGATAACGCGGTCAATATTTCTTCCAAGATTGACTGTATTTTTACGCCATGTTGTTATTCTGCTGTCTCGCCAGGAACCGGCCCTGCATCGGAAGGCTCAGCGCGGCGAAGATTGCCATCGCTGACATCGAAGCTCAACACAGAGTTACTTCGAGCATGCTTTCACCAACGGCCCTACAACACAAGAGTCATGTTGGTTGAAAAAAATCAAGTAGCCTGGTTCTCACAAAGAACCAAACGCTCCGTCGAGCGCCGCCACGAGCTGATCGATGTTCGATTTTGTGGCGACCAGCGGAGGACCTATTCGGATCACGTTTCCATACAAGCCGCCCTTGCCGATCAACACTCCGCGACGTCGTGTCTCTTCAAACACTCGTAGCACAGACTGCGAATCGGGTTCCTTCGTCGTCCGATCCTTTACGCACTCGATCGCCTGCATCAAGCCCATCCCGCGCACGTCGCCGATTACCTGATACTTGTCTTTCAACTCTTCAAGCTTTGATCGCAAGTAATCGCCCACCACGCGCGCGTTCTTCGGCAGATCGTTCTCCTCGATTACCCGAATCGTCGCAAGCGCAGCCGCGGAGGTCACCGGATTTCCACCGAATGTCGAAAACG